>JBELAI010000269.1:0-7662 GCA_049508975.1 Occallatibacter sp. | reverse complement strand
GCATCCGGGGTGGCCGTTTCGCTGGAATGTGCCCGCGCTCTTAGCAAGCTCCATCTTCCCGCTACGGTAGTTTTCGTAGCCGTCGCCGGTGAAGAGCAAGGCTTGAACGGCTCAAGCCATCTGGCCAAACTTGCCAAGAGCGAGGGATGGCAGCTGGAAGCCGTGCTCAACAACGACATCGTAGGCGGCAACACCACACCCGGCGATACGCTGCAGCTCAAAGATCGGGTTCGCGTATTCTCTGAAGGCGTCCCCACCGCTGCCACTCCAGAGCAGGTGCGCAGGATTCGTGCCCTTGGAGAAGAAGACGACTCGCCCAGCCGCCAGCTTGCCCGTGCCATCGCCGACACGGCCCAGACCTACTTCCCGTCGGCCAAGGGAACCATGTTTGCGCCGTTTCTTGTGAACCGGCCTGACCGCTATCTGCGCGGAGGCGATCACACGTCCTTCAACCGCGAGGGCTTTGCGGCCGTCCGCTTTACCGAGTGGCGCGAAGACTACAACCACCAGCATCAGAACATCGTGATGCCGGCGGCCGGTTCTAGCGATCCAATTCTCGGCGACCTGATCCAGTTTGTCGACTTCAAGTATGTGGCCAATGTTGCCAGGCTCAATGCAGCGACCCTGGCCACGCTGGCTTCGTCGCCGGGGCAGCCTGATAAAGTCGCCATCGTTACCAAAAATCTGGAAAACGGCGCCACCCTGCGTTGGGAAGCCCCGGAGGGAGCCGGTACAAAATTCCACTACGAATTGCTGTGGCGGGAGACTACTGCGTCCGACTGGCAATTCTCCAAAGTTGTAGACGCACCAGCCGATGGACCGCCGGTCACCATCACTGTGCCCATCTCCAAAGACAACGTGTTCTTCGGGGTACGCACTGTCGATACGGCCGGACATCGCAGCCTGGTCGTGGTGCCGTAACGGAACCCGTCCCATCTTTCGTTCGGAGGTAGTGTCCCAGTTTGATATCCACAGCCCTTGCGCTGGATGGCAGAGGCGATTTCGCTCGGATTCACAATACGCTGAGAATCACCCCAGCGATGGCGGCTAGCATTTCTGATCACGTTTGGAACTATGAAGAAATAGCGCCTTTGGCTCAATAACACCATAGGAAAGGTGTAATATCTCCGCTATGCCGGAAGAGACTAAGAAACCTGTCCCAGAGGAGATTTGGGCAACCTATTGTGGCGACATCAATGCCGCGAATGCGTCTAAGCTCGTTAATGGTCTGACTATAGTCAGCAATAACGGAACGAAACGCATCCATATCCTATTCCAATCATGGGGAGGGTTCGTAGGAGACGGCGTTTTTCTCTACAACGCGTTAAAGAAGCTTTCCATAGAGGTTATTCTCTACAATGCTGGCCAAGTTGCCTCTGCCGCCATTCTCGCCTATCTCGGAGCGCATTCTCGTAAGACCACTGCGAACGCCGTTTTCATGATTCACAAGGCTATCAACTCCCCCAATGGGGCTGGCGTTGATAGATTGAAAGCGGTCGCAGCCAACCTCGCTATTGACGATGCCCGAATGGAAGAAATCCTGCGCGCTCACCTGAGGCTGCCCGATGATCTGTGGACTCAATTTCGCTTCCATGACGTTTACCTCACTGGTTCAGATGCTGTCGCATACGGAATGGCCGATGAAATCGGCGAATTTTCTCCTGCTCCCGGAGAAAAAGTTCTAAATGCCTTGGGATAGTTCTAACATCATTCCGCACTTGCCCAATCAGTCTATCGGCATTCTCCAAAGATGCAATAGCCCCTTCTGGGCATTATTTTGCATCCGCCCGAAATGGCCACGATGTCAAACTGAGACACTACCCGTTCGGACGATCCCATGACACCGGACCGCTCCAGCGTATACCCTGTGGAGAGCGATGCCCAGAACCGGCGCCAGTTCGTTCTCCTTTCCCGCCTTCGCGGGCGTCACGCGCCGCCTGGTGCTGGCCAACATCTTTGCCTACTTTGCGTTGCTGGTGGCGGGCCTGGCGGCTCCTGTCGCGACCGAAGCGCTGGTAAGGCATCTGGTTTTTTCCCCCGACATGTTCCTGCAAGGGAACTTCTGGCAGCCGCTCACCTACAGCTTCATCCATTCAGGTGTGATTGGGACCGCGCTGGAGCTCGTTTCGCTGTGGTTCATGCTGGGATTTCTAGAGCAGTTGCATAATTCGACCTGGGTAACCGGGCTTTACGCCTCATCTGTGGTGGGTACGGCGGTTGCGGCCCTGATCATTTACATCGTCGCTGGAACCATGGGCGTTGCACAAAACCCGGTGCCCTTTTACGGTTGCTTCGGCGGCATTTTCGGGTTGCTGATCGCCATCGGCGTGCTCTATGGCGACATGGAATTCCTGCTCTTTTTCACCATTGGCATCAAGGCCCGTTACATTGCCGCCATCTACGCGCTGATCTCCATCGCAATGCTTTTCGGACAGCAGCGCATGTACGCATTTGCCCAATTGGGCGGAGCGCTGGCCGGCCTTCTGTTCATCCGGCTGGCCCCACGCCGCGGCGTTACCTTCCTTTTCAGCGAGAAATGGTACGGCCTGCGCAACCGCTATTACCGCTGGAAGCGCCGCAAGGCCGCACGGAAGTTTGAGGTCTACATGCGGTCGCAGGGGAGGACGGTCCGCTTTGACGGCCAGGGCCGCCAGTTGGACGAAGATCCCGACGACAAGAAGCGCTGGAACTGAGTTCCCGTTCAAGCCGCAATGAGGTCGCCGATCCAGCGTTGAGTCTTACTTTTGTTTCCCATTGGCCAATTCGACAACGCTTGGCTCCGTCAGCAAGCGATGTATGGCGGGATTTGGCTGGGTCGGCTTGTCGAGAGCGGCGAGGAATGCCTCCCACTGGGCTGGAGGAAGCACAAATTCCTTCTGCTCAGCTAGTTCCATTTCCGCAACGGCGCAGGCGCTCTCCACAATGAATTCCGTCACGGTTTGGCCTTTGCGCCGCGCTCCCTGGCGCAACAACGCCTCTTCGGCTGCGGAAATCCGCGCGTTGATTCGCTTGGATTTCAGTTCCCGCGGCAATGTTGACATTGGTTAATTCCTGTACGTACAGTGTATGACAATCCAAGAATTATTCTGCGCCTTTAACAATCGTCTGTCAAGAAAATATTAAGGAGGACAATTGACCTTTCCGCTTGAAATCTCGCTCGTTGAAAAGCTTGCTCCTCGGCATGAGGTTCGCCATTTTAAATGCGGCAAGAACCCGCTGGACCTTTTCATTCGTAGAGACGCGCTGCGGAACCAAGGCTCAGATTCTACCCAGACCTACGTTGTGCATTTGAATAACGTGGTCCTGGGTTATTACTCCTTGGCGTTCGGCTCGGTCAGACTCGAAGACTCTCGGGCTTCGATCCAGTCCTTTATGCCGCCACACTACCCAATCCCGGTCATGCTTTTTGCTCGTTTCGCTGTAGACAAGAAGATGCAGCATCGCGGGATCGGCAGGGCTCTTCTCAAGGACGCCTTCATCCGCACAATAGAAGCATCGGAAATTGGTGGTCTCGCCGCGATTCTCGTCGATGCAATCGACGACAAGATCACCGCATTCTATGAAAGTTACGGCTTCATCAGATGCCCAGTCGGCGAACGACGGCTCATCGTTTCGATCAAGGATGTACGGGCTTGGCTCTCAGTTACTGAAACTTAGGATTGTAGACTTCCGCCGGTATCGAGGCGCACTCTGCGCTCTTGGATGTCGGAGTAAAATCTTGAATGGCATGAACACCAAACTTGCATTTCTCTTTCCAGGCCAGGGTTCGCAAGCCGTCGGCATGGGCCGCGATCTCGCGGAGCGTTTTCCCATCGCGGCCGAGACCTTTGCCGAAGCCGACGAAGCTCTCGGCTTCCCGATTTCAAAACTGATTTTTGAGGGCCCTGAAGAGGACCTGAAGCTCACCGAAAACACCCAGCCGGCCATCTTGACGGTCAGCGTAGCCGCATGGCGTGTGCTGGCGGAACACGGCGTGCATCCGGCCCTGGCCGCTGGACATTCGCTGGGCGAGTGGTCGGCCCACGTTGCCGCTGGAACCCTCAGCTTTGCCGATGCGGTTCGCGCCGTAAAGGCCCGCGGCCATGCCATGCAACTGGCAGTTCCTGCCGGTCAGGGAGCAATGGCTGCGGTCCTTGCGCTACCCGCCGAACAGGTGGCCGAGGCCTGCAGTGAGGCCGCTGAGGAAACCGGGCTGGTCGTCTCAGCCGCAAATCTCAACTCGCCAACGCAGACTGTGATTTCAGGCGCTCTGGCGGCTGTCGAAAGAGCCTCTGCCATCGCAAAAGCAAAGGGCGCTAGGCGTGTCGTGATGCTCCCGGTGAGCGCTCCTTTCCACTGCGCGCTGATGCAGCCGGCTCAGGATGAAGTGGCTCGCGTGCTTGGCGGGCTCATACTTCACGACCCGAGCGTTCCCGTCGCCGCAAACGTGACGGGAACATTGCTGACTACCACAGATGGGGCGAAGGACGCACTTATCCGCCAGGTCACCGGTGCTGTGCGGTGGGTTGATTGTGTGCAAGCTCTCATCGCCGGCGGGCCGACACACTTTATCGAGGTTGGACCAGGCAAGGTGCTCTGCGGGTTGCTCAAGCAGATTGATGTGACACAGAAATCTCTGAATGTTGAGGACGGGGCCAGCCTGGAAGCTACGCTCGCGGCGCTCTTATAAGGCGCAGGTCAACCGAAACGCTCAGGCCCTGCTTAAGCGAGCCGCCTCCTGGGCCAGTTCTTCAGAATGCCGATAGGCGTTCATCGAATGTTCGAGAGCTTTTTTGCTCATTTCGTGAGCGGTGAGATGATCCCCTTTGGCGTGGGCGGCTGAAGCGGCAGCGTGGGCGTGCTCGGCCAGGTTGTGAAGTTCCGCGATTCGTTCGTGCGCACTCTGTGGCATCTTGCTCTCCTTGCCCATTGGATGCATTGACACAGAGCAAAGGTGTCGCAGAGATTTTCGAGCGGCGGCATGGCATGGGTCTCTGCCTTCTACGGCCCCAGGTAAAGTTCCACTCCCGGCGGCGCAAAATTCAGCGCGTGCGTCTTCGGGTCGTATTCCAGATTGAGCGCTTTGCTCTTGCGGCCGTTGATCAGGACCGCGATCAGCACTCCATTCCCATACCGGCCTGCGAGGGCGATCCGGTGGCTCTGAATCGCGCCGTATTCATTGTCCGGGCTGGTCGAGCTCCAGTCGTCCTGGAAACGCGAAAACGGGTACGCGCCGGTCTGCGTCGGGTGCTGCTGCCAGTTCTTGTCGTGAATCCAGATCCCATAGGCCGAGGCCAGGTCGTTCTTCTCCACGTTGCCTAGGAAGCTGTTCACGACCGACCTGCCGAACATGTAGTTATTCCAGTTCCAGGGCCAGTCCACGGGACGGCCGGCAATCAGCCACCACGCGATCAAAAGGACAAGAAGAAACCCGCCCGTGCTGTAGAGAAACACCTGCCTGCGCGTTTCGCGGGCTGCGTCGAACTTTGGTGCATCGAGCAACGTCATGGTGAAAGTTCCTCGGACTTAGGGTACGGGAAAGCAGGGACTAAGGGACTAGGGACGTAGGGACTAGCCAGTAGGTCCAATCGGCTTTTATCACTCCAATCCGATCTTCCCGCGACTTTCCTGCGAGTCATTCCTGTTAGGTTAGACACCGGCAAGCATAATCCTGTTCCCCAGCACTGCCAATAGTCCCTTAGTCCCTACGTCCCTAGTCCCTGGAATACGTCGTGCGCGCCTTCTCCGCCTGCCGCTCAAGGGCAAGCTCAATCAAGCGCGTGATCAGATCCTTGTAGGCGACGCCGGATGCTTCCCAAAGCTTGGGGTACATGCTGATCGAGGTGAATCCCGGCATCGTATTCACTTCATTCAGATAGATGCGCCGCTTGCCGTCGGGTTCCATGAGGAAGTCGACCCGCGCCAAGCCCGACAGGTCGCAGGCCTTGAATGCCGCTACCGCCATGTCTCGAATCTGCTTCGTCTCCGCCTTGGTGAGACGGGCCGGGATCACCGGGACCGATCCCTCAGAGAGATATTTAGCCTCATAGTCGTAGAATTCCTTACCAGGAATAATCTCGCCCACCACGCTGGCCCTGGGATCGTCGTTGCCCAGTACGCCGACCTCGAGCTCCCGCGCTTTGGCGGATGCTCCTCCACGTCGAGCGCCGCCCACGCCCTGCTCAATCACCAGTTTGCGGTCGTATTTGGCCGCCTCGTCCAGCGCCGGGCCCAGTTCGCCGCGGTCGTGCGCCTTGCTGATTCCAACCGACGATCCCAGGTTCGCAGGCTTCACAAACACCGGGTACTTCAGCGCAGCCTCAAGTTGACTGATGGCCTTCCGCGGCTGCTTTTCCCAGTCGGCCCGAAGGATGGTAACGTGCTTGACGATGGGCAGCCGCGCCTGCTGAAACAGCCGCTTCATCACGTCCTTGTCCATGCCGGCGGACGAGCCCAGAACGCCCGATCCGACATAGGCAATCCCGGCCAGTTCAAACAGGCCCTGGATGGTGCCATCTTCGCCAAACGTGCCATGCAGGACGGGAAACACTACGTCGAGCGCTTGCCCTCCCAAAGCGGCATCGCTATTCATCGCCGTGGTTTCCGCCGGTGCCGGCGCCAGGAACGTGGGTTGGCCCTCAGCCAGCACACGCGCTCCGGGCGTCGCCGCTGGATCTCCAGCACGGAGCTTCTTCGGCACATTGGCGATTGGTCCCGCATCCGGCGCCGATCCTTCCAGCAGCCCTTGCGCGGCGCTCGAAGTGAGCCAATGCCCGCTCTTGTTGATCCCGATCGGGACAACGTCGAACTTCTTCCGATCGATTGCCTTCAAGATCGAAGCCGCCGAAAGCAGAGAGACTTCATGCTCTCCGCTCCGCCCGCCAAACAAAACGCCTACACGCAGTTTTTTTGCCATTCGCTTCATTCTATGCGTGTCTGCAACCAGTAAGTTGTTTGTTTTCGTGGGTCGTTTTGGGTTTTTTCGCCGTAACGTTATTGTTTTCATGCGCGTGGGAGGAAAAGCATCGTCGGGGTACGGACCGGGGACATGCCTGACACTTTGAACCGGAGCGATTGGAATTCTGGACACCATAAATCGATTGTGCGCGTTTTCACGAATTAGACTGCAAACTTCCGGAAGAAATCTGAGATTTATTTTGTCAGAAAGATTCAACTTCACTGACTCGGTGATGGGAAACTGGAACATGCTCAACGTCCCCGACAGCAGCGGCGGAAATAGTCCTGGATACGACACGCTGAACCGCCTCGTCGCGATGCAGAATACTGGCACAACCTCTACTTCCAGCCAATATGCCGGGCAGTATCTGTGCTGGAGCTACGACACTTTCGGCAACCGCACGCAGCAGGTCCAGCAAAGTACCCCCTGCGCCGGCTCCGGCCCCAGCAGTTCCAACTCCGTGCTGAACTATAACTCCAGCAACCAGCTCAGCACCGTCACTCCGCCCGGCGGCGGATCGCCCTCACCCTCCCCGCTGAACTACGACCAGGCGGGCAGTGTTCTCTTCGACGGCGGGACGGGTAATACCTACCTCTACGACGCCGAGGGGCGCAACTCCACCCCACGGACGAAGACCTGTCCGCGGGGACCCCGGTTCTCCACCCCACGGACGAAGACCTGTCCGCGGGGACCCCGGTTCTCCACCCCACGGACGAAGACCTGTC
>JBELAI010000268.1:0-8469 GCA_049508975.1 Occallatibacter sp. | reverse complement strand
TCCAAGTATGGCGGCATACGTGTCGTGGTCGCGCGACCGTATCGACGAGAACTGGGTCAGCAGCTGGTCGGCTACCTTGCTGAGTTCCGGCGAAAAGGCCAGTTCGGTCTTCACCTCGCCCAACGCGGCGGCGGTAACTTCAGCATCCGCTTCCGCGCCCTTCAGCGAATTGGCATCCTGCAGCACCACGGCATCTCCGTAATGCTTCTTCATCCGCTCAAAGGACGCTTGCGCATCCTGCATTTTCAGCGCGGCGGGAAACAGCGAAGAAGAGATCGTAGACATGCGGCTATGCGTGCTCGTCGCCGAAATCTGCACCATTGCCAACAACAGCAGGTAGCCGCCAGCCATCACGGCCAGGATACTCAGGATTCTCGTTTTGATCTTCATGCTTCCAAACATTCCGCCACCTTACCGTCAGATTTTTCTTTCGCCCTGATGTCGCATTTGCTTCGCCGATCTACAGATAGCGTTTGCGCCGCGCATTCTCTGGCAGGATGCGCGGCCCATTTCATGATTACTTGACCTGTAACGTCTTCACACCTTCAGTACTCGCGCCGCTGCTCACGTATCCTACGGCGCCCTTGGTCTTTGCTACATATGCAACCGCTTCCGCATCGGCGGCAGTGACCTTGGGCATGGATGCTTTGCCTGTAAACACCAGGCTACGATAGAAGGCTTGCAGGACGGCGTTCGACTTACCGACATACTCCTTCAGAAATGCCTCGTGCGCCGCCCCGGAATTCTGCAGCACCGGCTCAACGTGACTGCCACCAAGCGAATCCTTATCCAGCAGGAACACATCCTTCAAATCGCCCGCGGAAATTGAGGTTGCCGTTACGCTGTTATTTGCGATTACCTTGACGTCCGAGGCCCGTGCCTGCCACGATGCGCAGAAGGCCACGACCGCAATCACCGCGATGAATCTCAGATGTTTCATAACTGTCTCCTCGTGGACCGTATCCACAGTTGCTTAGAAATTGAAGGTGCCCTTCAGAACAACCATGTTCGTCTTCGGCTTAAGGCCTTGCGGGTTCCACTGCGAATAGAATCCCTGCGCGGAATAGATGTCGCTGTAACCGTCCATGAAGTGGCCCTCGGCCTTCACTTCCCAATGGCTGCTCACGTCGTAACGCGCCGTTCCCACCTCGTCGTAGATGTGGTTGCTGGCAGTGTCCTTCGGGTTCGAGGGATTATCCAAATGCAGGTTGGAATGATAGACACCAACTTGCAGCTTCGGCGTTACGTGATAGGCCGCGGATGCAAACCATGCCTCGGTGTTCTGAGGGTATGGGAAGGGTTTCGCGCCAAAGAGGGGGGACCCGATTTGCAAGATGTCCAGCGTGCTCCGGTACTCGCTGGCCAATTCCCACTTGCCCCGGTTATAGTCCCCGTATCCCACCCAGACATGGTCTGGTAACCGGTGTCGTCCACTTCAGATCCCACCCCTCCGTGCGGCCGCTGATCGATAGGATGTTGAACCCATTGGCCAGTGAGTAGTAGTAATAGCCTTCGCGGCTATCGAAGGACCGTAATCCGGCATAAGCCGTATAGTCCAGCTTTCCAGCTTTTTTCAACGGGATGCGCCCATATATGTCGCCGCCGGTATGCGCGATGAACGTAGTGCGCAAGTCGGTCGGGTAGATGCTCTGCGGCAACAGTGCCCATGTGTGCAGAAATTCCATGTCCTGCGTATCGTTGTAGAGGCCGAGAGCAGTCTTCACTTTTCCTGCGCGGACGCCGAACATGCCCGAAAACTTATAGTCGCCGTAGGCCCAATCCAATTGCGGCTTGAAATCGTCAAGGCTGCCGATCTTGCGCGTATAGCCCTGGCCGCCGACGCGGAACTTGTCGGTAATCGGCATGGACAAGTTGAGCGCACCCTCGGTGAAGGCCGGGCTGCCGTGACTCGTGTTCATGGTCAGGAAGTTGTTCTCGTTGGAATAGGCGTAGCCCTGCGATGCGAATCCGTGGACCTGCACAGGGCGATTACCTATATTGAAATCCTGCGCGTGCAGGGTTATCGAAAGTGTGAGAGCCGCGAGCATTCCCCCGGCCATCAATCTGCCAATCATTTGCTTCATTGTTTATCTCCTCACTGATTTGCCGAGTTGATGCTCTCGGTGATGCAAGGGGCACCCGATCTTCTACGAAGCCGTATCTGTATATCGCTCTTCCAGTGAACGAGACAATACATGACCGCGGATTGCTTCGGTGTGTTCCCTACAATGCCTATCGGCGAGTCTTCATTCACCTTTAAAGTGGGCTAGCTCAAGTTGCAGGACGAAGCGGCGCCAGTGCGCAGGATTAGGACAGAGAGTTATGCGGGCGACTGAAATATAAATAGTTAACTTGTTCTAAGTTAGAGAACCAGCATGGGAATTAACGCCACAGGCTTTCGATAACTGAACGATAAGTATCAAGTTGAGGCACTTCGAGGCCTTGCACCTTGGCAGCATCGTCCGCGCGGCGCACGATCAGTGCCTCTCGCGCGTGAGGAAGCGCGAGAAAGGCTTCCGCCTCCAGTGCACTCATCGGGCCGCCCTGCAAATCGAGGCTCTCAACGGACGCAGGCGACAGTGCGGTCAGGTAGTCCGGCTCGGCGAAACACAAGTAGCGTTTGGCCGCTACATGGAGGCGGATGGGATCGCGGACGGACGCGGGCAAATGCTCTCCGAGCGCTTCAATCCCAAGAACTTCGTGATGCGTGTCCAATCCCCGTGTCGCTGCATCTTCGCCTTCGCTGTGGAGCAAGTGGCCAAGATCGTGAAGCAATGCGGCGGCAATCAATGCGCCGTCACCGCCGTCGCGCTGAACAAACCATGCGGCCTGCAGAGAATGCTCCAGCACGGTGACCGGTTCACCGAAATAGGCTTCACCGCCTCCGCTTTCCAGCAGCTCAAACACTTCATCCACTGAATTGAGTCGTCGCATGGGTCTCATCCATTCGCCGCGGCAGGCACACGAAGCCGTTGATGGCCGGCCAGCACCATGGCAACCAGCGCCGTGAGAAGCGCTACGCCTGCCATCGATAGAAACGCATTCTTCCATCCGAATGCGACTGTGATGCGTGCAACAGTGTCACCGGAAAGCCATCCAGCCAGGTAGCCCACGCCGTCAATAATTCCTGCCGCCGTTGCACTGCCGCGCTTGCCGCCGAAGTCCAGGCTCATGGCGCCGGCGAGATACGAGTAAGGTCCAAGCAACAGGAAGCCGACCAGCGTTACAAGCACCACCGGTGTCCACTGGCTCGCGTGGCCCGGCGTGCGCGCCAGCACCACCAGGCAGACCGTGCTCGCCGCCATGCCGAAAACCAGCACGAGGTTGCGCCCGTTCAGTCCCAGCCTGTCGCTCACCACGCCGGCCAAGAGCACGCTGATTCCGCCGAACAACGGAAACAGAGCGCTCCGCGCCGCGGCCTGGCTGCTGCTCAGTCCCACAAACTGCACAAAATACGTTGGCGTCCAAAAGTTGAATGTCTCACGCAAGAGCGTGGTCCCGAGTGAGAGCAGGCAAACGAGCCAGAAGGGGAAGCTGGTGACCAGCGGATAGAGAATCGCCTTTAATCCTGGATGCTTCTCATCCTTATGCTCGCCTTCCGCGCCATACACGTTGAGTGGGTTGGCCTCGGGAGCAGGCAGGCCGCGCTCCTCCGGCGTCTCGCGCAAAAAAATAACGTTCGCCAGCAAAAGGGCCGCGAGCGATCCAGCGCCGGCTAGAAACACGCCTCGCCATCCCACGCCGTGCGCCAGCAGTTCGCTCATCACCCAGCGGCAGGCCGCATCGCCGAAAAGAAAACTCAGGCTCAAAACCGCCATTACCGTGCCATACGTGGAGTAGGAGAACCACCGCGACGCCACCTTGACCAACCCCACCCAGCCTGTAGATTGAAAAAGCCGATTGCCCACCCACGCCAGTGTAAAGAGCGGAAAGCCTCCGCTCAAGACGAACAAAATCGTGAATAGGATCGACCCGGCCATGCCGCCCAGAAAGTTGCGGCGACCGCCAAACAGGTCGGCCATGGAGCCGGAGATGAACTTGCCCACCGCGTAAGCGATCGTGCCCGCCGAGGCGATGAAGCCGAGCCGTATCTGCGCCTCGCTCGCCGGAATGCCACGTTTTGCCAGGTCGTGCATCAGATCAGGCAGCACGACCGAAAGGTTCGAGCGGCAAAAGTAGTAGCCCGAGTAGCCAACGCCAAGCAACAAAATCGTAGCCGCGTGCCAGGCCGTGAAGCCGGTCTTTTGAGCCGGTTGATTAAGCGGTGCTGGCTCCATTGCTGCTTTCTTTTCGGGATGCACACCGGAAGATTATCACGGAGATAGAAGGGGCAAGGCCAAACGGGATCTCCGTTACTCGCACACTGTACAAATTGCCGTTTCCCAATGCAAATTTTCGTGAAAAATACCGCGTCTTGCGCCCTTGCAGGGGCTACATTATGAATTGCAAACAATTCATAGGCGAAGAAACAGCGTCTCTTCCGTCAATTTTTCTTGAAAGGCTCTTCCTCATGCATGATTTCTCTCCCCTTGGCTGCGTTCGCCATCGTGTGGCTTGGCAGATTCTGCTTGCCTGTTGTCTACTAGCGCTCTCCGCCGTCCCTGGAGAGGCGCAATCCACGTTCGGTGAAATCCTCGGCACGGTGCACGACTCCACGGGCGCCGTCGTCCAGGGTGCGCAGGTCACGCTGGCAAACACAGGCACCACTTCGACCCGCACCGCGGTAACTGACGCGAATGGGAACTATTCCTTCAAAAATATCGACGTTGGTATTTACACGCTGACTCTGTCGGCGCCCGGCTTCGAGACGGAGTCGCTCCCCGCCATCTCGCTCACCGCACGCGAAACGCGCCGCATGGATGCAAACCTCAAGCCCGGCGCAGAGACGCAGACAGTTGTGGTCGTCGACCAGGCGTCGCCCGTCATCACTACAGACGTCTCCAACCTTGCGGAAACAAAGGTCGGTGACGAGCTGGTCGAACTGCCGGTGGCAATCTATTCCCGCTCCACTGGCTCAACAAGCCCGATTTCCACGCTCACCACCGAGGCTGGCGTGCAGACCGACGACAGTGGAAACCTGGCCGTCGACGGAACCACCGCCGCGCTGCTCTCGGTGACCATCGATGGCATCTCGTCGGTCGGCGTTGAATACTCCGGCCCCGTCAACGAAATGTTCCCGTCCTTCAACTCCATCGAAGAGATTCGAGTGTCCGAGTCGAACAATTCCGCCGAGTTCGGAGGCGTGGCCGACATCACCACCGTCTCCAAGGCTGGCACCAATCGCTATCACGGGGGCCTTTTCGAGAATCACGAGAATACTGTTCTAAACTCCAACAACATATTCGCGCTCTCCAAGCCGAAGATCATCATGAACGATTTCGGGGGAACCCTCGGCGGGCCGGTCGAGATTCCGCACCGGTTCAACGGCCACGACAGCACTTTCTTTTTCATCGGCTTTGAGGGCTTGCGCCTGCCTCGCGAGACGCCGATAGTTCTCTCTGTGCCCTCCATGGCGATGCGCAGCGGCAACCTGGTCAGCTATCTCGCCGGCCAGGGAGTCACGGCTATTTATCAGCCCGACGGCGTCACCCCCATCGATCCTGCAAACGTTCCTGTAAGCCAGATCTCCGCCAACCTGCTCAATGTGCTGATGCCGACGCCGAACCTTGGCTCATCCGACTCCTACGCCAACAATTACCAGATCAACTTCCCCTCGCCCATCTCTTCAAATCAGGGCGACGTGCGTTTGGATCGCACGCTTTCATCGCGGCAAACGGTCTTTGCCCGTTTCTCTTACAAGAATCGCCAGGTAACCACTGCACCTTCCGCCGCCTGCACTTTCACGTATTGCGCTGAAGCCGGCAGCCCGCTGCAAGGCGCATACAACACCCCGGAGATTGACGAGGGTATGACCTTCGCCCACAACTTCATCTTCTCGTCTCACTTGCTGAACGAGTTTCGCGGCGGCTATAACGCGCAGCACACTTCGGAGACACAGAGCTATTCAACTTCGAGCATCCTTAGCCAGACCGGCATTACCGTTCCGCAGCCGGACACCGACTGGTCTGAGGCTCCGCAAGTGCTCATTAATGGATTCATGTCCACCGGCGCGGGCAATCCCGGCGTACAGCGCGGACAGATCATTCAAGCTCTCGACAACGTGACGTGGTCGCATGGAAATCATTCCTTCAAATTCGGAGCGGACTTCAAGCGTATCTCCGACCACGACGATAATGTCTTCGGCAACTACCGTTCCGGCTGGTACGTCTTCGACGGTTCATCGGATGTGGGCGCGGCCATTGGCGATCCCTACACCGCATTCCTGCTCGGCAACCCGGACTACACCGAGGTGAGTTCGACAAACAATCCGACCATGAACGGCCTCGGCTACTCCTACGCATTCTTTGGCCAGGACGACTGGAAGCTCACGCCGCAACTTACGCTGAATCTCGGCCTGCGCTACGAATTGCATCCGCCCATTCATGAGACTCACTACAACACGGCTACCTTTGCGCCCGATTATTCGGCGAACATCGGCGGCCAGCCTGTCAATGGCGCCGTCATTGTCTCGAATGCGCAGGCTGTGTCTGCCGCGTCCGCAGATTTCTTGAACGCGATCGCACCCACGCCCCTGCTGACCGCCTCGCAAGCCGGCATTCCTGCAGGATTGCGTTACACCGACACAACCGACTGGGGGCCGCGCATTGGTTTTGCCTGGCAGCCATATCGCAACGGCAAGACCGTTCTCCGCGGAGGCTGGGGACGCTTCATTGAATCTCCCCTCGGCTTTTCGCTGGTTGCGGGCTGGGCCGTGCACTCGAGCTACGTGGCCACCTATAACCAGGACTACCAAACTGACGGCGTTACGCCCCTGCTCTCCTTCGCAAATCCTTTCAATACCGCTGCTGGAAGCTCAACCGGGACCGCGGGTTTCTACTACGCATTTCCCATTCACTATCACGACCCCAATGTGCAGCAGTGGAACCTGACCCTGGAGCAGGACTTCGGCCGCAACCTTGGCGCGCGATTCTCTTATACAGCCAGCCACGGCCAGAATCTTGAGGCCATGGTCGACCTCAACCAGGTTCCTGCTAATCAGTACGGCTATTTCAACAGCGATCTTGCTGCGCCACCTTCCACTGCCGCATGTGTCGCCGACGGTGGCGCCTCCATAGCCGATCACCGCCCCTACCCATGCTGGAGCGTCATCCAGAGCGTGGCCAACGCGGCCGAGAGCAATTACAACAGCGGCTCTGTGGAAGTATCACGGCACAGCGGCAAGGCACTCACGTTCGATGCCAGCTACACGTACACGCGCGACCTCTCCAACGCAGGCGGAGCGACTCCCAACGCCTTTGCCGTTGCTGGAGGCAGCTTCCTCACGGACCGCTTCCATCCGCAGCTCGACTACGGGAATGTGATTTACGATCGTCGACACCGATTTCTTGTTACGTACCTCTATGACCTGCCTTTCGGCAAAGGCCAGCGCTGGCTCAGCACAGGCGGCGCTGTCAACAGTTTCGTTGGCGGCTGGCAACTGGCTGGGGTGACGATTCTGCAAAGCGGCCCTTTCCTCACGCCGTACCAGCAGAGCGTCGATCCGGCAAACACGAACATTCTCACCACCGTTGGCCAGGCCCGCCCCGACCAGTCGAGCGGCGTGTCGGTTTATGCGCCGCAACGCACCACCTCGCAGTGGCTCAACCCCAACGCGTTTCCTTATATGAATCTGCAGACCGCCGCAGGCATTGGCATTGGCCGCTTCGGCAACGCGCCGGTCGGAGGCGTGGTTGGCCCAGGAACAGACAACTTCTCACTTTCGCTGATGAAGAACCTCGCCCTCACCGAGAAGAGCAAATTTCAGTTCGGCCTTGAAGCTGCGAATGTGTTCAATCACCGTAATTACGAGCCGCCCAACATGCAGGTCGATTCGTCGGGGTTCGGGTCTATCACTGCACTGCAGACGGCGGAAGGCGCAGGGCCCCGCAGCCTCGAGTTATCCGGCCGCATTACGTTCTAATGTAGTGTCTCGTAAGTTCGAATCAAAAAAGCGCTGTCATCCTGAGCGAAGCGTACTTCAGCGGAGTCGAAGGACCTGCTGTTCCAAACTCTCTAAGCCACCAATCCGGGTGCCCACGGTCTCGATTGCGTGCCAAGTTCAATAACATGAATGCCCTGAAAATAACGCACAGATTTTTCGCTAATTCTGAGATATGCAGCCAGGGGCAATTCTGTTCGCTGCGAGGCAGCCGCGGGGAAGGCCACAATCCACCAGTTTAGGGCACACTCATTGAACTATGAGCCGCAGATCGCCACTTCGATCTCACCTCTACAACCAGCACCAATACCCAGGGTTCTTTACAATTTGCACGCGAGGATGCAAGTCCTTCAGTCTTCCGGCGTCTTTTCTCACATTCAATTCGAGTGTGAATTGACCATTTCTTTTGCCCGCGAAATCACCGAGAAGGC
>JBELAI010000267.1:0-7079 GCA_049508975.1 Occallatibacter sp. | reverse complement strand
GAGCTACTGATCGAAGCATTGACCGCTCACGCGGTACTGAGATATTTGACGCATGACGGCACCGGCGCTGTTGCCGACATGGAGGAGGCTCTCGAGATCGGACGCGGCGCCAGGTTGAGCGATATCGAGCGTGGTACATTGGAGAACGACGCTGCCGTTCAGTACCAGCAAATCGCTGATTTTCCAAAGGCGATCGAGCACTACAACCGTGCGGTGGAGCTGATCGCGCGGGCCAGTGGTCCGCAGAATTCGTTGCTGGCCGGTATTCAAGGCAATCTGGCCGAGCTATACACGCGCACCGGGCAGTTCGAACTGGCTTGGAAGGGCTTTCAAATTGCACTGGCAGATCCCTATCTGACTTCCGATTATCTTGCCTGGGACCATTTCGGTTTCGCGCGATCGCTGGCCTCCGGAGGCGATCTCAAGCGGGCTGCCGAGGAAGCTCTGCTTTCCGCCCGCCTGGGACGCGAAAGGGCTGTCCTGCAGGCCCGCACGCTGCCCGAAATCCAGGCGCTGGAATACTTCAAACGGCGGCCGCTCGGAATTCATGTAGCGCTCTCCCTGCTGGCCAGGCATCCTGATCTTCCAACCGAACCCACCTACGAGGAAGTGGTGCGGTCACGGGCGCTTGTGGCCGATGAAATTGCCCGCCGTCAGCGCAATCTGAACTCCACCAACGATCCGCATCTGGCGCAACAACTCGATGATTTGCAACAGGCGCGCAATCGAGTGCTCGAAGCCGATGCCATCAAGCCCGGCACCGCGGGGAAAAGCAAAGCCATTGCCGCGGCAGAGGCGAGCATGGAAAAGATTGAGCGCGCGCTGGCAGAGCACAGCGCGACAGTACGCGCCGATGAGCGCTTGGACGCGATCACGGTTGAGGATCTGCGCGCCGGCCTGCCTCCGGGTGCGGTCCTGGTCTCCTATATGGCGTATGGCAAAGTGGTGGTGGATAAGGTCGATCCGGAGCACGTTTTTACCGGTTCCTATATCGCCTTCGTGTTGCGCAGCGATACGGAACTAATTCAGGTCTTCGATCTGGGCCTTTCTAAAACCATCGACGATCTGACAATCGAAATGCGCAAGGCCGTCGACCACGAGACCAACAGCGGC
Source organism: Occallatibacter sp. (assembly GCA_049508975.1). Taxonomy (GTDB): domain Bacteria; phylum Acidobacteriota; class Terriglobia; order Terriglobales; family Acidobacteriaceae; genus Telmatobacter. Next base: position 5,966 of record JBELAI010000267.1, on the reverse strand, counting down.
GGATTGGGCTCGGCAATCAATGAGCGCGCTTACCGCGATGCGGCTCTGGCGTTGCGCAAGATCGTCTGGGATCCGTTGGCCGAGGCCCGCAAGGGCGCGAATCTGGTGCTGGTAGTTCCCGACCGCATGCTGAATCTGATTCCCTTTGCCAGCCTGCCCGAAGGCGACGGTTACCTTGTAGATCACAGCCCGGTGATCCATGTTCTCTCGAGCGAGCGCGATCTTTTGTCTGCTGCTCCGTTTCACAGGAAATCAGGTTTACTCGCGCTGGGGGGCCCGGCTTTCGACCGGACGCAGACAGTCGCCAGCAGCGCAAACTTGCGCGGCGCACCAGCGATTTGCGAAGACCTGAACAAGGTGCGATTTCCGCCTTTGCCCGAGGCTGCCGCGGAGGCCGTGGATATCTCCGCACTTTGGAAACGCTGGGAAGGCGGGGAACGAGCTACGTTGCTCACCGGCCCGGCTGCGACAAGCGATGCGTTTCTACGCGCAGCCGGGCAATCGCGCGTGCTGCACGTTGCCACGCACACTTTCCTGATGAATAAAAGCTGCGGGGGTGGGAATCCGTTGCTAGACTCGGGCCTGGTCTTTGCCGGGGTCAATGCCGACCACGGAAATTCCATCGTGACCGCGCAGCAGATTGCATCGCTCGATCTCGATGGAGTCGATTGGGCAGTTCTTTCCGCATGCAACACCGGCAATGGCCAACTGAGCGATGGCGAGGGAGTTCTGGGCCTGGAGCGCGCCTTCCGCATTGCCGGGGCGCGCAGCATCGTGATGACGCTTTGGCCCGTCGATGATGAAATGACCCGTCGCTACGTGCAGGCGCTCTACCGTGAGCGCCTCGAATTCCATCGCTCGACTGCGGACTCGGCGTGGCTGGCCGCGCGCGCCATGCTGGCTCAGCGCCGGGCCGCAGGCCAAAGCACGCATCCCTGGTATTGGGCCGGTATGGTCGCCGCAGGAGCATGGCAATAAGGCCCCCGCGGCTGGCACCCCTGCACAGACGCCGAAGGCTGATGCACCGGCCGAAAAGTGGAGAATCTTCCTGGGCGGTGCAACTTTGCTACCGCTGAAGAATTCGTGCCTTGGATGCGCGCATCCGTTGAATTGCAGACTTCAGCAACGGAAACAAACGATCTTCTTAAATCGGTCGGCGAAGTGACGCTCAGACCTTCACTTCGTGGAACCGCGATTTCCTCTGAGTCCAAAGCAAAGAGCTCATTTTGATTTATGCATGTCCCTGGATGCATAGGCGCAAATTCACCGCCGCATTCATTGAGCAATGCGGTTGGTGTCGATATTGCGACGATGGTGGGCGAACCCGGAAAGCAAGCTGACGGTTTCGACGTTTGACAGCTCTCCGCCAGACCGAATAGTTTTCAGGCCAGGGGGCGGCTTGGTGGAGTTGAGGGCCTGGAAAGCACGGCGGCCTGATGCGGTGGTTCGAATCGGAGGATGGCGTGTTCGATCCCAAACTGCAACTGCGCCTGAACCAAGTCGTCGCAGTTGTGCGCTTTGAACAGTCGAGGGGAGCTACCGCAATATTTTGATTGAGATTGGCGTCAGTTGAATTCTTCGCTTCACCGAATTATTCACTTCGGCTGCGATCTTCAGCTGCGCATTGCCCACAAGCATTGTAAGGAGAGTGCTGACATGCGTTCCATGGGTTCAAATCAATTCATTTCTTCAAGCCATTCCACGGCCGTAGCCTCGTATCTTTCAGTTAACAGATCAGGCCCAAACTCCCAGGTCGGCGGGGTCAAACGAGTCTTCACGCGGCTTTCGAAACTGCATGTGGCTCTTCGCTTGTGCGCCCTCCAGTTCTCTGTTTGCGCCTTTCTCGCCGCATTCTGTGCTTGCGGCTATGCGCAGTCGAAGAATGTGCCTTCCGAGTTGAATTTTCTGTCCGCCATGGGCAAGGTGTACGATTACTCCCCTTATAGGGCATGGGACCGTGCGATCTTTCCGCGCTGGGGTGAGCATCAGGTGGAAAGGCTCGGCCGTCACTGGATTCTTTTTGTTGACTTGCCAGATCCCAAGAACGCCGATGCCATTTGGGCGAAGATGCAGCCGGCAGCTATTCAGGCCGGTTGGACCGTAATTTCAATCAATAAAGGAGGAGGGTACCTGGTACTTCTCCATTACCAACATAACGGCATCGACGCGTGGGCAGACGCGATTATGGATTTTGGATATGACCATCCGCACGTCAATTGGGAGGTCGTCGAAGTAGCGCCGCCGCCGATCTCGGTTACCCTGGTTGAACCTTCGGCCACGCCGGAAAAGATGCCTATCGGTGAGACAGGAGATTTCCCGTTTCTTACACCCATTCCCAATTCCAAGCCACATGGCGGACGAAACTTTAATACGCCGTGGAACTTGATTTGGAAAGGCTCAAACGAGATGCAGACGGTCGCCAATGGCTCGCTGGACCGTTCCTATACCTATCCCGATCTTTCCCCTCTACTTTTTGGCACTGTGTACCATGACGCCTTGATCAAGGCAGGTTGGGATGTTGCTCAGGATGCACCGGATCACCCGATCATCGCGCACTACAGCAAGAAAGGGCGCAATCTCTGGGCTTATGTGACTTTGGGTGGTGACGATTACACGCTCAAAGTTGGCAAGGAGAGCGCGCCAAACCAACTGAAGGCCAGTCTGGCAAAAGACTGCCATGTGGCGCTCTATGGCGTGCTGTTCGACTTTAACAAGTCGACATTGCAACCAGCCTCCGATGGCGCTCTGCAGCAGGTGGCCGCTTTGATGGCCGCGAATCCGTCGCTGAAGATCGAGATACAGGGCCACACGGATAACGTTGGCGGGGATGCCTACAACCAGACTCTCTCGGAGGCTCGCGCGCACTCGATGATGACTTGGCTGATCGCACACAACGTTGCGGCGGCTCGCATGACCGCAACGGGATACGGAAAGACAAGGCCGGTGGCGGACAACAACACAGACGAAGGGCGTATGAAGAACCGGCGGGTTGAGATTGCCGATCCCAGCTGCGAGTCGCATTAGGAGCTTGTTGGAAAGTAGGTTTTCCATCGAAGCCTTGACTTCTCAATCGAGGACGACGTCTGCATGACCAGCCTTCCAGCGAATAAGTGACGAACGCTTTAGGGCAAAGAATCGATGTTTTGCCTGAATCGTCACAAAATCGGTTGGCAGGCGTATCAATTCCCGAAGCAGGGAAGGAGGCGGCATTGGCAAAGGCGCCCGACTCAACGGCGACGACTGGCTCCGAACCGCCGCAGCCTCATTTGAAGCGCGAGATAGGGTTGCTCGACCTTACGCTTTTCTACGTCGTGAGCGGCCTCAGCCTGCGCTGGATCGCCACCGCGGCCGCATCCGGCCCCAGTTCGCTCGTGGTGTGGATCTTTGCCTGGATCGGCTTCTTTCTGCCCCTCGCCGCCAGCGTACTTGAACTCTCTTCACGCTATCCGCAGGAGGGCGGGCTTTACGTCTGGGCGCAAGAGTGCTTTGGAGATTTCGCAGGGTTCATAGCCGCGTGGACCTACGCCATGAGCAACCTTCCGTATTTCCCCGCCGTCCTCTATTTTGCGGCCGGCAGCGCTCTGTTTGTCGGAGGCTCGCGCGGGTCCTTGCTGGCCTTATCCAATCAGAGCGGCTACTTCATGACGTTTTCGGTGGTCGTGCTGGGCGGAATCACCCTGCTGAATATTCGCGGGGTAAAGCCGGGAAAATGGCTCAATAACGCCGGCGCCCTCGGCATGTTTCTGCCCATCCTGGTTCTGATCGTGCTTGGACTTATCTCCTTGCACCGCTCAGGCAGCGCGACACAATTTACCTGGGCGGCGATGGTCCCTCATGTCAGCATGAAGAACGCCATCTTCTGGTCTACGATCTTCTTCGCCTTTGGCGGCGTCGAATGCGCATCTTTCATGGGCGGAGAGATCAAGAACACGCGCCGGACCGTTCCTCCCGCTTTGGTCTTCGCAGGCATTCTTATCACTATGGGCTATATCCTCGGAACGATTGCGATGCTGATCGCCATGCCCAGCGGGCAGATCAGCGGACTGGGCGGCTTGATGACCGCCATCGCCCAGATGTGCCAGAACCTGGGCGTGAGCTGGATTGTGATGTGTATCGCGCTCATGGTCACGCTGAGCTGCGTTGGAGCGGCAGGCGCCTATCTCGCGGCCTGTTCAAGGCTGCCCTTCGTCGCCGGCATCGATCACTTTCTGCCCGCCGAGTTTGGGCGAATTCATCCCAGGTGGAATACACCTTACGTGGCGGTGCTCGTCTACGGACTTGCCGGCATGCTCTTTGCCTTCCTGGGCCAGGCCGCGACCACGGTAAAAGGCGCCTACGATGTGCTGGTCAGCATGAGCATAATCACCTATTTCATCCCTTACCTTTTTCTGTTTGCCGCCATGATCCGCGTGCAAAAAAAGCCGGCCGGCCCCGATGTTGTTCGCGTCCCCGGCGGCAGACGCGTCGCGATTCTACTCGCCATTCTGGGACTCATGACAACCAGCATCACGATTTGCCTGTCAGTGCTGCCCTCGGACGACGAGCCCAACAAGCCATTGTCAATCATTAAGGTGGTTGGCATGACCATCGTTCTGCTCGCGGCCGGTGTAGTGGTCTACGCTTTGGGCAAGCGGAGGAAAGCTCATTGCTTGACAACGCAGGCAGCCATCGCCAACCCGGAATAAATCATGCACAATAGCCCTGAATAGTGCTTGATCAAATAAGGAAGAGACCCTCGATGGACGAAAAGCTGGCCTCAATGCTCGCGCATTACGACGATACTGCCCCGCTTGAAGAAGCACACACCATCCCCGCGCCCTGGTATCTCGACGCGGGGATAGAGCGACTGGAACAGCAGCACGTATTTGCCGGAAACTGGCAGGCAATTGGACGAACGGACCAGGTTGCCGATGCGGGCGACTACTTCACCGCTGAGTTTGCGGGTGAACCGATTCTCGCAGTGCGCGGAGCTGACGGGCATTTGCGCGCCTTCTTTAATGTGTGTCGCCATCACGCCGCGGCAGTGGCCACCGCTGCCTGCGGGCACGCACAATCTTTTCGTTGCCCCTATCACGGCTGGAACTACGGACTCGACGGCAGCCTCAAAGGCATGCCGGAGTTTGCCGGCGTCTGCAACTTTGACAGGTCGGCAAACGGCCTTGTGTCCGTGGCGGTCGATACGTGGGAAAACTTTGTCTTCGTGAATCTGGCACCGAACCCGACGCCGCTCGGGCATTACCTCAGCGATATCGTTCCTCGCATTACGCCGCTGGGGTTGGGCAAAATGCTATTCCACTCCCGCAGAGACTACACGCTCAACTGCAACTGGAAAGTCTATGTCGATAACTATCTCGACGGCGGCTACCACGTTCCGCATCTGCACAAGGGGCTCAACAGCGTCCTTGACTATACCCACTACACGATCGAAAACGGCGAACACTATTGCCTTCAATCCAGCCCCATGGTTGTTTCAGACGAAGATGAACAGGTCTCGGCCACGCGCAAAGGCGAGCGAGCCTGGTACTTCTGGATCTATCCCAACTTCATGATGAACATCTACCAGGGTGTTATGGATACCAATCTCGTGCTGCCTGCCGGTCCGGATAAGTGCCGCGTAATTTTTGACTTTTACTTCGCCGATGTATCGCCTGGGCAGGACGAATACAATGCTGCCAGCGTCGCCACCAGCGATAAGGTGCAGGAAGAGGACGTTGCAATCTGCGAGTCCGTGCAAAAGGGCCTGGGTTCGCGCGCCTACGGAGCCGGCCGCCTGTCCGTGAGACGCGAAGCCGGCGAACACTTGTTCCACCGCCTGCTGGCTCGTGACCTGAAATTCGGACTGTAGTGGCCCTTGAGACTCCCCTTGCGATGACCCTGCGGCGCTTCATCCGGCCTGGCAAGTCGGTGCCTTGGCCGTACGAGCGGTTTCGAAACAATCCGCGTTTGGCAATGCATTTGCGCAATCC
>JBELAI010000266.1:0-7161 GCA_049508975.1 Occallatibacter sp. | reverse complement strand
TCGCCAACAACCATGCAGGCCCTCAACGGGGTTTGCAGATCGTGAGTTTTTGTTCCCTGTGAATTTGCAGGCAGCGCGTCGCGAACGTCCCCTGGCGGTGGTTCCGCAAATACCTCTCACGCCTGTCAGCTTGCGCTACGTGAGAACCGCGCCGATGCGTGTGCTCGGCGAAGCGACTGGACGCCAGTACGAGTTTTCCGGGTCAAGACCGGCACAGGCGGTCGATCCCAGAGATTTGGCCAGTTTATTGAGCCTGGGTTACTTCAGCATGGCTTGAGAAAGCAGGCACGCAAGTTTACCGATGGCGGGAGCCGCGACGGGGCTATTGGCTGGAATAAATCTGGAACGGCGCCCAATAAAACGGCGTCGCAAACCTGCTGTTCGAATGGAGCAACAACAGCTTGGAATTGCGCAGCGCGGTAGCGGGCGGCTGGCCGTCTTCAATGCCTTGGTAAAGCGCATCCATCAGGCGCGGTGAGGAGTCGTCAGCCACCTCCCACAACGCGCCGATGACACTATGCGCGCCAGCGCGAAGAAAGGCCCAGGACAGGCCAACTAGACCTTCTCCGGCGTAAGACCGCGTCCCGCTTCCATAACACGCGGAGATGGTGACGAGGCGCGCATCTACGGGGTGCTGCATGATATCGCGCGCGTAGAGTTTGTAGGAGTCCGGGCCTGGCGATCCATTCGAGAGGATGATGGCTGAATCCAGCGGATCGGTGCGGCTTGAAACCGCATGGGCTACAAAATGAATATATGCATAATGCGCGGGGCTGCTGTGAAGATAGGCGGCTGGCGTTGCCTGTTGAAGGGTGAACGCGGTAACATTCTTTGGATCGAAGTGCTTTTGAATTCTTGTAACTTCGAATCCAAAAAAGGGAAGGCTGGCGAATTCCTCGCTTGGTGCGACCGGGTTGCCGAGAAGCAGCAGGTTTCGAGCGGTACTTTGAACCGGCCGTGCGACGGCAAGCATGGCCAGCGACGGCGCGGAGATCAATGTCGCGTCGTCGATCCAGTAATGCAGGCCCGGATTGTGCCCAGAGTTGCCGTCTTGTTTCGCTGCGGCGCCTGGGACAAGCAACGTCTCAAAGTTCAGTCGGCTCAGCGCACCGTCGGCAAGGATCATGACCGGCGTATCGGGACGGATCAATGCAGCGGCAGGAGCGACGAGCGAGCGATAGAGGTCCTGGCCATCCACATTGCGGTCTGCGAGTGGATTCTCGTAGTCCAATACTGCCTTGCTGTAGCGATCGACTTTGGATGCGATCTCCACCTGCGGGGGAAGCGGAAAGAATGCAATTTTTGCTGGAGTAATCGCCCATAAGCAGGACTGTTTTTGTCCCAGCCAGTAGAAGAGCAGGGTGGACCCGGTCTTGCGCGCGATCTGGCGTGGATCCATTGCGGCGGCTTTGGCTGCGCCATTTTTTTCAGTAGAGCCAAGAGATTGCGCCAGTGTGCGCGCGCGGCTGCGGTCGGCAACGGCGAGTGCATCATTGTTTCTGCCTTGCTGCAATAGCAAATGGATGTAGTCGTCGTAAATCCGTGCTGCGTTGGCCACAAACGGCAGATTCGACTCTTCGCTCTTGAGCTCGGCCTGTGCTGAATCGAACGCGTTCAGGGTAGATTTATACATTTGTTCCGCAGCGGGGGACTTGCCTTCGGCCTCAAAGAGCAATGCGAGTTGCTCTCCTGCGCCGAGCCGCGTAGTCGTTGGATTCTGCTGGTTGTCCTGGACCTCGCGCAACAGCGATTCCGCCTGCTTGTCTTGTCGTCGCGCTGCAGCCAGCATGCCCTGGGTAAGCAGGACATTGGCGGTCAGATGATTGCCGCCAGCCAACTCCATTGGGATTACCTGGGCAAGGTACGCGGTCGCTTCGTCGAGTTTGCCTGAGTCAACCGAAACCTGGGCCAGGTCTTCGAGCGCGTTGACAATGTCTTCCTTGCTGTCGATCTGCTTTGCCAACTCGAAGGCTCGCCGATAGGACTGTGTCGCGCGCGCCAGGTCGCCCCTGTCTCGGTAAACATAGCCCGCAGTGCTGATCCATTTGAGCTCGACTCCAAAGTCGCCTAGTTTTGCGGCGCTCTTTTCGGCTTCAAGAAACCGGCTCAGTGCTCCTTCCTCGTCTCCTAACTGATAATAGGCCCAGCCCAGGTTGCCTGAAGCGGACTGCGCAAGATCTTCGGCGCCCAAGGCCTCGGCGCCTTGAACAGCAGCCTTTGACCAATCGACAGCTTCGTCGAAATGCCCGGTGTGAATTCCTGTCCAGCCAAGATTCACGGATGCGCTCGCGCCTAGCCAAGGGTCATGATGACTTTGCGCAAAGACGACTGTATCAAGAAACGACTGATGCGCCAGAGCGAGCTGTCCCTTTTGGACAGCGAGAATACCATGTGCTCGCATCACGGTACCGCAGCCCGTGTTGTCGTAAGCTCTGCATAGTGCATCGGCTTGCACAAGTTTCCGGTCAGCCTGATCCAGTTGCTCCTCACGGGTCAGAGCCACGGCTTCAATGGCCAACTTTCGCACAGTTCCTTCCGGGTCCGTTTGACCGGGAAGAAAGTTGGCCAGCACGCGCAAAGCATCGGAATACAACCCACGGAAAAGCATTGATTCTGCTTCAAGAAGCTGGAACCTTACCGCCGCCGTGGGGTCGGGCACCTTGAATTGTCTGTAACCCTGTTCCGCCTCATATTGACTGTTTTCCAGATAACCGCGTTGAAACAGCCGCAAGGCATAATCATATTGCTTTTGCAAGCCGCCGGGTTGCGTATCTTCGAGCGGAATCGCGAGCAAAAGGAGCAAGAGCAGGGGAAGCATTCCTCTTTTTATGGGCGGGACGTGCCGTTGGTAGACAACATTCCCACCCCGCCGCTCCCTCCGATGGCGCAGCCAAATTTCAGATCGATCATGGTCAGCCGCAGGGTTGTCTTCTCGGGAATGTCCGTGTCGGTCTTGAAGTCCTCGTGATGCAGTGTCAGTTTTCCCAGAGTGATCCGGCCGAAATTCGGAACAGCGATCACGTGGCCGAAGCATATCCCAGGGTAACCGCCAGCTGCACGATTCACCAAAGAGCATTCGACCGCCTCCCTGCCACCTAGACCCTTGGAAAGTAGATTGTACTTTTCGTGGAGTTCGGATGGAAGCTGTTGTTGCTCGAGGATGCGGCCGTATTGGGCTTTGACGCGGTCGGTGAAGCCGGAATCGCTGCTGTAGGCGGTATCGGTTTCAGGCCGGGAGCCAAGGATGTCCAGGTCCATGTCCAGGTCCACAGGGTGGCCGGCGATGCGCAGATTCTCAAAGCGCGTACCCAGAAACGAGATCGATGGAACGTAACCGACGAGAGGATGCTCGGTCGCGACCTGCCCCACGACGCGGTCGGCAGTCAGCACATCCAGAATATTGAGCCCCTCGACGACGGAGGTCGTCAGCGTAGCCCAGCCGTGCCCTGGCTTCACGTCGCGGTTGCCCGCAACTTGGGTATGAGCGGAGCGGTAGGAGATTACCGATTCGAGCCGGTAATCCTTAACCCGCTGCGACAAGTAGCCGCCTTCGTCGGGGAGCTTTGCGTAGGCCTGGGGGTGGATCCTTTGGACAAGGGGAAGCTCAAGATGGCCCTCCAGGACCGACGCTTCCGCATGGTAGGTGTGCGATCTGCCGTTCGTTTCAGACATGGGGGAGTCTCTCTCTTTCAAGTAATTCAGTTGCGCCAATTCTATGTCATTTTTTTGAAGTTTTGTTAGTCGATAAAATGAACGGCGAAGACATAACGTTGAATAGGTGTGCGATCCCCATTCGCGCCGATACTGGAAACCGCAACTGTGTAGCTGGCATTCTGGAGCATTGCCCCCGGAATCGCCAGCGTGATCCGCTGGTCTCCACTGTCGCTTGCCGGCGGAGCGGCAATCGCCCCGGTCCAAACCAGTTTCCCTTGAGAATCGAGCAGGTCAAAAGAGTAGGACGTTGGGGAGTAGGACGCTGCAGGCGCAACGCCAGGCTCCTGCGAAATCTCCAATGGCAGTGCGACTCCGCGCTTGCGGTCGGCGCCGATAGTCAATCCCGACCCGCCCCTGGTTGCCCCGTGCAACGGGGCCGAGGGAAGCAGCCGCGGTCCATTTGCCTCGGTGCGCAGCGCCGGGAATGTGACCAGATTCTGATAGCCGAGAACGAGCAGCAAAGTGGCAAAGACCGGGACCGCAAAGGCGGGACGCAGCCAAATGAACCAGGGATCCCTCTTCACTCGTGACTTAGCCGGGCTGGCCGATGGGGGCGAGGGTACGGCATGTGTGAGCGCAGGCAACAGGGCCTTCGCCTCGTCGACAAATGCTGCCGCGGCGCGGATATCGACGGCACACTCGTGGCAATCGAATACGTGCTCTTCAAACGCCTCGCGAGCTTCGGGAGGCAACTCGTTCAACAGGTAGCGCTCAGCGGCCATCTGTTCTACTGCCTGGCTATGATCCATCAGCTCATCCTCATGTGGTCTCATCTTTGAGATAGTGACTCTGGCCGCCTGGCCGTTTCAAACTCTCATGCATTCGCGCCCAGAGGCGACCGATTTCCAATCCGCTTGATGTATTCGGTTTTGAATTCCTGTTTGGCGCGGTGCAGCAGCACCCTCAAATAGTCCCGATCCACGCCAAATTCCCGGCAGACTTCGTCGCGATCGCGCTCTTCCAAAAAAACGGCATGAAGCAGAGAGCGGTCGCGGGGCTCTAAGCCGAGCAGGATTTCCCGAACCTTTTCCTTGATCTGGCGGGCAGAGACGATGTCGAGGGCATTGGCGCCCAGTGCTACCGGCTCGGGGCTGCCGGCTGAATCGAGCGAGTCGCTGCGACCTGTTGAGCGGTAATGTTCCATGAGCACATGATTGCAGACGGTATTCACAAATGGGCCGAGGCGCTCGGGCTGGCGCAGGCCGCCATCTTTTCTCAATACCGCGAAGACGCGGGCGAATGTTTCCTGACACGCATCTTCAATCGCCTGCAGGGAGTGAAGTCGCGAGCGAAGTTTTAGCCGAAGCAAGCTGGAAAAGTATGCGACGAAATGCTCTTGGGTCTGGATATCACCCGCGCACAGTCTTCGAACGTAATCTGCATCGAAAGAATGAAATTGCAAACCCAACTCCGCAAATCTGAGAGGTGACGAGTATAGCATTTGCCGTGTTGCCGGCGAATGAAACCGCCGCTCCCGCGCAAACGGAAGTACTGCTTGCCGCGCGTCGGAGTTGTGGGGAGAAGGTTTTGTTTGGAGTGATGAAAGGGTCATCTGGGCATCCCGATGAACGGGCAGGCTGATTGCGGTTGATTTTCTTCAGTGCCCTCAAATTGCTCTGTTCGCAAAAGGGAAGACGGGAGGAAGCAGTAATTCACCGAACCGAGCAACTGCGCCTCCGCCTGGCTGAATTGGCGGAGACTCTTCAGAATATCCGGCAATTCTGGTGCGTTTAAACAGCTGCGCGCATGATCAGGAGAATTCATCGATCGCCTCATAAATTTCCTAAATTGCAGTGGTTGTCTTGTATGCCCTTCGCGAACTCGGGCGCGTAGTGCCGAACACGGAAGCTACGCGGGGAACTACCTGCCAGTGGCAGAGCAATCCAATCCACCCATTTGCCAGCCAGACAGCCAGGGGGAGGGCGATGCACAGGCTCATCCAGGAGACCCAATCCGTCAGGCGGCGCGCGGCCGGAAGGATCAGAAACACGGAAAATACGATGCGACCGATGAGATTGACTTTGTTCATTTCTTTCCTTCTCCAATCAAAAAGGGGGCGCAGGCGAAACCCGCTCCGAAGAACGGATTCCGTCTGCTCTGGGGGAAGTTCGGCAATCACGGACGGAACCGTAACCTCCGAATGATGGATAGTGGTGGCCGGAACGAAAACGTTGCAGAATTCGGCGAATATTTTTAAATCGTGATTTCACAGAATCTGTTAAACAGCTTGGCTCGGGGTGAGGGTACGGGTTTCAGGCCGTACATTTCAGCCAAGAGGAGGTCGGGCTTTAGCCTCTGAGGGACGGTTTTCAAGAGTTTGAATTCCCTCGGTGGCCAAGGCCAAGGCCTGAACGCGGTATTGACGTACGGGATGAATCCCGTACCTTTCAAACCAGAAAGTTCTTACACAGGCTCTCAGTTTTTCATGGGGTTAACATGGGGGACTGCACAGCAGTGCAGCCGTGCGTGTATGATTCCTGCGCCGCGGTCGGCGAGCGGTTTTCCGATTTCTGCGTCCCATTCATCTGACGACGCAATGCTGGGCGTCAGGACGTTCGAATCGGATGACCCAACCCAGCCGCACGCGCGCGGTCCATAGAATTGTCCCCCTGGAGGAGCGAACATGGCGACAGCGACAGCACTGCATCCGGGCAAGCTCAGCGAGACGGTGAGCTTTCGCCCCCGTTATGGCAACTACATTGGCGGCAAGTGGGTCGAGCCCGCTTCCGGCCAGTACTTTGAAAACGTTACACCAATCACCGGGAAAACCTTCTGCGAGATTCCCCGCTCCAACGCGCAGGATGTTGAGCGGGCGCTGGATGCGGCGCACGCGGCGCGCGCGGCCTGGGGCCACACCAGCCCAACGCACCGCGCCAACCTCATGATCCAGATTGCCCAGCGTATGGAAGACAACCTGGAAATGCTGGCACTGGCCGAGACATGGGACAACGGCAAGCCAATCCGCGAGACCATGGCTGCCGATCTTCCTCTGGCAATAGATCACTGGCGCTATTTTGCCGGCTGCATTCGCGCCCAGGAAGGCACAATCTCCGAAATCGATCAGGATACGGTGGCCTATCACTATCACGAGCCTCTCGGCGTGGTCGGGCAGATTATTCCGTGGAATTTCCCGTTGCTCATGGCTACGTGGAAGCTGGCGCCGGCACTGGCGGCGGGCAACTGCGTGGTGCTGAAGCCGGCCGAGCAAACTCCGGCCAGCATCCTTGTATGGGCCGAGCTTGTCGGCGATTTACTGCCGCCGGGTACGCTTAATATCGTGAATGGATTCGGCCTCGAAGCAGGGAAGCCGCTGGCCTCCAGCGCTCGTGTGGCCAAGATCGCTTTCACCGGCGAGACGACCACTGGGCGCCTGATCATGCAATACGCCAGCCAGAACCTGATTCCGGTGACGCTGGAACTGGGTGGCAAATCGCCCAATATCTTCTT
>JBELAI010000265.1:0-7175 GCA_049508975.1 Occallatibacter sp. | reverse complement strand
GCAAGCGTCTTCTCAGCCAACGCCGCCTTCAGCTCGGCGTCAAACTCGGCCGGAGACAGCGGCCGGGCGGACTTCCGCAGGCGCTCAATGTCATAGAAGGCGCGCCGCTCGGTGAGAAAGACGTGGACCACGAAGTCCACATAGTCGAGCAGAATCCAATCGCCCTTGCGGCGGCCCTCGACCGAGTTGGGGTAAACGCCAAACTCCTTTTTAAGCCGGTGCTCGACTTCGTCGGAAATGGCAATCGCCTGTCGATCGTTGGTTGCGGAGGTTACCAGGAAAAAGTCGGACAGGCCGGCATCGATAGGGTCGAGCTCCAGGATGCGTGTGTCTTCGCCTTTTTTGTCTTCACAGGCCTGGGCGGCGGCTTGAACGAGGATGCGGATTTGCTGGTGGGCTTCAGTTGTAGTCATTCGAAAACAATATTCTCCAAATTCAATCGTAGTCTCTGCAATCTGTAGCGGCAAGCGGAAGCCCACAGGGGCAGCTGAAGCCACCGCAATGACTATCGATAAAGCCCATTCGAACGAATGTAATCCAACACCGAACCGGAAAGCAGTTGGGGATTTGCGTTGGAAGAATCGGAGGTACTGTGAATCTGCTCTCGAATCTGGGAAGCGCTAATTTCAACGTGAAGTCCTGGCAAGAGGTAGAGCAGAGCAGTTTCCCCGCCACCGTTTTGAAGAAGGTAACACCGGACATCGATGCCAAGGGAAGGAGACGCTGCCTCGGAGTGCATGGATGGGAGGACCGGCGTCATGGCCAATCCCGGCGGCAACGCAGTTCGCAGATCGTCCAGCGGCTGGCCGGGACGGGAGGCCACAATCAGTGGAGCGACAAAAGGAATCTCCGCACCCCGATGCCAGCGGCGCATACCGAAGAACGAGTCTGCTCCCATGAGGCAAAACAGCACTCCATCCGCCGGCAGTTCGGCGCGTGCGGTGAAGAGCGTGTCGACAGTGTAGTTGGGAGCTCCGGCGGGATTGGGGGCATCCAGCAGTGAAATAGCAAATCTGGGTTCTCCCACGATGGCCAGCCTGGTCATCGCCAGGCGGTCATCGAAGCTGGCCGTCGCGCCTTCCGGTTTCAGAGGCTGAGCGCCTACCGGGGCAAAGAGCACCGAATCGAGTGCAAGAGCCTGTTGAGCGGCTCGCGCTACCGCCAGATGTCCCAGGTGTGGAGGGTCAAAACTGCCACCGAAAAAGGCGACACGCTTGCCGCTACCGATTAGCTGCTCCATAGGAATATCGTATCCTGCACCGGCATTAAAGAGTCCCGGCAGGAGCGGGAGTGGTAGCATTCTATTCAAGATGCGCTACTTAATTGCAGTTCTTGCGTTGGCCGGCGTGGTGGTTTCCGCCCTTGCGCTTCATGTGCACTATTCGACAGGGACCGAGCCGTGCGACATCAACGAAAAGTGGGATTGCGGCATCGTGAATCATAGCCCGTTTGCCGAAATCCTCCATATTCCCGTCGCCGCGATCGGGATCGCTGGCTATCTGGCCATGGCTGGCTTGGCCCTTGTCAGGCGGCGCCGCTGGCTGCTCGTGCTGACCCTCGGCGCATTGGGGTTTTCACTCTACCTGACCTATATCGAAAAGTATGTGCTCGAGGTGTATTGCATCTACTGCGTAACATCGCTGGGGATCGTCAGCATCATGACCGCGCTCACCCTTTGGTGGGCGCTTAAAGGTCCAAAGGCACCAAAGACCGTCTAGACCCACCTGCACGATTTGTGACGCACGCCACGGCTCAACCCAACTCTGGCCAGAGTCCGCCTCCCGCGCTGGTAAACTTGAACAGAAGACATGTTCAAGAAGAAATATGCGCAATGGATGTACGAGTGGGAGACGCGGCTGACCACACGCGACGAGAACCGCGTCGTTCGTCCGTTGGAGTGGGGCTTTGAGTGGATCGAGCCGTTTCTGGAGTCGCATGGCTTCAGCGCAGCGGTTCCAGGCCCGGAAGTCCTGCACGACTCCGCTGCCTCCGAAGCGGCCATGGTGCGCATCAATGAGCTGCTCATCCGCAACGGCGACAAGTTCTTTGGGTATGAACGGCCTACCGATTTCCGTCTCGAAGAGCGTCATCCGCAACTCTACCCGACTAACGTGCGCCCCGAGACACTCGCGCAGGACGCGGCAATCAAGCAACGAGCCGCGGATGGAAAGCTGCTTCCGGCACAGTTCCTGCGTTTTACCTCTCCGGAGCGCTCGCCTTACCCCGAAAACGATCAGGTAAACGCGCGCTGGTATCCGGCGCCGGCGCACAAGGATCCCAAGCGACCCAAGCAGGCCATCGTGGTTCTACCGCAGTGGAACTCCGACGGCTTCAGCCATAACTCGCTCTGCACGATCTTCAATCGCATGGGTGTCTCGGCGCTGCGCCTGTCGATGCCCTACCACGACATTCGCCGGCCGGCCGAGTTAGAGCGATCCGACTACTCGGTCAGCGCAAACATTGGACGGACATTAGCAGCCTGCCGGCAGGCTGTCGTGGATATTCGCTGCTGTCTGGACTGGCTGGAGGAGCAGGGGTACGAGCATTTCGGCGTGCTGGGAACCAGCCTTGGTTCGTGCTATGCGTTCCTGGCTAGTACTTTCGACAAGCGCATCCGCGTGAATGCTTTCAATCATGCTTCAACTGCCTTTGGAGACGTGACTTGGGCAGGGCAAAGCACGCGTCATGTAAAGCAGGCCTTGGAAGAGGCCGGCCTCACCCAAGACCGAGTGCGGGAACTGTGGTCCGCGGTGAGCCCGTGCAGCTATTACGCAAAGTTTGCCGGAGCGGAGGCTGGTGGACCCGATAAACGTGTGCTTCTGGTTTACGCCGATTACGACCTTACGTTTCCCAGAGAATACTCGCTGCAGGTGGTAGAGGCATTTAAGAAATACGGGCTGAACTTTGAACCGCGCGTGCTGCCGTGCGGACATTACACAACCGGCGAGACCCCCTACAAATTCCTCGACGGCTGGTATCTGGGCTGGTTTGTGTATAGGGCTTTCAAGGCGCTGCGGGAAGAGAAGGCTGCGGATTTGAGCGTGGCTTCCGCACTCGATGCAGGAGCGGAAGAAGAAGTCATCACCCGCTAAAACGATTTTCTTGTCACAAAATCCTCCCTCTCCCCACCTTAGCTACGTGAGGAAGCCGTAGTGTCTCCCCGGATAGGCTTCCCACTGCGAGGAATCCGTGAACATGAGAGCTCTTATCTACCATATTTGCGCGGTGCTCTGCCTGGGCGTTGCGTCCGTGGAAACGGCTGGCATTCTGTCGGCACAAGAGGCCATTCAGGGCATAGATGGGCCATCGACAGCGGCCGCATCGGTAGTTCCACAACAAATCAGGTACGCCGGCAAGCTGGCGACTCGCTCCGGAGATACCGTGGAAGCCGAATTCCGCATCTATGCCGGTGCCGAAGGCGGTGACCCACTATGGACAGAAACGCAGCGAGTGACCGTTGGGGAAGATGGTTCGTACTCGGTATTGCTCGGCAACGCCAGTCCCGCCGGCCTTCCTCAGACGGTGTTTGCCGGCGGCGCGGCGCGTTGGCTGGGCGTCAGTGTGGAGCGGTCCGCGGAACAAGAGCGCATTCTGCTATCCAGCGTTCCCTATGCCATGAAGTCGGCCGATGCTGAGTCGCTCGCCGGCCACGCGGCATCAGATTTCGTGACCCAAAATCAACTGGCCCAATTTGGCCGATTGGCTCAGGCCTCTCAGCATGATGGTTCGACCCCGGAGCTTCAGCCCAACACTTTGGGTACGATTACCGGATCGGGCACGGCCGGCACAGTGCCACTCTGGACCGGCGCTCTCACCCAGGGCAATTCGGAGATCACCCAAGTAGGCAAGAGCATCGGCATCAACGAAGCCACGCCGGCGGCCACGCTCGACGTGAACGGAACTGCTCAGTTTCGTGGCACCTTGACCCTGCCGGCAGTCGCCACGGCAACCTCATCCTCCAGCTCTTCCTCGCAGTTTCTGAATTTTGCGGCCTCCGCCTGGTCTTCAACCACAAACTCTCCGGTCTCGCCGGGCTTTCAAATGTTTGCTTATCCAGTAAACAGCAACACGGCCAACCCGACTGCCAAGTTTTACATGCAATACCGAAAAGGATCGAGCACGACGACTCTTTTTTCGGTGAACAGCGAAGGGATCATCGGATTCGCGCCCGGACAGACCTTTCCCGGAACCATCGAGAGCGTCAGCGCAATCAGCCCGGTGACCGCCGTAACCGCATCGGGATCAGTCAGTCTGGGGCTGAATGTGGGTGCACTGGTTACCGACATCGCGCCGACGCTCAACAACAACTACGCGCAATTAACGGCAGAGAACACATTCACCGGGGATTACCAACAATTCCAGGGCAGTGTGGATATCGTTGGCCAGGCGGGCGCGGGGAGTGGCTTGCTCACTGTGACCAACGAGAGCACGGCGGTCGACACCAGCTCTATCTTTGCGACGAGCTTCAACTTTTACCCGACAATTTATGCAGACGGCAACGAGGGGGGAGTGGCAATCGCAGGCTATGGAGCTACGTCCTCCGAGGTACCCGCACAAATTGGAATTCTGGGAGGCATGGACGATGTTCAAAGCGGCACTTTCAAGCGTGACAATGGCACGTTCGGTTACTCCGCGGGCGTCTGGGCCGACGATCCCGTTGGCTTCGCAACGGCTGCGCTGTTCGCCACCGCCGACGGTACTAACGCCGCCGTGTTCGAGAACAACAGCGGCTCGGCGCCAACTATCTACGTGGCCAACCTCGCTACCAGCGGACCAACGGGCAACGCAGTCCTTCTGCGCGCTGAGGGTGCGGGCGGTGAATGCAGCATCAACCAGGGCGGCAGTATGGCTTGCACCGGACAGCTCAAAAATCTTGTAACTACGCACGACGCCCGCCAGGTGGAGACCTACTCCGTGCAATCGGCCGAGAACTGGATCGAAGATTACGGTGGTGGCCAGCTCGAGAACGGCAGCGTCATCGTCACTCTCGACGCAGCATTCGCAGGAACGGTAAACACGGGCGCGGAGTTCCACGTATTTCTCACCCCCAAAGGGGATTGCGAAGGCCTCTATGTCACTAACCAGACGCCCACCAGCTTTGAGGTCCATGAATTGCGCAAAGGCCAATCGAACGTTGCGTTCGACTACAAAATCGTCGCCAGACGCAGCGGCCACGAAGCGGAGCGCCTTGTAGACGTTACCGATCGCATGAAGCTCGAAGCAGCGTCCTCCCACTTCAAGCCGGTTCCCGACGGTCCGCCCGCCAACCCGCATTCACCTGGAGTGAGCCGCGCCTCGCGCAAGCTGCACTCGGCACTGGCGCCCAAGCCCCGGCCCTGAACGGTTCAATAACTCAGCGAAGATTGCGAAGGTCCAGCTTGAGCACCTTGGCAGGGTCAAGATAAGCGCCCTGCCAGCGCACCGCCCAATGCAGATGCGGTCCTGTGACACGGCCTGTCGCACCGCTGAGTCCGAGCTGGTCACCGGCAACCACGTGCTGACCCTCCTTCACGTCAATGCGGCTGAAATGCATGGAGAGCGTAAACAGCCCCAGGCCGTGGTCGATGATTACGCAATTGCCTTCGTAGTAGAGCGGTCGAGCCAGCACCACTACGCCGCTGTTGCCGGCGCGTACCGGCGTCCCCTCGTCGGCGTGGAAGTCCATCCCTTTATGGACACTCGCCAGCTTTCCGTTGAACATGCGGCGGGTGCCAAAGCTGTCCGTCGCGGCAGATGTAACTGGAGCGTGAAAGCTCGAAGTCCAGAGCGGCTCAGCAGCGCTGGCGGCGAAGACCGTCGCCTTGATTTGTGAGTCAGCCTCGATCTGCTTGAGCGCTTCGGGATCGGGTGATACAAATTTTGGCGGGACAGTGAGCGAGCCGGTCCGGTAATGCGCGGGATGAATCACGACCGAGCGGGTGAGGTCGCGAGCAGCGGCTTGCGGCATTTTCATCGTAATCTTCAACCGCGAAGGGCCAGGGTGTGCTTCCACATCAACTCCGGCAAAGGCGAACCAGGCGCGGTTTTCAGGGCCGTGGAAAAACTGGAGTTTGCGGCCTAGCCAATCCCCGTCAATGCTTGCCGTGGCCGGTGCGTCCACGCGAATAAGTACCGGCGACCCAGGCTCGACGAGTGCGGGAGTCAGGATTACCGCTGAGGACTGTGCATGCGCGATCTTCCCTGTCAGTCCGTAACAAAGCAGGTAGATCAGAAAGATGTGCACAAGACGAAACGATCGGTTAACGGGGAATCGCATTCCGCTTAGAATAGCCGACTCACTCAGTTCTCAGCGCCTGCATGGGATCGATGGAAGCGGCCCGCCGTGCTGGAAGCCAGCCAGCGAGTGCCGAACACGCAACCAGGACAATTGCCGCGCCGAAAACTGCACCCGCATCCAAAGGCTTTACGTTGTACAACAGGCTACTGAGAAACCGAGTGAGCCCTGCGGATGCAATGAGTCCCACGCTGATGCCGATTCCAGCGATTGCGAGTGCGCTCCGCTGCGTTCTCCAGAGTACGTTTTGCCGCTTAGCTCCCAGAGCCATGCGGATAGCGATCTCCCTTGACCGCTCCGTCACGGAGTATGCCAGCAGCCCATAAATTCCCAGAAGCGAAAGAGCCAGCGCGATACCGGCAAAGGCTGTCAAAATCACGGTGTTGAACCGCCTCGAAGTCTCGGTAGCCGAAACTACTTCTTCCATGGTGTGCATATCCGAAACTGCGAGCAGGGGATCGAGCGAATGCACTGTCTTCTCCAGCGTGGCCTGCAACGCAGCAGGATTTCCGGCCGTATTCAACACAACATGCAGGCTGTGGTATGCAGGGATCTGCTGCTGTACCGCAGCCTCCCACTGCCGGCGGCTCTGCTCGATCGGCTCGTACATTTGCGGATAGACGGCCTGATCGAGCGCGCCCTGGCGCACGTCGCCCACAACTCCGACGACCGTAATCAGTGGCCGCGAGCTCTGTGAAAGTCCGCCCATTTTGAAGCGCCGGCCCACAGCGTTCATGCCAGGCCAATGCTCGCGCGCGGCCGTCTGGCTGACAATCGCCACCAACGGAGCATCGGGCAGATCGTCCGCGGCCGTGAAGTAGCGCCCCTCTACAAGTGGAATGTGCATCGAGCGGAAGTAGTCGCCGAGCACGAAGTAATTTGAAACGGTAAGCCAGTTGTG
>JBELAI010000264.1:0-7215 GCA_049508975.1 Occallatibacter sp. | reverse complement strand
GGCGGAGCGACGGAGATCAGCGAGCGGCATAGGCATCGGTATGAGTTCAACCGCGAGTATGAGGCGCTTTTAACCGGTGGAGGATTGCGCATCAGCGGCACTACGCCCGATGCGACTTATGTGGAGATTGTCGAGATTCCTGGGCATCCATATTTTCTAGGATGCCAGTTCCATCCCGAGTTCAAGTCGAAGCCGCTCGAGCCGCATCCGCTGTTCAAGGAGTTTATTACTGCGAGTTATAAGAACCGGTCGAACAGACTAAGTGCAGAACCGGCATTCGCGGCCAAGGTTTCCGCGTAACTCACTGCTTGACCCGATTGCCAGATTCGTCGAAGTAAATTCAGAAAGACAATGGGCAATCCATTCTGGAATCCGTATCAGCGAGGGAGGTTCAAGTTCGGAGCCGCCGGAATTGTGGCTGCGGTTCCAAGCGCCGCAGTGTTTCTTCTTCTTCACGACGTACTGGGCTTGCCTCTGTCCTTGGTCTGTATATCTCGGGGCTGCTGTTCTACACGGTCTTCGCTTTTGGTTACGCGTACGTTGACGATAACTCTACGCTCTTTTCCGAGAAGGATCGCCGCCCAAGACGTCGGCTAATTGCCGTCCATCTGGGCTATTTGCTCGCCCTGCTCCTGGTCATCCAGACGGCCGAGTATTTGAAGCCGCATTTGCCTGCGTCGATGATTTCTGAGAGTCGGAAAGGTTCATCGTGGTTTGAAGTCATCGTGTTCGTTGCGGTGGCGATTGTCTTCTTTGTTGAAGTGGATTGGCTCAAGGCAGAAGAAGATCCAGCTCCTGCGGTTGAATAAGAAGTTTCCGCCCATGGGGAGCCTGTTGCTTCAATCGGAATTATCTCAGCAGAACACTCCCCTTTGCTTTGCCCGCCAGCGCACGATCGAAGGTCACCAGTGGAATCCGAGCAGCCATCGCGAATGCGGCCAAGTAGCTATCGGCCCATTGCTTGGTCGAGACCTCGTCTCGATTGGTGTGTTGTCGGAAGAGTGGGTCGATCCCTTCGGGTTCCTCCATGAATCGGGCCCTGTCTGTCGCGAGAAAGCCATCGTAAACAGCCCAGGCGCCCCTCTGAGTGAGCACGTCCGTACCCATCGCACTCGGATTGGTCAGCAGCCGGAGAAGGCCCAGTTGTGTGAAGCGGCAAAACAATAACACAGCATCGACGTTCAGCGCTTCATTCCAGGCTGATGCGGTTCCATGCTGCGGGTGTATCTCGTGCGCCAGCGCAAGCCAGACGTTAACATCAAGGAAAAGGAATGTACTCGTAGACACCTTCCTCGCCCAGCTTCAGCGAACCGGGGTTGTTTGATCGGACCACGGGAAACGGAATACGACCGTCACGCTTGCTCGGGGCATTTCCGTTGCGTAGTCTCATCGCGACGCCATCCAGAATTATCTCGCGAAGCGTGGTCCCCTCGGTTGCGGCGCGGATCTTCATCTGGCGGTAGGTGTCATCGGGAATCTCTATGCTAGTGCGCATATATACACTTTAGCATATCTATGCGCGGAATGGCCGCGGGAACTGAGGGCCAACCAAACATTTACATCAAGGAAAACCGACGAGGTCATAGATTCTTTCGTTGTCTATGTCGATGGAACCGGGAGCATAAGACTTCAGAATGGGCTCGGAGAGTCTCGGAAGCGGGGACGGCGCCTGCTCGTCGATCTCACGCAGAATGCCCCGCAATGCTATTTTGCGGATCGCCTCGCCTTCGACGGCTGCCTTGATCTTGAGGCGACGGTATACTTCGTCCGGGATGTCCAGCGTGGTACGCATAAAAACATATTAGCATATTTATGGTTTGAGAGAGAACCGCAGCATATGTCAATTCCCCCACTTTCCCGGAAGGAACTTTCCTTTGCACGCATTCGCAGGAAGCGTTCTTTTCGTCATTGACAAAGGTTTTTCTCCGGGCCTATTGTGTGTTCGCTTCAATGTACGGAGGACGCGACACCATGGCACATTTTGAGCTTCAACCGGATGAACAGGAACTGCAGCAGTTGGCGGAGCACTATTGGCACAAGGCAGGTAAAAGAGAACAGCAGTTGGAGACGGCTGCGTTTGAGGCCGGCGCGGCGATTCGGGGCGGGGACTACTCGCTGGTCAACCTGGAGGCGATCGTACGCTGGAAGTCGGAACGGATGGTTCATTACCTGATTGGCAACAGCGAGGCAAAGATCAAGCGGGTTCTTGAAGTAGCGGCTGCGCCGGAAAGTTCTCTACGCAAATCGGTGGAAGCGCTGACTTCGCTGCGCGGGATTGACCTCCCGATGGCCTCGGCGATTCTGGCGGCCATTGCGCCGGAGCGGTATAACGTGCTGGACCTTCGCGCGCTTGAGGCGCTGGGCCATGCTCGTCATAATGTTGAGTTTTACGCTGAGTATGTGGCATTTTGCAGACGCCTGGCGGACTCCGGTGCTGTCGCGCCGCAGACGGAATTACCGGGACCAACACCGCTTCATGCATTGGATCGGGCGCTCTGGGAGTGGTCGACTAGCCACGTGGAGGTGGAGCAGCCGACGCTTGTATGAGCTGGGGGTATGAGCCAAGGCCGGCGGCCGACAGGGTAGAATCGGCTTGGTGAGCAACTCATTTGAAATCGGGCCGGTCGAGGTGGGCTCGGGACAACTGTTCCTGATTGCAGGGCCGTGCGTAATTGAGTCGGAAGCGCATGTGCGCCGCATGGCGGAGGCCATTCAGCGCGTCACGGCGGACCTGGGTGTCCCCTACATTTTCAAAGCCAGCTACGACAAGGCAAACCGGACCAGCGTGAAGAGTTTTCGCGGGCCGGGGTTGGTGGAGGGCACGCGGATTCTAGGGCGGCTGGCCAAGGATACGGGCCTGCCGGTGCTAACCGATGTGCATGAGCCGGGGCATTGCGAGATTGCGGCCGAGGCGGTGGACGTTTTGCAGATTCCAGCATTCCTTTGCCGGCAGACGGACCTGCTGGTTGCAGCGGGGAAGACGGGACGTGCGGTCAATATCAAAAAGGGCCAGTTTGTTGCGCCATGGGATATGACGCACCCGGTCGAAAAGGTGAGGTCTACGGGAAATGAGCGGGTGTTCCTGACGGAGCGTGGGGCGAGTTTCGGCTACAACACGCTGGTGGTGGATTATCGTTCGCTGCCGGTGATGCGGCGGATGACGCCGGTGGTGTTTGACGGAACGCACTCGGTGCAGCAGCCTTCGGCGGCAGGTGGAGTGAGTGGCGGACAGCCGGAGTTTATTCCGCTGCTGGCGCGGGCGGCGGTGGCGGCGGGGATCGATGGGCTGTTTCTTGAGGTGCATGACGATCCGGCGAATGCGTTGTCTGATGGAGCGAATGCGCTGGATTTGAAGTTGCTGAAGCCGCTGCTGGAAAGGCTGCTGGCGATCCACGCTGCGGCGAATTAGCGGCTCAGCGAGTCAGCGGTTTCCCAATGTCTCCAAAATCGAGACATGGGGCACCCAGCTAGTCAGCGAGTCAGCGGTTATCTATTCTCAGAATCCTGACATGCGGCACCCGGCAAGGTAGCCTGAGTAAGATGAATCTAGACTTGGACGGGTGGCTGGCTCGGCGGTGGTTTCGCGTTGCGATTTGGGCGATTGTTGCCGCACTGAGCATCGCCAAATTCTTCTATCTGGACGCCGACTTTCCTAACTGGTCGATGTGGATGATCGACCAGGCGAAATTTACAGATGAGGGCTGGTGGGGAAGCGCCGCGGTTATGCATGCGCTCACCGGACACTGGTATGTTTCGGGCGACTACAATCCCGCAGTGGCATTACCGGTGTGGCCGATTCTGCTCAGCATTGTGTTTCACTTCACTGGTGTCAGCGTGGTTGCGGCGCGGGCGCTGAATGTCGTGTTTTCGATCGCTACTTTGGGCGTTGTTTTTGCGCTGGTGCGGCGCTATACGAGCATGAAATCGGAGACGCCGGCGCTTCTTGCCGTGCTGCTGCTGGCGGCGAGCCCATTTGCCTTTGTCTTCAATCGGCTGGCCATTCTGGAGACGCTGGTTGTCTTTGAGTTTTGCCTGGTGATGCTGTTGGCTTCTTTTGCGTCGGGGAAGAAACTGCCGGCGTTGGCGGCACTGACTGCGCTGGTCGCCGCAATGCTACTTACTAAGACTACGGCGGCTCTCCTGATCCCGTCGGTATTGTGGGTGGCTTGGTCAGCTATGGGGCGAAAACTGGTTGGACTGCTTTGGGCTATTGCTGCCGTGATGGTTGCGCCCCTCGTATTAGTGAAAGGCTATGCTGCGCTGGTTGCGAAATTGGGATATGGCGCCGACTATGCGTATTTCTTTGGCGTAAATGGGCTGCCCGATATCGACTGGCATCAGACCTTTTCGACGATTTCGGACTTCTCTCAGAACTGCTTCTGGGTAGACCGTGTTTTGTACCCCATTGGGCTTCTGATCCTGGTGCTGGCGGTGGTTTGGAAG
Organism: Occallatibacter sp.; assembly: GCA_049508975.1. Classification (GTDB taxonomy): domain Bacteria; phylum Acidobacteriota; class Terriglobia; order Terriglobales; family Acidobacteriaceae; genus Telmatobacter. Next base: position 2,772 of record JBELAI010000264.1, on the reverse strand, counting down.
CGGAAACTCTGGAGCAATCCCTTGTTTACCGCCTCCTGGATTGCGATTGCGGCGGAGGCGGTCTTCATTTTCAAGCGGCAGGACGACTATGCGCCGCGGTATTTCCTGTTTATGCTAGCGCCACTTATCTGGATTGTCGTACTGACCTTTGCCGAACTTATGACTTATGCCAGAAAGACCGCGTTTTTGTCGTTGGTCGCCATGGCTGCTTCAGTGGTTGCGAATGTGGTGATGATAGGTCAGTTTCTTACTCATCGAGACTACGACTTTTACAACGCAGCGCACTCCATTCGCGATATCATTCGCAGTCATCCGGAGCAGAAGACGCTTATTCTGGGAGTTAGTGCACCGCAGATTTCGTTGATGATAGGGGTCCCTTCGATAAACGATTTTTATGGGACCGAGGATGCGGCGGAGAAACTGGCGCGGTATCAGCCGGGTTGGTACGTGGCTTGGAATGGTGTTGCGCCTGAGAATGAGGCATTGCTGGCGCCTTATCAGCTGGAAAAAGTGGCGAGTTACCCGGCATTCGACGACGATGACAGGACCACGTTGGTTCTTTATAAGATGGTGCGGCGGTAGTTCAGTGGCTGGGCGGATGGTGAACGACCATTGGCCTGCTATGAATTCTGCCTGATAGCATTTCTCTATGTTTTTGATACCAATTCGCAAATTTCTTCGTGCCGGGCTGCTGGCCGGCTTTGCCCTGGTTCTGGGCTTTGGATTCAACGTTTATTTGGCTGCGCAAGAGGCGGATGCCGCCAAGTCTCCTGGTCGGGCGCACATCGATGAGGTGCTGAAGGGGCTGAATCGGGGCCGTTCGATGGGACAGGTAGCGGTGTCGCCGGATGGGAAGCGGATGGCCTGGGAGCAGTTTGGCAAGGACGGCGCGGAGATTCGCGTGGCTGCGATCGACGATCTCGCCAAGAGTGAACGGGTGACGGCGGCGGCGAAGCCGGAAGCGCACTGTCATGAAGGGCAGTTTCTTTGGACTCCGGATGGCAAAGGGCTGGCGTTTTTCTCCGACTGCGCCAAGGCGGGCGAGCAGGCCGATCTCTATATCGAGACCCTTGGTGGAGGCGCGGCGCGACGGCTGACGGAACTGAAGGGGTATGTGGAGGCGCCTGCGTTTTCGCCGGATGGCAAAAGTGTGGCGTTCCTCTATGTAGAGGGGGCGACGCGGGCGGCTGGTGCGCTGGCGGCTATGAAACCGCCGTCCGGAGTGATTGGCGAGGATGGGGTTGAGATTCAGCGGGTGGCGGTGGCGAAGGTGGATGCGGCCAAGCCCACTGCTCCGGAGATGGCGACGCCGGCGAACCTGCACGTTTACGAGTTCGACTGGAGCCCGGATTCGAAGGGGCTGGCGTATGTGGCGGCCGATCCGCCCGGCGAAAACAACTGGTGGGTGGCGAAGCTTTACACGCAGGAGCTAGGCGGCGCGGCCAAGGCAATTCTGGCGCCGGCCGAAGGTGCGGGGGCGCTGCACGGGTTGCAGATAGCGGTGCCGCGTTGGTCGCCGGATGGGAAAGCGATTGCCTTCATTGGCGGCTTGATGAGCGACCAGGGCTCGACGGGTGGCGATGTGTGGATTGTGTCTGCGGAAGGCGGAGTTCCTCAGGTTTTGACTCCAGGAAGACCTACGTCTCCGGCATGGATTGAGTGGGCCGACAACGACCATATTTTTGTCAGCGAACTCGCCGGCGGGAATTGCCAACTGGTTCGCTTCCGGCTGCAAGGGGACCGGACGGCATCGACGGTGACAACAAGCTTTGGTTCGCCGATCTTCAGCATTCCGGGGAGTGTTGGGGATGGGCGGATGGAGTTGAGCCTGTCGTCCTCGGCCGACCACTCGATCTTTGTGTTTCGCGCCAGCACCTTCGACCATCCGACAGAGGTGTACGCAGCCAAGCCGGGAACGGTGATGAGCGCGGGCTTGGAGGGCGTGATCCAACTGACACACCTGAACGATGGCGTGGAGCCTGCGTGGGGCAAGAGCGTTTCACTGAACTGGAAGAGCGATGGGTTTCACGTGCAGGGCTGGCTGATGCTGCCCAAGGACTACGATCCGGCCAAGAAGTACCCGCTGATTGTGGAGGTGCATGGAGGGCCTGCGGCGGCGGTGGTGTCGCACTGGGGCGGCGGCGGCGGGTTGAGCGCTACGGCATTCTCGGCGCTGGGCTACTTTGTGCTTCAGCCGAACCCGCGCGGCAGTTATGGGCAGGGCGAGGAGTTTACGCAGGCTAACCGGAAGGACTTTGGGTATGGCGATCTGCGCGACATTCTGGCTGGTGTGGATACCGTGCTTGCCAAATACTCGGTGGACCCCAGTCGCGTGGGGCTGACGGGGTGGAGCTACGGTGGGTTCATGAGCATGTTTGCGGTTACGCAGACGCAGCGGTTCAGGGCGGCGGTGGCGGGCGCGGGCATCTCCGACTGGCAGAGCTACTATGGGGAGAACTCGATTGACCAGTGGATGACACCGTATTTTGGGGCGTCGGTTTACGACGATCCTGCGGTCTATGCCAAGAGCTCGGCTATCAACTTCATCAAACAGGTCAAAACGCCGACGCTGGCGGTGGTGGGGGATCGGGACGGGGAGTGTCCGGCGCCGCAGTCGTATGAATTTTGGCACGCGTTGAGGGATCAGCATGTTCCCACGCAGTTAGTGGTTTATCCGAACGAAGGGCATGGGTTTGTTGACCCTGCACATCGTAAGGACGTGATGTATCGAGCGGTGGAGTGGTTTGAGAAGTATATGGGGGCGGGGAGCTG
>JBELAI010000263.1:0-7350 GCA_049508975.1 Occallatibacter sp. | reverse complement strand
TGTACCAAGTCGTAAATATCGAACTCGGTGATCGGCTCGCTGCCGCGCCGCAGCTGGATATGGCGCATGGTACCCGTTGCTGAAGGGCCTCCGCATGCAAAAAGCGCGTTGACCAGGGTGCTCAGCGAGCCCAAAGTGTAGGCGCCCGGTTGGCGAGCACTTCCCAAAACAAAAATCTGGATTGAGCGGAGCTGGCCCAAGGCCACATTCATTTCGAAGTCCTTGAAGAGAGCGCTAACGGCAGAATGCAGATAGCGCTCAAGCTGATCGTAGCGTAAACCGGCAACGTTTAGCGTTCCCACTCGGGGCAGATAGACCTGCCCGTTCCTGTCCACGGTAACGCGAGAATCAAGGTCGATTTTTCCCCACGCTCGTATCAGCAATTCATCTCCGGGTCCGAGTGTGTAGTCGGCCGGGACCGGAACGCGCTCGACGGGTGCGAAGGTCGTGGGAACTTCGTCAAACAATCGTCGTCCGTATACCGGAAGCGGACGTCCGGTTGCGTCTTCGGCGAACCGCTCGAAATCGGACCTCGCGGTGATCGGCCCGACAATTCTAGTTGAGGCTGTAACTGGTGAGAGAACAGTGCCGGCGCCATCGATATATGTCCTTTCGGCGGTTTGGCGGGGCTGCTGGCCGGGATTCTGCGCAGCATTGGTCGAGGGTGCTGAGGCGGAGTCAGGGACGGACTGAGTCGATTCAGTCGGCGTGGTCAGGACCGACTGGCCCTCGCAAAAAGTGCAGGACAGGAAGATAAAGAGAAGCAACTTGTGTGTCATAAATGAAGTGGATTCCCCAGATTCGAGCGAGTTTAAGAGCTGGAAGGCGAACTAGGCGTTAAGGGACCTTGCATAAACAGGTCATCTGCACTTGAAGGCGTCGTCTCATTCCGATCGGCCGGAGAACGTCGCAGCGCCTCGAAATGAAGTCTCGAATGCTTTCCATCGTTGCCGCAAAACTCATATCATCCTGTTTGCCGCATTCCCATGAAGAGGGCTGATTGGTGAAGGTCCCTAATTCACTAATGATTTGGGCATTTCTTTGGGCATCACAGTTAGATCGATATGATTTGGCTTCGATGAAAAGGCGGTCTTCAGAAGTGCGGAGCCGGGATTGTAGTCTGGGATCAGTTCCTTGAGCGTGAGCACAAGATTGGCGACATCCTTTCTATCGATAATTGGATGCAACCTCCGCAACGATGCTTGAATCTGCAGCGGATCGAGATGGTTATTGCTGACATAGCTTCTGATTTTGGGATGAGAAGTTGGCACCAAGCGCTCATCCTGTAGATTCAATTCTTCGAACATCTTTTCGCCAGGACGAAGACCGGTATATTGAATCTCGATGTCATATCCGGGCCGGAGTCCGGACAGGAGAATGAGGCTCTTTGCCAGATCTGCAATCTTGACAGGTGCTCCCATGTCCAGTACGAATATCTCGCCACCTTTGCCGATCGAGAAGGCTTGCAGAACCAGTTGCGACGCCTCGGGAATAGTCATGAAGTAGCGGCGCATGTCCGGATGAGTCACTGTCACAGGTCCACCCGCTGCAATCTGTTCTTTGAAGATCGGCACGACACTCCCATTACTCCCCAGAACATTTCCGAAGCGCACTGCGACAAACTTGGTTCCGTCTTTCTTCTGGAGGGATCGTATCAGCAACTCCGCTGCACGCTTTGTAGCTCCCATCATGCTGGTGGGTCGCACTGCCTTATCTGTGGAAATCATCACAAAATCCTGGACACCATACTCCGACGCCGCGCAAGCAACGTTCCATGTGCCGAAGATATTTGTCTCCACCGCAGCAAACACATGCTTCTCCATGAGAGGAACATGCTTGTATGCGGCCGCGTGATACAGGATTGTTGGATGATAGTGCTCCATGACTCGCTCGAGGGTTTCGAGATTAGTGATCGTTCCGATCTCCGCGTGGAAGGTCACGCTTGGAAATGCGCTGGCCATCTCCCTGTCAATATGAAAAAGGGGAGTTTCGGCCTCATCGAAACCAATAAGAGCAAGCGGGTCGAATCTCGCGACTTGCCGGCAGATTTCCGATCCTATCGATCCTGCGGCTCCGGTTACCATGACAACTCTTCCCTGGATGCGTTCCCGAATTCTCTCCAGGTCAAGCTGTACAGGTTTCCTTCCCAGCAGGTCCTCCACAGCAACATTTCGTATCTGTTTGCCTAATTCCGAATCCTGCAGAAGCTCTCCCAGGCTTGGGACCATTTTGTATTCCACATTCGCATCTGTGGCGAGTTGCAAAATGCGCACCATTTCGGGCCCGGTCGCGGATGGAATCGCTATGAGAATCAGCTTAATGCGGTGTTTCTCGACCCATTTTCCAAGGATTTCTCCCGTACCCAGCACCCGCTTTCCTTGAAAGACCAGATCCGCCTTGCTTAGATCGTCATCGATGAGACCGACGACCTCAAATATCAGCGACTCGTTCTGTTCGAGTTCGCGGATGAGGGCCAACCCTGCGGCTCCCGCACCGTAAATCAGGACTCTTGTCTGTTCGGCTCCCGTGCGATCCGCCTTCCTCGATGTGACGACCAGGCGAACTGCGAGTCTCGCACCTAGAGTCAAAAGGCAGGAAACCAGCCAATCCAAGATAAGAATCGATCGCGGGATGCTCCCGAGCCCAAACAGCAAGAATATGAGAGTACCGCCGAGCAATGATCCCAGGGAGTTGGCCAGCACAATCCGCGCAACATCGTTATGGGACGTATATCTCCAATGTCCCCATCGCACTCCGCCAACGAGGAAAGCCATCGACTTCGCCACCACCCAAATACAAACGGCGATCTCCATCGGATGGAGATATTGGGACGGCACCGCGCCATCGAACCGTAACTCGAAGGCCAAGAATGCTGAGAAGGAGAACGCAGCCAAGTCCAATAAATATCCAAGAAATCGACGCCCCCTGCGTAGCGCATTACGGAGTCGAGTGGCCGGCAACCTTGAAGGCATATTTTTCTCCTGAATGTTGGAACGGTGGTTCTAGTAGTGAAGTCTTGTTGACCAAAATCCGGTCGTGAGGTCCACATAGCGATGTTTTAAAAAGGCGAGCGGGCCGGTCCATCGATTGAGCGGGACAATGCTCGAAATCACACGTGTTGGTGTTTTCGGATTCTATTGCGGCAGACCATCTCCGTATCACTTCCGGCGACAGGGCGCTACTTGAATTTGGCGAGAACAAGAATGAGCGAAAGCACGAGTGACTTTGCGATCTGTAAACGAACACATGAGCACGGAATCGGGCGTTTCAGGCGACTGTTTCGCGCCAGAGGTCCGGGAGAAGGGCATGGAGCCAGAGGTTGGAATAGGCCGCGGTAGCACCCTTGAGATCCGGCGGAAAACAGCACCCTTTGGTTAAGAGCTCGCGGAATTGATAGTGCGCAACGACTGCTCCCAACAAGCCCAGCGCGGTGAGGGACGGTTCGACATTACGCATGTTCCCCTTTTCCGCGCTTCGCTTGAAATAGGAAGTGAGCATCTCGAAGATCGGCGCCAGGTGATCCTGAATCATTTGCCCCGTCTCCGGCAGTTCAAAACCCGCAACGTGGAGTAGGTGTTGTAGTTGCGGCTGTGTGGTCAGTATATGCAACATGAACTCCACAATCTTTGGGACTACCACGGCAGGATCCTCATCCGCGGCCAGGCTCATCTGCAAATCCCGGCTTAACTTGATTCGGCCGAGGTGGGAGTCCAGAGCCGCAAAAAACATGTCGATCTTCCGGGGAAAGTAACGGAACAACGTCGCTTCGTTCAGATCGGCAAGGATGGCGATCTCCAGAGTCTTGGTAGCCTTGAATCCGCTACGCGCAAAACACTGGGCTGCCGCTTCCACTAGGCGAACCTCGGTGACGCTTGCTTTAGGCGATTTATTCCCATCCATAGGAGGTTTGCCTTCGAACGATTGACCAGTTAGCTGTTGCAGGGGCCGTGTGGCTCCAATTCGTCGGCGTCCACCTCCACGGCGACGCTCTGCCTGATGAGTTCAACCGAAAGAACGACCCGAAGACCGCTCTTCTCGCGCACCACGATACCTTTCAGGCCGGCGAGCGGCCCGGCCGTGATGTTTACTTTTGTCCCCACCTGAAGATAGGAATGCGGCTCGGACCTTCTAGTCTGAAGAGCGCGGCGAAGGCAATCAATTTCATCGTGCGGAAGTGGTGCAGGCGAATGTCCCTGGCCCACGAGCGACAACACACCCGATACTTCGATCGTGGCGTTACGCTCATGCGGAGCTATGTTTACAAAGAGATAGGTCGGGAACAACGGCAAGTCTAATTTGACTTTGCGATAGTGCGTCCACTGGTGCGTTACTTTATACAAAGGCAGGAAGGTTTCTATCCCCCTTTGCGTGAGCCGTTCAACAACACGTTTCTCGTGATGCACCCGGGTAAAGACCGCGAACCATTGTCGTTGATCGAACAGACGCGATTGGATCGCGCTGGTTTCGCCTGCGAGAGCTACCCCTGCTAGTTCCACCGTATCCTCATTCCAGGCGGCCTGCCTTGGCTCCAGAGCCATCGGGCGCACCTTCGTCCCTGCCACTGTAATTTGTGGTTTTTTACATTTGTGATTTACGTCAGGAATTAGGGAGGAGGGTGTGGTCACAACTCTCTTCGCAATCGATCTCGGAAGAGTGAGCACTCGTGTAGGTGCTTGCAGTGGTATTGATCTTCGGTCTAAGTTAACGTTCCGCGGAGCATTTGTCAACCCCACCAGACACGGGGCATCAGCGTTTCTGCTCAGGAGTGTGCAAAGTTGTGGGCTGGGGTTAATCTCTGGTGATGAAATGGGCATTCAATGCTTGTATTTGAGCCGGTCCCAGGTCTTCACACTGACTTTGCGGCCTCGAGAAGTTGGTGGAAACGCTCGGGGTGGTTAGCGAGTGAAGCTGAGTAGTCAGCCGCGCGCTCCCACTCGAACAGCAATTGGTCCTTAGGCGACAGGTCAAAAATGAGGTCTGACTTTGCGGGTGAATCCGGAAAGCGCCCCTTGTCCCAATCCTTCGACAGCGCCTTCGCAAGTACTTGATCGTCCTGTGCGATGCCCGCAATCAGTCGGTCCGTAGTTTTTCGATCCAGGGGCCTTCTCGACGCTTGCTCCTTAACAATGGACTCACGCCAAAACAGCCTCTGGAGAGCTTCGATAGAGAGGGCAAAAGCCTGGAAGTCGGCGAGGTGTTTGAGCACTGCTGGTTCCAACTGGGCCAGCAGGCTGCGCAGCCGTGTAAAGGGATTTTGGGTGGACGATCCATTTTGTAGCGCAATTGCAAGTTGTGCGTCCGTGCTCCAGGGGACCCTCAATGGAAGGCCTGCCGCGGAAGTTATGGGCTGTTCTTGGACGGAAGGAGCCGCATCATAGATAGTTCGATATACCTCACCCCAAGACTCGTCCCACTTGGCCCCATAGTGTTTCTCGACAAAACGGCGGAATCCTGAGCTTTCCGCTGCTGCCGTTCCTTCATTGAAGGCGACCGCGGCGTAGAAGAATCCATCCCAGATTGAATTCTGAACATAACGGCAAGGTACCCAGTTTGTCAGGATAACCCCCACAGAATTCGGGTCTTCCTCATCCAGGTAAGCGTCGGCAAATGCTCCGATGTTCCGCAACTGGTCAGTACCGACCCGCGGACCCCACTTGTAGTTCACCAGGCCCGGCGCGCCGATTGCACGAAGGCCATGGGCACCGACTTTCCGGATGGTCTCGCGAAGCCGCGCGGAGTTTTGCTCCCTGTAGTCCCAATCCATGATGAGGATGCTCTTGTTCAACTGGGGAAGAATCGCCGGTTCTTTGTGGACGACAACATCACCCCATACAATTAAATGTTTCCCCAGCCCTGAACAGATCCGATGGAGCGAATTGAGGTACTCAGCCCATATTTGAACGCGCGTCTTCGTCCGCAGTTCTTTTCGGGAAAGCTCGGAGCCTCCCCAGTTCACTTCATCGCACCCGCCATGAAGATAGACCGAAGGGAATATTTCTGAGACTTCACGATATAGACTCTCGAATAAGCGCAATGTCTCCGGGTCGACTGGAATGATGCCGGTGAATTCGGAAGAGCCCCGCGAATCTCGATCGAGCAAATGGGCATATGCGGGTGAGCGGGTAATGAAACCAGTATGCCCGAACGATTCCAGCTCCGGGATCAAATCGATCCCATGGGTTTGGGCATACTCTGCCAGGTCTCTCAATTGTTCGGGCGCGAACGCATTCTTGTGGACCACAAGGTCAGGAACGGAATTGAAGCGCAGGGCGGTTCCTTGGTCGTCAGCCAACCGAAAATGCAGTGTGTTCAGATCCCAATCCGCACAGAAATCGATTACGCGCCGATAGTAAGCCAGGGTTTCCGGCACACGGCCGGCGTCCACCATAAGGCCTCGCATCTTCCTTTGAACTTTGGCTTTTCGCAGCGCCGATTCACCGGTTCCAGACAGCACGCCTCCTTGCTGAGAATCCACAGATGCTGCGTTACATTCGGACGGAATCGAACCTGGGCCGATCGTGCATGCCTCTGCAAGCAGGCTCGGCCTCAAAGCCACGCTGCCGAAGGTGAGTCCGGCACCGAGAAGGAATTCTCGTCTATTCGTCGATTCCGTGTTCAAGTTCTCACTCCAATCCTGCGGTCGATGGATTCGGAAGTAGTGTCTCACGCTGAGTAGACGCCGTCGAAGAGCCGAGCCAGACCAACCCGCGGGAGCGTAGTTTGAGTCTCCAGTCGTCCACGTATTTCGTGATACCTGCATAAATACTGGTTTTCGGGCGTATTCTCACTATCTGCCGAGGAAAACTTCTGGCTTCCCAGGCATGACAATGGACAGCGAAACGTCCAGCTGATAGAAAGCAGAATTATTCACAGATTTTTCAACGACGATGGCTGGGGGGTGTGTTTACCAGATGGTATTGTTCCCTTTGAGGTGCGAGGACATGTCCGTCACGTTCTATGAAAGTGCTTTGGTGCAGGCTAAGGGCGATCTAGCCGAGATCGTTCGCGAATTCGAGAGAATACGCATTCAGAAAGAGCTTATGGAAAAGCTCATGGATGCCCTAACAGGATACGTTTCACATTTGAATCCGACACCTATTGAGAATCCGAACGAAGCGCCGAAGGCCACTGTGGCCGAGGCTCCGGCAGCGCAAGCGGCTGAGGAAGCGAAGCCGGTTGCGGTTGAAGCTCCGGCAGCGCAGAAGACTGAAGAAGCCAAGGCCGTTGCGGAGGAAACTCCAGCAACACAAGCGCATGAAGAAGCCAAGGCCGTTGCGGAGGAAACTCCAGCAACACAAGCGCATGAAGAAGCCAAGGCCGTTGCGGAGGAAACTCCAGCAACACAAGCGC
>JBELAI010000262.1:0-7372 GCA_049508975.1 Occallatibacter sp. | reverse complement strand
TTCACCGGCAGCACCCATGCCTCAAAAGTTCCATCCTGCTGGCCAAGGACAACTCCACGCTCTCCAGCCACGGTGAATGGCTTAAGCGTTTCGGTATGAGCCTGGATCACCGGCCCGGAGGTTTCGAATGGGATCGCCGGGATGGAAGTGAAGGTCTGCGCGTGAATGGCGGGAATTGAAGCGAAAAGCACGGCGGCGGCCATGCGGAAGGCGGTACGTCTGGTGGGCATCGTGTCGTCCCCTCGGTGCGGCTCAAAGCTAACAGTCTAATGCCAGCCCGCGGCGATAAAGAAACGCGGGTCCCAAAAACGATATGCATTCCCATATAGATCTATGAATTGAGGAATAGATAGCGAAGCAGCGGAGCAACGCAAATTGCCCGGAATTCATGTAACTTTTAGATACTAAAGATTAAACAGTACACCCCTCGGCTCAACTCCAAGGCTGGCACTTTGGCCAACAAATTGCAAAGATGCCCCTAAACCGTTCACCTTCCCAAGGTGACGATTTCCCCAGTCCTTGCATGATGTTGTTCTCGGTTTGAGCAGTCCTGGTCCAGCGACCGGCCTGATTCAAACAAATGCAGAGATGCCCGCTCGGAGGCATTCTGAATAGGAGCCCTAAATGCTAAAGATTAAGTGGTACCTCCTCCCGCTGGCGCTTTTGCTGGTGTCTATTCTTGCAGTTTCCCCAAGTTGGGGTCAGGGCATTACTACCGGCACAATTACCGGGAGCGCGGCGGATCAGACCGGTGCGATCGTCCCCAATGCGCAGGTCACAGCAGTGAACGACAGCACCGGAAGTATATTCAATGTGACTACGAACGCCGAGGGACTCTTCCTGATTTCGAATGCGCCCGTGGGCACTTACACGGTAACCATCACGGCAACCGGGTTCGGCAAGGAGACGGTCGGCCAGGTGCAGGTTGCAGCCGGCAACACGACGCCGATCGGCAAGCGGACCCTGTCGCTGGGATCTGCAAGCCAAACGGTCCAGGTGGAGGCCGGTGCGGCCGCTTTGATGAACACCGAGACGGCGCAAGGCGAAACGGTCTTCAGCGCCGAGCAGCTCTCGACTCTCCCGGTGGATGGCGGGTTCGACAGCACTGCCCTGCTGGTGCCGGGTGTTGTTGCGACGCACGCGGACACTTTCACCAACACCAACGGCGTGGGATTCTCGGCGAACGGTCAACGTGGGCGCTCGAACGACTTCGAGATCGACGGACAGTCGAATAACGACAACTCGGTGGCCGGCCCGCAGCTATTCTTCTCCAACCAGGACGCGATCCAGGAAATCTCGGTCATCAGCAACAATTTCAGCGCCCAGTATGGACGGAACATGGGTGCGGTGGTCAATTACATCACCAAGAACGGAACCAACGCCTACCACGGTTCGGCGTTCGAACTGTATACGGGAGACTGGCTGTCGTCCTTGGAGCAGGGCCAGAAGGATCCGCAGTTCGGCTGGTGCCCGTCAGGATCGACTCCCGCGTTCGCATCCGCAAACGGCTGCGGCCTGATTGCCGTTCCCCGCTTTGTTCAAAACAACTTTGGCGGCACCGCTGGCGGCCCCATCCTGAAGGACAAGCTATTCTTCTTCGGCAGCACCTTCTGGAGCCGGACTTTTGAAGGTCCTGTTACCTCGACTTCCGGCGGAGCAGTTTTCCCAGACGCGACCGGACTGACTGAGTTGCAATCTGCTTTCCCCAACAACCCGGGAGTGTCAGCCCTGGTGACGAATGGCCCCTACGCATATCCAACTGGAAATCCCTCCCCGATAACCAGCGGTGTGACCACCGTGCCGGTGACAGATGGCAACACCATTGCGAATATCGAGGCGGCCCCATACTCGCGCCATCTGCCCGTCTACAGCACCGACCAGGAAGACATGGGCAGGCTGGATTACCAGGCCACGCCCAAGGACCGCTTTTATCTGCGCTACCTCTATCAGGTCAATCCCACCAGTCCGGCAGGGGGAAACATTGCGTCAGGCGGCTACTTCAATGTTACTGACAAAGCCCATTCGGTGGGCGCCGACTGGACACACACTTTCACTCCCAATATCGTCGACCAGCTGCGCTATTCCTTCCAGCAGGCCACGCTCGCATTCGATGCTGGCGGCGACCCCAGCTGCACCATCGCCAGCTTTAATTCCTGCCCATCGGCGGTAGGGATTGGCACCTTTGCAGGGTTCGGCTACAATTCCGCGATACCCCAGGGCCGTGTCGTCAAGGTCAGCCAGGTCCAGGACAACGCGACCTGGAATCATGGCCGCCAGACGATCCTCTTTGGTGGAGAGTTCGATTATCAGAACTCGCCGAATGTCTTTTTGCCCAACGCCGCGGGCACGTTTAACTTCGCGCCGGGCGCCACCCCATATACATTCAACATGCCCCCAGGCACCTCAACCAGTGAAACCTCGAATCTCACCAACGGTCTGACCGGCCTGTTGGAAGGAATCAGTTCGACGCAGCTGACCGCCGGAAAGACTACCGACCATTTTACTGAACCGGACTATGCATTTTACTTCCAGGACGACTGGAAGGTCTCGCATAACCTGACGCTGAACCTGGGCCTCCGTTACGAATTCTTCTCTCAGGGGATCAACTCCATCCACGATGAAACAGTGGCCCAGCAGACCGGACCCAATCCCTTCTGGGACACGTCGCTTCCGCTATCTGCGACGACCTTCCCCAAAATCGCCTCATCCTTTAGAAACGTGGAGCCGCGCTTCGGGTTTGCCTACAGCCCCGACTTTGCCAAGCGGATGGTTGTGCACGGCGGCTTCGCGATCAACGTCGACCCCTCCTTTTCCAATATCTTTGTCAACATTGCCAGCAACGCCCCGGCCGTAAATGCAGGATCTTTTAACTGTGACGGCGTTACGGTGCAGTGCGTGCCGACCGGCGGCCTTACTTTTGGCACCGTGCAGGCTGCGGATCTCAAATTCATCCCCACCGGTACCGATCCCCGCCAGGACATCTACATCACCATTCCCACCACCTTCAAGAACCCCATGGCGGAGAGCTACACTCTCGGGGCTCAGTACCAGATTGCTTCGACAGGCGTGATCGAGGTCCGTTACGTGGGCAACCATACATTCGACCAGTTCCAGTCTCTGAACGGCAACCCGGATCTTGCCGACGTCCAGTCCTCTTTCCCCGGCTACGGTAGCGGGCAGACTCCGTGCACAACCTCCGGGGCCTTTGGCGTCGGCAGAGTGAATTGCAGCAATTACCTGGTGGAAGCAACCGGCAACACAGCCTTTTCGATTTACAACGCATTGCAAACATCCTTCACGCTGCGCAACCTTCATAACTTCACAGGAATCGTGTCATACACGTTCAGCCGAACCATCGACAACACGAGCGAAATCTTCGGCACCGGCGGTGGTGGCAACACCAGCGCCTACGCTCAAGATCCGCTCAATACGAACAGTGCGGAACGCGGCGTGAGCGGCAATTCGTATCCCAACGTGATCGGCTTGCAGATGAGCTACAACGAGCCGTGGTTCAAGGACCAGAAAGGAATCCTTGGGCGGCTCCTCGGCGGGTATTCCTTCAATGCGTTTTACGCGTATAACGCAGGCGAGCCGTTCAACCCAATACAAAACGCAATCGCGGTGCAGTCTCCCAACGTCCTGAATGCGATTGCCGGCCTGAACCCCGCCCAGACTGCGATGGTTACAACCAGTTTCTGCGATATTGGCTGGTCAGAGGTTTTCGGGAATTCATGCCGTCCAATTCTTTCAAATCGCTCTGCACCGCTTGCCTCCGTAGGAATCAACGCTGGACCGCTAGGGTATCTGGATTACGTCACAGGCGCTCCGACCTCTCCATCCGCGGAACATTGGCTGTGGAATAACCAATACGAGGCTATCAACCGCGGCAATCCGTTCCCGGGCGTAGGCCGCAATACTTTGCGCGGAGACAGCTATAACGACGTGGATCTCAGCGTAGTCAAGGGCTTCAAAATTGCGGAGCGCGTCAAAGTTAATTTGCAGGTGAGCGCCTTCAATGTTTTGAACCGCGGTTACTACGGGACTCCCGATGCCAACATCGAAGACACGCTCTATCCGGTCCTTTATGGCGTACCCGAGAGCTTCCTGAGCAACTATTATGCCGGGGGCGGTAGCGAAAGCCCGGCGGCAGGCGGCGCATTTAGCCAGGGTCCGGGAAACCGCAACATCCAGGTGGGAGCAAAGGTTGTATTCTAGACCGCTTTCCGGGAGCGGGACATACATATGAAGACGGCCGCTGACAGGCTCACCCGATCCAAGGTGAACCTTTCAGTGGCCGTTCCCTTTTTCCGTTATTTTTGGCTGAGGAGCACGTCCAAGACTGCCGCTATCAAGCTGCGGCTGGCGCCTTCATGAAGTCGAGGGCGCGAATGAGATAGCCCTTCAGATCGCGGCGATGGACGACGGCGTCCAGGAATCCCTTTTCGAGCAGGAACTCGGAGCGCTGGAAGCCTTCGGGAAGCTTTTGCCGGATGGTCTGCTCAATCACGCGCGGCCCCGCAAAACCGATCAGGGCGCCGGGTTCCGCGATATTCAAGTCCCCAAGCATGGCGAAACTGGCAGTGACGCCGCCAGTGGTGGGGTCGGTGAGAACGCAGATGTACGGAACTTTCGCGTCGTCCAACTGCGCCAGGGCAGTGGAGATTTTGGCCATCTGCATCAGGCTGACCACGCCTTCCATCATGCGTGCGCCACCGGAGGCAGCCACAACGATAAGAGGCTTCCGATCAACCCTTGCCCGATCCACGGCGCGCGCAATGGTCTCTCCGACAACCGCGCCCATCGATCCGCCGATGAAGGCATATTCCATGGCGCTGAATACGACGGAGTGAGGTCCAAGCTGGCCAACAGCATTGAGAACCGCGTCGTCGAGGCCGGTAGCCTCCTGAGCGGCGCGGAGGCGCTTCTTATAGGGCTTCACGTCGGTAAAGTTGAGCGGGTCTGTCGAACGGAGACCGCCATCCACGAGCTGATAGCCGGGCTCCAGCAGCAGGTCGATGCGCTGGCGTGCGCCGATTTTGAAGTGGTGCTGGCACTTGGGGCAAACATTCAGGTTGGCCTCAAGGTCAGCTTTCCAAATTGTCTGGCGGCAACCCAGGCATTTGATCCACAGGCCCTCCGTCCGGACATTTCTTTCGGCTGCGTCCGCGGGGCCATTGCCACCGGGGCCGGATTCGTAATCGCCTTCGTTACGCTTGAACCAGGACATCGATACTCTCTCTCGGGTCAGCCTGAAACAGGTGCCCCTGGTCTCGATTTTGAGACCAGGGACCGCATGTCGGCTCTCAGTATTCTATTCCGCGCTGGGCCAGAATGCCCTTTTCATAGGCATGTTTTACCTCGCGCATTTCGGTCACGGTGTCCGCCAGCTCAACCAGCAATGGATGTGCATTGCGGCCGGTCAGGACGATGTGGACCATCTCCGGACGGCCGCGGAGCGCCTCAGCCACCATTGCAGGGTCGAGCATTCCGTAGCCGATGGCGTAGTTGATTTCGTCCAGGATGACCATATCCCACTCGCCGGAATAGATCGCCTCGCGGGCTTCTTCCCAGGCTGCTTCGACCAGCCGGACATCCTCAGGGTCGGACTCCGCTCCACCGATCTTCACGAAGCCACGTCCCATCTGCTTCAATGTGAAGCTGGAACCAAAGGCCTGGACGGCATCGAGCTCCCCGTAATGCCAGGAACCCTTCAGGAACTGCAGCATGAGCACCTTCATGCCGTTTCCCACGGCACGCAGCGCGGTACCCATCGCCGCCGTGGTCTTCCCCTTGCCGGGGCCAGTATTGATAAGGATCAAACCTCTTCGCGAGTCAGTCATAGCAGGTTACAGATTACAGGTTGCAGATGACAGTTGAGGTCCCCAGGTTAGTAAGGTCATCTAGAGATCGGTCGGCCGATGGAGCCAAAAACCAACTGTCATCTGTTACCTGTCATCTGCCTAGTGTCCCCCGTGATAAGGGTGGCCAGACAGGATTGTAAATGCCCGGTAGACCTGCTCGGCTATCACCAACCGGGCAAGAGAATGGGCCAGGGTCATGGCCCCAAGCGAAAGCGGAAGGTTTGCCCGTTGGAGAACCGCATCGGACCATCCGTCGGCAGGGCCGATGGCAAAGACGATGTGCTGTGAGCCATCGTCTCTCCGCGCACCCAGCCAGGCGGCAAAGGCCTCTGACGTCATCGATCGGCCGCGGCTATCCAGTACTACGAGGATAATCTGCGTCCGGCCCTTGCGCCGGGCAAGCCAATCAAATAGCGCCTCCTCGGTGCGAAACGCTTCCGCCTGACAGCGCGCAAATGCCGAACAGCGCTCGAGATACACCCGGGTCAGAACGTCAAAGCCATCTTTTGAACCCGGCTGTGCACCGACGTGAGCAAGAGTGAGGTCCATGGAGAGGAGAATATCGCAGCTACCAACCACCAGTTAGGGGCCAGCGCGAATCAAATGACCAAAGGAAGGTATGAAATGCAGTTTTCTGGATGTTAACGGTTATTTATATGTTTTTACATATATATGGAATTCCAGAAATCTTCGCCCTGAGGCGAGTAAGTTCTTTATAACCAATTACTAAGAATCCAATTTCGAACTCGCACAGAGATTGGCAGCCTTCATGCAGGTATATCCCAAAGAGTTAGTCCCGGGAGTCTCCGAGGATAGCATCGCGCAACCCAACCCACAGAGACGAAACCGAACCAATTCTTCTCTCTTAATCGAACTCAGTCTTTATGTATGCCACTAGCGAATCGGTATCACCCCCCCAAAGCCGAAACGTATAAGCACACCTAAGCGGAACAACTGGCTCCGTATAAAGGCCTCTTGTTCCCCACCCAAAATGGAGGAGTTTCAATGCGATTTACTCGGCTGCAATCCGCGGTCCTGGTGTTCGGTTTCCTGACCGCGGCTGGTTATCTGCTAAACACTATGGCTCCGATCGTCCAAGCCCAGACGGCGTCTACCGGTGCTGTCAGCGGCACGGTTGAAGATTCATCCGGCGCAGTTGTGCCAGGCGCGAAGGTCGTGGTTACTGACACAGCGACCGACGCCGCGCAGACTGTGGTCACCAACGGAGTAGGTCATTACACGGTCGGACTATTGAAGCCAGGCGTGTACAAGATTACCGCCTCTGGATCGAATCTTCTGTCCGATACGCACCAGGTCACAGTGATTCTGGGCACGACGTCGACTGCGGACATCCAGGTCACCGCCAAAGGCGACAAGACAATCGTCGAGGTGACATCGTCCGATATGCCCCTCGTGGACACCCAGAACATCGCTCTCGCTTCTACTTTCAGCGAAGCTCAAATTCAGGAACTGCCCGCACCGGGCGGCGACGTAACCACGGTGGCCTACAC
>JBELAI010000261.1:0-7408 GCA_049508975.1 Occallatibacter sp. | reverse complement strand
ACTGCGCTTCGGTGGTCTACTTAAATATCGACTCCAGTGCGCTAAACCCAGCCTTTGGATCCAAAAGGTCATGATAGGCGGGAAGAGGAATCCGCTTCTCGACACCGAACAGGTTGTACACCGCGTGCATGCCTGTGTGCACGGAATATTCAACCGTGTATACAATATCCTCCGGCAATTCGACCCACTCACCGAGGAAGGCGAAATTTTCCGCTCCTTGCGGAATCGCTCCGGGGCGATCTTCGGAGACCCGGCAGGCAAACATGGCCGAGGCGTAAGGCAGCATCACTGACGTGACCTCGGTGCTGACCAGCACCTCCTCCATGATGTCCTCAAATCCCAGCTGATGAATGAGCTCGGTGAGGATCTCCTTGCCGGTACATCGGGCCATGGGCTTTTCAACATAGTCTCCTTTGTTGTCGATGAACAGGCCATAGCCCCACAACGTATAGGTGTCTTTGCTCATCTCCGCGAAATGCGGTTGATAAGGTACGACAATCGACATTAGCCAGCTGGAATCTACAAAACTCATCATTGCGCCTGTGCCAGGATCGTTCTTGGAATATTCCACGATACGCTTGAGCAACGTGGCGCCATGCATGGTCAGAGTGAAGGACTCCCATTTATTCTCGTCCACATTAAAAAATGCGCCGGGACGGCCGAAATCCTTGGCCTTGCCCGCAATGGCCTCCCAAAGTGACCAGTCCCCCCCGCGGCGATCGCGGATCAGCTCCGGCACCGTGTCGTTGCCCCCGAGGGTGGTGTCGGCGGTGATCGAACCGAGCGTGAGCATGGTGACGTCCTGTTCGCCGAGATCAATGGAGGAGGAGCCTTGGCGGGTTTGCAGGTGGAGACGGATGGCGCGCCGGCGCGCGGGATCGGTCTGATCGAAATCGACATCCGTCACTCGCGTGCCGAATCGTACATCGACGTCACGGTCCATCAACCACTTCTGCAGAGGACGAACGATCGAGTCGTATTGATTGTATTTCGTGCGGCGCACCCCCGACATGGAAGCCATTTGTGGAAATTGCTGCACCAAACGCAGGAAGTAGCGTCTCAGCTCGATCGTGCTGTGCCAATTCTGAAATGCGAACATGGTGCGCCACATTTGCCAGAAATTGGTCCGCAAGAAGTGTTCTGAAAACATCTCGTCAATGCGGCGGGTGCCGAGGGCGTGCTCAGGCAACGCAAGAACTCGCATCAGTTCGATGCGGTCCCTGGTATTAAAACCGAAGGCGCTCGCGTCGAGAATGCGGTGATTCTTGTCGATCAGGCGGGCGCGTGCATCGGTCCTTACGCGCTGGTTGAACGCGAGAAATTCCTGACGGACACTGAGGTTCGGATCTTCCAGCGATGGAATCGATTCCAGCAGGTTCCAGAGCGTTTGATAGGTGTTCTCGTCCAGCTCCCGGCCGCCTCGAGTGACGTAGCCCCGGTTCGAGGCGCCGGCTGGAGAGCCATCCAGCGATCCTCCAGCTATGTCTAGCTGTTCCAGAATATGCACGTTCTTGCCAGGCACGGCAGCATCGCGGATCGCGAACACTGCCGCTGCCATCGATGCGATCCCCCCACCGACAAGCCATAATTGCGTTTTTCGCGGGTCAATCATCTATTTTCCTCCACATTTTCCTCCACTTTCCGGCATTCCAAGAAATGCCCCGCGGCCTTTGGCGCATCGTCACCGAACCACTGCGCGTCTTTTCAAGACTGAAGGTCATGTGCGTCGTCTGCGGGCGAAGTACAAACTCTGATCGATCCGCGGCCATTCCAGGCCATCGTCGACCAAAGTTGGGCTTTGGCCTGAGCTAACTGTCTTTCAGCCCTAATCTCACTGGCCGGTTGTGCAGACCGGACCTTCGCCAAGGCTGCCATATAAACCCCCGGATGAGCCTTTAAGTCTAGGAAAATAGCGTCCTTCGATCAATATCGTATTTATTGAACATTTGCGGACCCCGAAAAACGAAAGAGCTCCCGCCAGGAGGGGAAGTCTTATGGCAAGGTCTCTATCATCTAGTTCAGAGGTAACCCGCGCGGCATCGACTTCGACGGGAAGTGAAATTATCCTCAAAACCTCACGCTTAGCGCCCTCACAATCGTTGCTTGCATCATCCTTGAGACTCAATATCAGTACACTGCGAGCCGAGATGCTAACGATGAGAGTGGAGGCAGGAAAGTCCTCTATTGCCAGCTTCACCGTTACAGCGTCATTCTGGATCGAGAGTGGGACGTCTTGGATCGTTAGCTCTCGCTCGGCCCGAAACCAGTGCTCCTGGTCGTGCCCATTCTTGAAGCCGTCAAGCTCGTATAACGTGTAAGCCCTTTGCTCAATTGCTTTCCGCGCCGCATTGTCGTTTTCTTCCACGCTCGCCAGCTCCGTTTTGACTTCGGTCATTGCAATTCTCCTTGCCAAATTGATTCACCCCGCGGCCCCGATTGATCCGTTCGCCGTCCGGGCCGCTGCGAAAGCGCCCCAATCGCCTGAAACGGCTGGCGTGATCGAACATCACGGCAGTTGCTGATGTAGAAACTCGCTTGTCCGCCCGTTGGCAAGCGCTGCCGCCGCGGCATTGTAGTGCAGCCCGTTATGCCGAGCGAAGGCGTGATGCTGACCCGGATAGCTGTAGACTGTCGCATTTGGTTTGCCAGCAAGTGCCGCCTTGATCTCAGCTTGCGCAGACTTGGAAATGAACTCATCCTCCTCGGCCAGGTGCATCAGCAGCGGCGCACTGAGATTGTCAGCCTCGCCCAAGTACTTTTCGGTGTCACCTCCGTGATACGCTACAGCCGCATCGACGTGACAGCGCACCGCCGTCAGGAACGTCATCAAGGCGCCGAGGCAATAGCCCTGGACGGCAATCTTACCGGTGCACTCAGGCAGTTTGGCCACAGCGTCGAGGGTGGCCTTAATATCTCTGACGCCAGCGTCACGATCATACGCTTGATAAAGGCGAAGGCCGTGCTGCCAGTCGGCCTCCGACGTGACGTTAAGGTCAACACCCGGTTCCTGGCGCCAGAATAGATCGGGCGCGACTGCGACAAAACCTTGCTCTGCCAGTTCGTCGCAGGTCCTGCGGATATCGGCGTTGACGCCGAACAGCTCTTGCAGAACAACGACAGCTGAAGCCGGCAAAGTCTTCGGCCGTGCGATGTATGCGTCAAACGCACCGTCCCGCCCTGGTATGGTGATGTGATTTTTCATTTGTGTTCTACCTGAGACGACCAAGTGCGTCCGGTCCTCCGCCGATGTCGTCAAGATCGGCGGAGGATCCACCCTCGGGCTATTGTTTGACCGGCACGGAGGCGGCAGCCTCTTCGATAAGCCTGGCCGTTTCCTTGGCATGAGAGATATAGGCCACATGGCTCGCCTTCACTTCGACCGTCTTGGCCTTGGCGCGCTTCGCCATCATGCGCTCCTGATCAGGATTGATCGATCGGTCTTCGGCGGCTACCATGTACCAGGTGGGTTTGTGCTTCCAGGCGGGATTCGCAACCTTATGAGTGAACGAGTCGGTGGAGATCGGCACCTGCGATATAGCCATGAACTCGGCCTTCTCCCGTGGAATGTCCGCTGCGAAGTCGGCCGCGAAATGCTCCTGTTCTATCCACCAGAGCCCGTCGTTGTCCGGCTTGAATGCCTTGGAGGCTTGCGGCAAGGCCTGTTCGATCGACGCACAGCTCTCACCGTCATCGAGTGCAAATGCGGCGATGTAGACAAGCGCTGCAACGTCTGGATGATTTCCAGCCTCAGTGATGATGGACCCGCCATAACTATGGCCCACCAGAACCACTGGCCCGCCCATCGCGTCAATTGCGGCCTTCGTGTACTTTTGGTCTTCTGCGTAAGAGGTCTCGGGAGGTTGCGCTACCGACACCTTGTACCCATCGTTCTTGAGGATGGTAGCGACGGCTTCCCAGCCGGAACCATCGGCGAATGCACCATGCACCAAGACCACGTTCTTAATATGCTCTTTCATGACTATTCTCCTTTGTAGTTAAGATCCACTCGGACCGTTTGATTTTCAATTTCGAACGCCTTCGCACCAAAACCGCCCCCACCTGTGCTGCAGAACGTGCTTCTCACTTGACCGTAAAGACCTATTGACTACTCGTTGCATGTGCCGCGGAGGCAGCCTCTTCGATTAGCTTGGCTGTTTCCTTCGGGTGAGACATGTAGGCCACATGGCTGGCATTCACTTCGACCGTCTTGGCATTGGCGCGCTTCGCCATCATGCGCTCCTGGTCCGGATTGATCGACCGGTCTGCGGTGGCCACCATGTACCAGGTGGGCTTGGTCTTCCATGCTGGACTCGTCACCTTGTGAGTGAACGAATCGGTAGAGATCGGCACCTGCGAGATAGCCATGTAGCGGGATTCGGCCGGCGGAACATCCGCCGCAAAGTCGGCCGCGAAATGCTCCTTTTCTATCCACCAGTTGCCGTTGCTGTCCGCCTTGAATGCCTTGGAGGCTTGCGGCAGTGCCTGTTCGATCGACGCACAGCTATCGCCTTCATCGAGCGCAAAGGCGGCAATGTAGACAAGCGCTGCAACGTTTGGATCGTTACCGGCTTCGCTGATGATGGACCCGCCGTAGCTGTGGCCGACCAGTACGACGGGTCCGCCCATGGCGTCGATTGCGGCCTTCGTGTATTTTTGATCGTCGGCGTAGGAGGTCTCGGGGGGCTGCGCCACAGACACGGTGTAGCCGTCCCTCTCAAGAATCTTCGCGACGGCTTCCCCAGCCGGAGCCATCGGCGAAGGCGCCGTGGACCAGCACCACGTTCCTGATGCCGGTCGGTGGCGCCGCCGCGGCAATGTTCATAGTCGTCTCCAGCAGCAGAACCGCCCCCATCAAGGCAGCAGCGAGCGTTACAACTCCGTTACTTTTCGTCATGACTTTCTCCTTTTCAGTATTAGATTCAACAAATCATTCAAGTTCGATGTCCTTACATCCGCGAAACCCTTTGACCCAACCACTATGCGGGCGGGAATGAGAGCGCCCTTCAAATGCATCCTAAGGCCCTCGCCGAAATTGTTCTTGCGCAATTTCGCGCGTTTTGCAGTTTCGTGCCCTCAATCTGTCGCGCCGTCGGCCTCATTTCACTGCACTCTCGATCAGGCGTACAACTTTGTTGTCCAGGTCCTGCGCGATTTGCAACGCCTCGGGGCTGTCATAGGCAGCCAATAGGCTCGACAAGGTGTCGTAACAAACGCGCACATCGCCACCGAACTGATAGATGAGGATCGTTATAGGCGCATAAGATCCCGCCGCTGGCACGCTTTGAGTCATACTGCGCATGATCATTGGATTCCCCGCGATGATCCGGATCATCCGATAGGACCCCACAGATCCTACCCTCAATGCCGCGCCCAAATCCAGGCGAAGGAATTCAAGCAGACCCGCGCTCCCAACGACTGCCTTAACAATCTGCGCAAACTCCGCAAGATCGTGAGCTTTCTCCAGCCGTTGCTTTAGTTCGTCGAGGTTCGGCCTGCTGATACCTCTGTACAGTCCAGCCAGAACTTCCTCAAAAGCCTTCGTCGACGGGAAGCATAGCCTCTCGATTTGTGCGTGAACAGTCTCCATCCAATCGCTCCCAGCCTATCCCGGTTCTCTGGAAAGATTCTTGATGAAATGGTTCCTTTCTTGACTTTTCGGACACCAAATTCATCCCCCTCGAATTGACTACTCCGATTGGCCCGTATGGCTCTTTCGAAATGCACTTTCAGGCCATACTGTGAGCGTATCGGGCTTCGAAATGTGGCTCTGCAGCCGAATCCCGTCGAGTTCAGGAGGCTCTTATGCGATACGGACCACGTCTTTTTGGAAACCAGTTGGGCCAGGCATTCGGTGTCGCCGAAGCCCCGAGCCTCGTCCTAAGATCCGACAACGCTACGCTGGCGGCAATCACATACGTGAAATCACCGACTGGGCAACCTGATCCTACGAAGCCACAAGCGTCGGAGAAGGGATTTACCATCCCAGTCCACCTCGTTCAGCCAGATTCGCTCAATTGGGGATCATGGGTCGATGGTCGATACACCCATACTCCTGCCTGGGGGCGCGGGAGTATCGGTATCTTCGACATGGAATCGCGCCCGCAAGTGCTCAGGGACACTCCATTCGAAGTCATTCACTTCAACATTCCACGAGCAACTCTCAACGCATTCACTGAGGAGGCCGAGTTACCAATGGTTGGCCACTTGCGCTGCCCGGAAAGCCACTTAGATCTGGTTTTTTATCATCTCGCGGAAATGATTCGCCCGCATGTGTGCCAGAGGCTCGAGCTCCCTGGGTTGTTCTTAGATGAGTACCTTCAAATGCTATGCGGTCACGTTGTCCTGACATATAGTGCGCTCCCATTAACCCGCCAGCCGTATCGGGGCGGCTTAGCGCCATGGCAGAAGAGAAGGACGCTCGAATGTTTAGAGCAGAATCTTTCGGGAGATGTGCGGCTAAAACGGGTCGCGGCCGAGTGTGGTGTCTCCGCAAGTTATTTCTGTCGATGCTTTCGAGTCACGTTCGGCACTTCGTTGCACAAGTTCGTGATGAACAAAAGAATCGAACGCGCGCAACAGCTTCTTCTGCACTCCCGGCTTTCGGTCGCTGAAATCGCGCTTGAAGTGGGCTTTTCAGACCAGGCGGCCTTCAGTCGAACGTTCGCAGCGAATCTAGGAACGCCGCCGGCACGGTGGCGAAAGGAATATTCAGTCCGGATTCGAGGGCTAGAGTCACCGCCAACTAACGTTGACCGAGCATCCATCTTAGATGAATCGGGAAACGGTCTCCTACCTCACCGTTTAGGTCGCATCACGAGCCCTACATTTCAATAAAGCCCCGCTGCAAAGCAATTGTCACGGCGTGCGTCCGATCGTTTGCTCTCAGCTTTGCCAAAATGGTTTGCACGTGATTCTTGATCGTGTGCTCGGAGATACCCAACTCAGCCCCGATGATCTTATTCGAGCAACCTTTTGAGATGGCGCGAAGTACCGAGAGTTCTCGCTCGGTCAGATCTTCGTCAGTAGCGTGCAATGCAACATTGGCAGCAATTTCTGGCGGCATTCGCTTTTGCCCCTTCATCGCAGCCCTGACTGTATCGGCCAATTCGTTTTGCAAGAGGTTTTTGAGCAAATATCCCATCGCGCCATATTGAAAAGCGCGGTAGACCTGAACATCTCCGACCAAAGTTGTCAAGATAATCACCTTTGCATCGGGTTTCACGGCTCGAATCGCCTTTAGAGCGTCCAACCCATTCATGTTTGGCATCCTCAAATCGAGCAGTGTGACGTCAGGCAGGACTTCGTTGAATCTCTCGAGACACTCGATTCCATCACTTGCCTCGGCAACGACGCGCATATCCGGCTGGCTATTGATCTCCCCTGCCAAGCCAGCCCGCATAAACGGGTG
>JBELAI010000260.1:0-7458 GCA_049508975.1 Occallatibacter sp. | reverse complement strand
TGATCTTGCAAGCATCCGGTTCGTGCGCAAAAAGAACCAGCCAGATATTGAACAGGGCAAGATTGCGGATCAGTTAGATGCAATGCGCAGGCTCGTCGGCAAGGTGGCCTATCTTCAGGTCACCGCGACGCCCTATTCCCTGTATCTACAGCCAGACAGTTACGAAGTAGGGGACGCGGAAGGGTACGTATTTAAGCCCAAGAAGCCCGCTTTTACGGAGCTGTTGCCGATTCACGGCGGCTATGTCGGCGGGGATGATTACTTCATTGCGCCTCTTGAGAATGATCCACGTTCATTCTTGTTCGTGGAAGTACCGCGGGATGAGCAGAATGCCTTGCGAAAGCCGGATCAACGCCGCATCAAGCATGATCGCGTATTGGACATGCCCAATACGACGGGTCTGGTGCGAGCAATCATGACTTTCGTGCTCGCCGTTTGTCTGCGCCGCTGGCAACAGGCGGACGCTGGTGAGAAGCGTCGCAAGTACGCTATGGTGATCCATAACGACACGCAGAAAGCTGCGCACTCATGGCAGGACCAGGTCATCGAGTGGGTGTTCGATGCAGCAACGAAGGCAGCCACCGATCAGCCGGAAAAACTGCGGCCATTGTTCGAGGCAGCGTTTGCTGATTTGAGTGCGTCAATCGCTGCCGATAAAGGACGAACGCCGAATGCAGATGAAGCATTCGAGATGTTTATTGAAGGACTGCAAAGCGGAGACGTCGTCAAGGAAAAGGTAAACTCCGACACGGCTGTGATGGACTTATTGGATGAAAGAGCGGAATTAAGGCTCAGGACGCCATTCAACATTTTTGTCGGTGGAAGCATTCTCGACCGGGGCATCACTATTCCCAACCTGATCGCCTTCTATTATGGCCGGAATCCGAAAACGATGCAGGCTGACACAGTGCTGCAACACTCGCGGATGTATGGCAACCGCGACCGCCGCGATTTGGCCGTCACGAGGTTCTACACGTCGCGTGACGTTTATGACCGCCTTTACACAATCAACGAATTTGAGAATGCCCTACGTGGAGCTTTCGAGAGTGGCGCGCACGAACAGGGCGTGGTTTTCATTCAAGCTGATGCGGCAAACCGCGTGCGCCCCTGCGCGCCGAACAAGGTGCTGCTGAGTAATGTGGTTGCTATTAGGCCCACGGGGCTTTACCTCCCTACGGGATTCCAAACGCGCACTGGACGCGAATTGGCGGCAGCGGAGCGGGAACTTAACACCTTGATCCCGCGCAGTGTTCGGGATAACAAGACGTTCATTGAGATAGATCGCGGCACGGCGTTGCACATCATCGCCATAGTTGAGAAAACTCTGGAGTTTTCCGACAACGAATTCGAATGGGACGCTATGCGGGGACTGCTCGACTACTATTCGGACGTGAGGGACGGCGGTGAAGGAAAGGTGCTCATGCTGGTGGAAACAGGCAGAAAGCTGTCGCGAGAAAAGTCAGGCGACAAGTCAGGGCTTTCAATCCTTGGCGGCGGCGCCATTCGCACCCTTGTGGTTGATCCGCTGCGCTCAAAACCAGCCCTAGTGCTCTTGCAGCAGGAAGGTTCCAAAGAACTGGGCTGGTCGGGTCATCGGTTTTGGTGGCCGATCCTGGCTGCTCCCGGAACCGTTGAACCCTGCGTCTTCGCGACAAAGGTCGCGACGGATTGATGTGGCATGACTCTCGACGAAATCAAAGCGATGGTCGCGGATGCTATTATCCAAGTTCAGGCCGAGAACCCGCCTCTTGTTTTCGATGATGTACACGAACGCTCTACGGCGCACCGCTTGGCAGTACATCTGGATTCACTATTTCCCTCTTGGAACGTGGACTGTGAATACGACCGTTACGGTCTGGTCCGGAAGTCGCTAGAAGGCATCCGTGAGTGTTCCGAGCGACGCGCTACCGACTACATTTTGCCAGATATCATCGTGCATCATCGTGGGTTCAATGGTCAGGAGAATAATTTGCTCGTCATTGAAATCAAACGGGACGCCAACTATGATCCTTGTGACTTCCAGAAGCTCATCGGCTTAACTGCGCAGGCCGGGATGTTTGGTTACCAGTTCGGCCTTTATATCAATATCGATGCCGGTCAATTCCATTGCATATGGTTTCACAATGGTGAACCGATCAAGTGATCTGTGGGCTTCCCGGTTATCCGGCTTCACAAACATGCACGCCAAATTTCTGGAGTCAGTCGCAGCGCCTCCGCGAGCGGCGGTGTGACTGTGAAGATTCTAGGATCTCTTGCAAACAAATGTACGCGGTAAATGCGCCAGTCCACGGGACGTTCTGCCGCTAGTTCGCACTCGTTCCGGCTGAGAAGAAAGGGCGTTCGCGCCGCTCCGTTGGTTGTCTTCACTTCGATGAGCCGTTCTTTGCCATTTGGCTCAAAGGAAAAAACATCGTATCCCGCGCCGTCCCCATCTTCCGCTGAAACCCACCTTATTTTCCTGGCTAGATCCGAGCGCTCAGCTTCGATGAGGCGGTTACGTTCGACGTCCAGCACAAACGCCTCCCCCGCGCGCCCAAGCGCCCGGTTACGATGGTCTCTCTCCACCGGATCGAACTTCCGGATAAGGCGCTGCAACCGTTGCGGCGGCACTGGTTCTACAGGAACGAGCTCCGGCGCTGCAACAAAAGGCGACAACGAACTGTACCTCGCTGGTGCGGGTATGAACTCAAGGATCGCTGGGTTCGCAGAAAGATATCGGTCAATAGTCTCGAAGATAGCGTTTTGGTAGTTTCGTTTGGGGATGTATCCGGGAATCCAGGGAAGACCAAGCTCGTCCAGTACGGCGGAAATATTCTGGTGTTTGAACTCCACCGAGCGATGCGTGCGCCCCGTCTCCGCCATCACGACCGCATTGTGCCTCGATTTGACGTAGGGCGCGCCGGTGAGATCGTTTGTAAGCATAACGAAGTAGTCGGCGACGATCAAATCGAGTTCGTCATCGTTCCAAGGAGTTCCGATCTTGCTTTCATCCGCCATTCACTCTTCATTTTCAACCCCAGACCTCCGAGTTGATCGACCATTCTGAGAGTCAAGGAAGAGAATTAATTGCTTAGCATTCCTGTTCAGGCAGCTCATTCCACACCTCGGGCTCCGATTCCTCGGAAGTCCGGAACAATATCCTGATTGACATTATTTATCATTTGCTATCAAATGATAAACATATGGTGGGAAACTGGCTATCTCTCGAAGAAGCGGCGACGTATCTCGGAACGGGCAAGACGGTGCTGTACACGTTGGCTCGTGAAGGGCGCATTCCGGCAAATAAGGTCGGCAAGAAGTGGACGTTTGAGCGGGAGCAACTCGACCTATGGGTCAGAAGCAACAAGCCAATCGAAACGTTTTTCACCGAAGTTGATTTCAACATCGCCTCGAACGCTTCCTTGCGCGAGCCGCAACGCGAGGGCTACGAGCGCGTGTTCGAGTTCTTTCACGCCGGCAAGAACAAGGCCATCATCCAGATTCCCGTGGGGTGCGGCAAGACCGGCCTTGCCTCGATTATGCCCCTTGGCATCGCTAAGGGCCGTGTGCTGGTGATTGCTCCAAACATCACGATCAAAGACGGTCTCTACGAGGCGATGGACATTACCAATCGTGTAAAGTGCTTTTGGCGCAAGGCGGGTGTCTTAAGCGACGCACAGATGGTCGCCGGACCTTTGGCCTGCACGCTCGACAGTGGCAACGTCTCAGTTGCAACGAAATGCCACGTCGTCATCACCAACATCCAACAATTGGCTACGACCATCGATAAATGGCTCGCGCAGTTTCCCGATGATTTCTTCGACATGATCATCGTTGACGAAGCGCATCACAGTGCCGCAGATAGCTGGAAAAAAGTTCTGGAGCGGTTTCCCAAGGCCAAGGTAATTCATCTCACGGCGACGCCTTTCCGAAGCGACCGCCAGGAGATCGACGGCGAGCTCGTCTACCGCTACTCCTTCCGCAGCGCAACGCTCAAGGGCTACATCAAACGGTTGAAAGCCAGTTACGTCGCACCGTCGGAGATCGAGTTGAGCTTCATGGACGAGCGCGGGCGCAAATACATGCTAGATGAGGTCTTTAAGCTGAAGGAAGAAGATTGGTTCAGCCGGGGCGTAGCTTTGGCGCCTCTCTGCAATAAGCACATCGTCAACGCCAGCCTGGAGAAGCTGGAGGAGATGCGACAGACAGGAACGCGCCACCAGCTAATCGCTGTTGCGTGTTCCATCAATCATGCCCGAGACGTTCGTTCGCTTTATGCAGAGCGTGGATACACTGCGGATATTATCCACAGTCAGCAGGAGCCGGAGGAGCAGAAGAAGGTGCTTGTTGCGCTGCGCAACGGTACGCTCGACTGCATTATCCAAGTGTCGATGCTGGGCGAGGGCTTCGATCATCCACACCTGAGCGTGGCTGCAATATTCCGCCCTTTCCGCACTCTCGCGCCGTATATCCAATTCGTAGGTCGCATCATGCGCGTAGTGGTTCAGAACGATCCTACGCATCCGGACAACCTGGGCCACATCGTCACTCACCTCGGCATGAACCTCGATCAACGCCTCAAAGAATTCAAGCAGTTCGAGCGTGACGACGAAGCCTTCTGGGACAAGGTTATCGGCGGCGAAGAGCCTGAGTTGCCCACTAATGTGCGTGCGGGCGATACGCGGCTGTCCGCCAACGAGAACGCAGTCGTAGTAAGCGGCGAGATTGTGGACAGTCTATGGGAGGAGGATTTCACCTCTGTTGAGGATCAGCAGATCGTCGCGGACCTGCGCGAGAGGATGAAGCTGTTGGGGCTCGATCCGAGTCAGGCGGAGGAGATCGTAAAGCGGTCCAAGCTCGGCGGGATGGTGAAGCGGCCTGCGGCGGAGAACTTCTCCATTCAACCGCAGCGCGCGCTGGAAGAGGCCCGCAAGCGCGTCGGCGAACAAGGCCACCGCATAGCGAAGATACTGCTTAACCATGCTCAACTCAACATGGAGGGGCGGGAGATTCCGTACAAGTACACATCCCTTGGCATCACGGGACGGAGTAATTTCGTAGCAGCAGTAATGATGGTCAACCACGAAATCAACAAGCGTCTGGGCAAAGAACGCCAAGATTGTTCTGTGGAAGACTTCAAGGTCGTCCTGGATTCGCTGGACGACATTCTACAAACACTTGTTCGTCGTCTCAAGAAGGCGCAGATCGAATATGAAAAACGGCAAGCCTAAAGGAAAAGTCCCGTCCCTGATCGGCGGTACCCTTGGTGCGCCGAGAAAGACCGTCACCGACGGGACGAGCAAATGCAAGCGCTGCGAAGAGCATATTCCCAAGGGGACGGAATGCTATGAAATCCCGCAGCTCGGCGGCAGTTTCAGCAACTACAAGCGGTATTGTGATCAGTGTTTCCAGTCGATTCTTGAACGCACCAAAGCGGATTTGGATGCGCTCTTGGCAGGTTATTCACAGAAGGAGAGTTGAACAAAGGCGAGTGAATTATGTCCATCAATGAGTACACTCCGCAGCAGGCTTTTGAAGTGCTGATGACCCATCTTCGAAAGCGAGACGAGCAATTGGCCACGCACATTCAGGCTGTCGTCGATGCCGGAAAAGACGTGGATGAGACGCAACAAGTGGGGAAACGCCGCAAGCGAAGCCGTTCGTACCGAAGAACAGTTCCGTACGATTATGAAGAGGCTCTACAGGCCGCCCTTGATGCACTGCAAGCTTATTTCGTGGAGCAACCCCTATTTATAGCGTCCAGCGCCAAGAATATGGCTGCGACGGAACTCGGCAATACACAGCCGTCCCGAACACGTTGGCAAGCTGTTGAAGGACATTGGGATGAGGTTGTAAGTAAGAGCGTAAACGAGCGAAAGAGGATTGAAATTGAGCTGCGAACAGAGACGCAGATCTCCGAACGTAATGAAGAGATGTTCGAACTTCAAGAAATTGATGTTACTCAAATTGAAGAACAGCAGAAAAATGTAGCGCAACTGAGGAACCTGCTAGATTTGAGGATTGACCATGGCAACTCTCAATGATCTCGAAACCGCGATCGACAATCTCCTCGATCACCCGCTTGGCATCGGTCAGTATCAGCTTGTTCGCCCAGTTGAAGAGAAGGCGTATGAAGCATATGTATTCGGCCTTTGCCTCAGAGCTGTTCGCGAATTGGGCGTCACGCCTATCTTGCGCGGCATTTCCGGAACGCCTGTGCCTTTCATCTTCCGCGGGGCACCTGGGCAGATTCATTCCACGGCCAGGAACTATGGCTATGCCGAATTCGCAGTCAATGGAGAGGAATTCGAAATTCACGCAGGCGTTGAATTCCGCGGCGCGAGCGGAATGACCCACGAACTAGATGTTTGCATTATGCGTAAGGACGAAGCTGACAAATGCAGGCAACAACCAGATGATCCCTCATCGGCAAGTTTAGTAGCTGGATACGAATGCAAATTCTATGCCGGCAATCTTCAGAAGAGCCTCGGCCGAGCCTTCGTAGGTCTGATTGACGACATGGGCACCAACCTTCGTCTAAGCGGCTTCTGCTCTAATTCTGTTCATCCACAGCTTCGAGAATATTTTCGCCCCCAGCGCCGACCATATCCTCACTTCCGCCTCACTCCTTTAGCTCCATCCAACGAAGATATCTTTGTGAATCAAATAAAGGGGGAGATTAAAAAAATGACGGCGGCATAGCTTTTCTTGTGCCGAATTCTAAGAGAAATCACTAAACAAGTCGCCCGGTTTGACCGAAAGCGCCTTTGCCAGCTTGACGATGTTTTCCAGGGCCACATTCCGCTCTCCGCGCTCAACGCCGCCGACATAGTTCCGATGCAGTCCGGCGCGCTCGGCCAGTTCTTCCTGGGAATAGCCCCGCTCGTCGCGGAGTTGACGCAACCTAGTGCCGAATCGAGACTTAACGGAGCGTGGGGCCACATCTCCATGCTCGAAGCCTGACCACTATGCGTCTACACACGATGAGTGTGATAATGTCCTGGTTGGAGTTGTATCCAAGCGCCGCTCTCGTCCTGCGCGCTGCCGGAAACTGCCCCAGTTGACGAAAAATTCATCGGATTGGGCCAGCATTGAGGTGGGAAGGATACGATTCAATAGGAGAGGAGGGAGAATCTGTGAACACAGATTTCATCGACTGCCCGGAAGTGGCAGGAAAGACAATTCAATTGCTCAGGATTCACCGGGACACCGGCGACGGGTCGCGCGTCCAGATTGAGTTGACAGACGGAACCAGCTTCACCTGCTACGTCTTGGTTCGTCCAGCCGTGGAAGCATCCTTATATAAGGGTGGCGCAGGAGCACCGGAAACCATTCGCGACTACAAATTGTAGGCAAAATCCTCCCCCACAAACCCGGTCGTTATTCCCAAATGGAATAACGGTCTCCCTGGAATTCATTGGACGCGGCCCCAAAACCGCCATAACTTTGCCCTAATGCTGACGCCTGAGTCAGCGGAGG
>JBELAI010000026.1:0-45175 GCA_049508975.1 Occallatibacter sp. | reverse complement strand
CCACAAAGGCCGCAATAAGCTGGTCTTTGGCGATGGAAGCCCCAACGCGCGCTTGATGTTTGTAGGCGAAGGCCCAGGAGCGGACGAAGACGCACAGGGCATTCCATTCGTAGGCAAGGCCGGCCAGTTGCTGAACAACATGATCACCGCGATGGGACTGAAGCGCGAGGAAGTCTACATTGCCAACGTGGTGAAGTGCAGGCCGCCGGGCAATCGCACGCCGGAGCCGGATGAAGGCAACACCTGCTCGCCATTCCTCTTCCGCCAGATCGACGTTGTCCGGCCGCAGGTGTTGGTGGCCTTGGGCGCAACTGCCGCCACGTATCTCCTCGGCCAGCGCCAGCCGTTGGCAGGCCTTCGCGGCCGAGTACACTCCTTTCGCGGCCTGCAGTTGATCGTTACCTATCACCCCGCGTATTTGCTTCGCGATCCACGGCAGAAGAAGGAAGCGTGGGCTGACTTGCAGATTGCTATGCGGGAGTTGGGATTAAAGGCGCCGGCGAAGAGCTGAGATGGGCAGGTTTGGCTTTACGCAGCCGTGACTCGTTCGACAGCCAGCCGCAAACCCATAGCATTAAGAATGGCCGACAAGCTGCGTAGCTCGGGGTTTCCCTCCACAGACAAAGTGCGATAGAGTTGCGTCGGATTTAGATTTGCCTTTTGTGCCACGTCCTGAACGCCACCAAATGCCTTGGTCATCTGGCGCAAGGCGATGAGGAGTTCGCCTTGTTCGCCGTCTTCGAGAATTGCGTTCAGCATCTCAACCGCGTAGGCAGGGTCTTCCTTGAAAAGTTCCGCCATGGATTCATCGTGGTTTCTATCTTTCATCGTTAGCTCCTTCCTTGCCAGTCCCGCCAATATTCATATGCGCGGTCGATGTCCGCATCTTGTGTCCGCTTGTCGCCTCCGCAAAGCAGCAGTACCACCTTGGTTCCCGCAATAGCGTAATAGACCCGATACCCCGGCCCGACATCAATTCGCAGCTCCCAAATCCCATCCCGGCAAAACCGGTGGTCGCCAAAATTGCCGATCTCAATGCGGTTGATTCTCCGGTCAATGGCGATCCTGGCTCTCGTGTCGCGAATTTCCCTTCGCCATTCCGCATACAGGTCCTTATCGTTCCGCGTCAGGTAATGGCGAATCTCGTACACAAAGTATTATCGTTTATAAACGAATAATAATCAAGCAACCTATGAGATAAACTCGTTACCCGCGACTTTAGCATCCACTTTTGACACTCAAATCCGATTCTTCCCGCTACCATGAGGACTCCGGAGGAATCCCCATTCATGAGCGCCGACGTCCCACTTCTCAAGCCCATCCGCAAGCACTTCAGCGCCGACCAGGTTCGCCCCATGTATGCGCGCCACTCGCTGCTGGGGCCTACGCCGCGACACGCCATCCCCGAGGACGGCATGGCGCCCAACACCGCCTACAGCCTCATCCACGATGAGCTGATCCTCGACGGCAGTTCGCGCTTTAACCTCGCCACCTTCTGCAGCACATGGATGGAGCCCGAGGCGCACAAGCTGATGGCCGAGACCTTCGACAAGAACATGATCGACAAGGATGAATATCCGCAGACGGCCGAGTTGGAGATGCGCTGCGTGCACATGCTGGCTCAGTTGTGGAACGCGCCAAGTCCGGAGACGACGATCGGCACGTCGACCATCGGATCGAGCGAAGCCTGCATGCTGGGTGGACTTGCGCTCAAGTGGCGCTGGCGACAGAAGATGCGCAAGCTCGGCAAGGCGACAGACAAGCCGAACCTGGTGATGGGCAGTAACACGCAGGTTTGCTGGCATAAATTCTGCCGTTATTGGGATGTGGAAGCTCGCGAAGTGCCGCTCGAAGGCGACGAGGTTGTCACCAATCCCGAGCGCGCCGCCGCTGTTTGCGACGAAAATACCATCGGCGTTGTCTCTGTCCTGGGCAGCACATTTACTGGCCACTATGAAGACGTGCTGGGACTCAGCGGTGTTCTCGATCAACTGCAGGAGAAGACCGGCCTCGATATCCCCATTCACGTGGACGGCGCCAGCGGAGGCTTCGTCGCGCCGTTTCTGCAGCCGGAACTTCATTGGGATTTTCGCCTGCCCCGCGTGAAATCCATCAATACTTCCGGCCATAAATATGGGCTGGTGTATCCCGGTGTTGGCTGGATCATCTGGCGCGAGCTATCCGATCTCGATCCAGATCTGATTTTCAACGTGGATTATCTTGGCGGCGCAATGCCTACATTGGCAATCAATTTTTCGCGCCCCGCGAGCCAGATTGTGGCCCAGTATTACAACTTGATTCGGCTGGGCCGGTCAGGCTATCGCGCCATTCACGAGGCATGCCGCGAGGTGGCTATTGAGCTCGCCAGAGAGATTGCCGCGTTAGGTCCATTTGAGATGCTTTCGACTGGCCACGATCTTCCCGTGATTGCGTGGACGTTGAAGGATCCATCGACGTGCAACTGGTCTCTCTACGATTTGTCTGACCGGCTGCGCGACCGGGGTTGGCAGGTGCCATCGTATAGGATGCCCGCCAATCGCGGAGACCTCATCCTGCAGCGCGCAGTTATTCGCAACGGCTTCACGCATGATTTGGCGGGAATGTTGGTTCGGGATATCCGCCGCCATCTCGACTGGTTTGCGACTCAGCCAGGGTTCAAGGCGTCGCCGGAAGGGGCTGGGTTTCATCATTGAGGATGTGTTCATTGAGGGCTGTGATTTCTTCCCTCGCGATAGGAGAACAGAACGAGAAGCAGGTCCTTCGACTCCGCTGAAGAACGCTTCGCTCAGGATGACAGGTTTGTGGTTGGTTAAGAGTGGTCAGAAGAACGAGAAGCAGCTCCTTTACGCTTGATCCTTCCACAGGTAGACGCCACCCAGTAGGCCTTGTTCGTTGGACACGATCGCCACGTTTTTCGGCGGTAAAAAGTCGAGCTTCTTGGTGTTGCCGCCGCCCAGGTAGAGGTGGTCCCAATTGAAGAGCGCCTCGGTGTCCTTGATGGCTTCCTGGACAAACTTGTTCCACTCTTTCTTGCCGAACCTGTCGAGACCGCGGCGGCCAATGTAGTCCTCGTACGTCATGCCCTTCTTGCGCCAAATGGCGTGGCCGATTTCGAGGCCAGGGCAGAGATGGCCGTTGGTGAAGAGCGCACCGCCCAGGCCCGTGCCCAGCGTCAGCACCAGTTCCACCCCATCGCCCTTGATGACCCCGTAGCCGGCAACATCGGCGTCGTTGCCCACGCGCGCGGGCTTCTTCCAGCGCTTTTCAAGCTCGGCCTGCAACGGGAACCCACCCGCCCACAGCGGATGAAGGTTGAACGCGCCAAAGGTGCGGCCGTGCTTGACCACGCCGGGAAATCCAACCGACACGCGGTCGAACTGGCCAATCTGTTTACGCAACTCTTCCAGGCTCTTGAGCACGGCATCCGGGGTCGGCACCTCCGGAGTCACCACGCGCTGGCGATCGCTGACTGGTCTGCCCTTGACATCCAGCAACATGGCCTTCAGGCCCGAGCCGCCGATGTCAATGGTCATGGTGATGGGGTGAGACGAAGCGGTTATCGGTACAACAGGCACGGGAAGAGGGGCGGATTCGGCTTTGGGTGTCATCAGCAATGAATTGTAATGGGTGAGGCCGGGTTTTGGTCGAGGCAGGTAAATCGATATTGCCAAATATTCACAGGGAGCCTGCGGTTTGCCTCATCCCCTACACTAAATCTTGCCTGCCATGCCAGATTGCTGCGAAGTCGCGTTGCCCGTGCCGCTGGATCGCGTGTTCACATACGCCGTGCAGGACGGTCAGCTTCCGCAACGCGGCGCGCGGGTGGTTGCGCCGTTCAACAAAGAGAAGCTTATCGGCATTGTCACTGCAGTAGGCGTGCCAGTGCCGACGACGTTTGAAGTGCGTTACCTTGAGGCAGTTCTGGACGATGAACCGCTGCTGAGCGAGCATTTGCTGACCCTGGCCGAGTGGATGGCGCAGTATTATCTGGCCCCTCTGGGCGAGGTGCTGCGGGGCATGTTGCCGCTCATGGCGGAGGTGCGGCGCACGGTTTATTACCGGATCACCGATCTTGGGCGCGACGTTCTCGCGGATTGCCTGGAGCGGGGGTCGGTGGAATCCCAGGTCTCAGATGCGAGCCCCTTCGACGGGCTCAGGGCAGGCTCTGGGGCACCCATTATTCAACGTGATCGAAAGTCCAGCTCGAAGCGGCGGGGAAAGTTGTCGCCGGAAGAGCAGGACTTGGAGCATCGGGTTCTTGCGCGGCTGGCATCGGGCGCGCCAGTAAAGGTCTCGACTCTGCGAACATCGACTGCGGCCACGCTGCAAGTGCTGGCGGCGCTGGTGCGCAAAAAATGGATTGCGCGCGAGACGACGGCAGTGGAGCGGGATGCGCGGCGGACAGAGCGGTATGCGGTGCTGATTCCGGAGGCGCGGCTACCGGCATTGACGCAGAAGCAGCAGGCTATTCTGGCGGAATTGGCGGCGTGCGGCGGAGAACTGCCGCTGGTTGAGTTGAGGGCGCGCGATCTGCCGTCCTCCACGCTGCAAACGCTGGTGCGGCGCGGTCTGGTGCGCATCGACGAACGTCCGGCGGCTTTTCGTTTGGGGGGAATTGTTCCGGATCCCGCGGCTATTCGGCTGAACGAGCCGCAGACCGAGGCGCTGGCTTCGGTTGCCACGGCGCTCGGGGGATTTCATACCTTTCTGCTTCATGGAGTCACGGGATCGGGGAAGACGGCGGTTTACCTGGCGGCGATGCAGCGGGCATTGGATCGCGGGTTGTCGTCCATCCTGCTGGTGCCAGAAATTGGATTAACGCCGCAAACGGCGGGGCTGCTGGACCAGGCCTTCGGGCAACGCGTGGCGCTGCTGCACTCGGCGCTTACACCTGAGGAGCGCAGCGAGCAGTGGCGACGTATTCGCAGCGGAGACGCGCCTATTGTGGTGGGTACGCGGTCGGCGATTTTTGCACCTGCGCCGAATCTTGGGTTGATTCTCGTCGATGAAGAACACGACCAGAGCTACAAGCAGGAGGAGACGCCGCGTTACAACGCGCGCGATGTGGCTGTGATGCGCGCCAAGCTGGAAGGCGCGGTGGTCGTTCTCGGTTCGGCAACTCCTTCGCTGGAAAGCTGGCAGAATTCGGTCCAGGGCAAGTACGCGCGCATCGAAATTCGCGACCGCGTGATGAACCGGCCGCTGCCTGAAGTCGAACTCATCGACATGCGCAAGGAGTTTCAGGAGACTGGGCAGGATCAG
The DNA here is from genome assembly GCA_049508975.1 of Occallatibacter sp. GTDB lineage: Bacteria > Acidobacteriota > Terriglobia > Terriglobales > Acidobacteriaceae > Telmatobacter. The sequence continues at coordinate 39,913 of JBELAI010000026.1, read as the reverse complement.
CTCTTCTCGCGCGCACTTATTGAGCAGACGCAACAGGCATTGGATCGCGGCGAACAGGCTTTGATCCTGCTGAACAGGCGCGGATATTCGTTTGCCGTAATCTGCCGCGCGTGCGGAGAAAAGCTGGAGTGCCAGAACTGCGCCATCTCGCTTACGCATCACAAACCGCCGGCGGAAGATGCAGGGCAGGCGCGCGAGGGACAGCGGCTGGAGTGCCACTATTGCGGGTATCGGCGCACGGTGCCGGCACGCTGCCCGAAGTGCGACAGCGAGCACCTTTATTATCTAGGAGCTGGTTCGGAACAGGGTGAAGAACGGTTGGGAGAGATTTTTCCCGGCGCGCGCATCGGGCGGATGGATCGCGACACGGTGCGCGGGCGCTACGACCTGGAACGGCTGTTGGCGCGGCTGCATTCCGGCGAAATAAATCTGCTGGTCGGCACGCAGATGATCGCCAAAGGGCACGACATCCACGGCATCACACTGGTAGGCGTTGTCGGTTGCGACCACTCGCTGTCGATGCCGGATTTTCGCGCGGCTGAGCGGGTCTTTCAGTTGATGACGCAGGTTTCAGGGCGCGCCGGGCGCGGCGATTTGCAAGGGCGTGTTGTGGTGCAGACGTATTATCCCGACCACTACGCGATTCTGGCGGCGAGCAAGCACGACTACATCAGCTTCGTTGATCGCGAGTTGAAGTTCCGCCGCTGGATGCATTACCCTCCATTCGGCGTGCTGGCCAATGTGTTGGTGCAATCGCAGAAGCTGGAAGAAGCTGTTGCCTGGTCGAGCGAGATTGGGAAGTGGTTCCTGAAGGCTGCGCCGGAAGGTGTTCGCGTGCTGGGGCCGTGCACTGCGCCGATTGCGCGGATCAAGGGGACTTACCGGTTTCATCTCATTCTGAAAGCTGCTTCCCGGAAGATGCTGAATGCCGCGCTACGAGCGATGCTGGCGCACGCGGATGAGGCTAACGTTCCGCGGCGTAATCTGGTGGTCGATGTGGATGCTTTGCGTCTGATGTGACCACCTGCGGCGGTGCAGCCACCTGCGGTGGGGCAGACGCCGCTTGCGCGGCACTCGGGTTCGCGGCTTCCCACCCTTTCGACAGAAACAATCGAAAGGACAGGGCAACCAGACGGTTTCGTCTCTTCCTGCGTTTACGGCTTGGTCGCAAGGATCAGCGGCGATGGGCCGTGCGTGGGAAGAGTCCGCGCATCGATGAATCCGGCTTCTGTTAGCCAGGCGCTGACCTCCTCGAAGGAGAAGGTGTCGCCGCAGTCGGTGTTCACCAGCATGTTGATGGCGAAGGTGAGGCCATTCATGGGGCCGGTTCTGTCCGCGTTTACCAGGAACTCGGCGATGGCGATGATGCCGCCTGGGGCGAGCGCCATGAAGGTCTTCTGGAGCAGGGCCTTGCTGCGCTCCACGCCTTCGCTGTGCAGGATGTGGCCCAGCGTTGCGATGTTGTGCTCGCCGCGAAAATCCGCTTCGCGCAGGTCACCCTCCACGAAGGTGAAGCGGTCTGAGAGTCCAAAACGCGCAACGGTGGCCTTGGTAACGGGAATCACTTCCGGCCAGTCCACGGCGGTGACCTGAACCTGGCCTGAACTCTGCGCGAGCGCGATGCCCCAAACACCGGAGCCGGCGGCAAGGTCGAGAACGCTGACCAATCCGCCGGCGTCCTGGAGCTTGAGTTCCTGGGCCAGTTCCTGGGCGACCTGATAGCTCATGGGGAAGATGTCGTTGACGAATTCGTGGAAGAACGCGCTGCCGGGGCCCTGCCGATTGACGGAGACTGCCGGTGTGCCGGTTTCGACTACCCGGTTGAGCTGCAGCCAGTTTGGCAGCAACTGCTCGCTGGTGTGGCGGATGAGTCCGCCCTGGAAGCCGGGCTTGGTGCTGACCAGAAACGCGGCGCTTTCCGGGGCGAGCGAGTAGTTGCCCTGGGCGTCTTTGCGAAGGAAATCGAAGCCGGCGAGGTAGTTGAGAATCGCGGAGAGACCGCGCTCCGATGCGCCCGTAGCTTCGTGGATTTGGTGCAGAGACATGGGACCAGCGTCCAGCACGTCGAAGACACGGTGGCGTATGGCCGCTTCAAGGACAAGCGGGGGAGCATAGCCCCAGGCAAGTTGATAAATACGTTCGGGCGTGACGGGGGCGCTGGCAACGGTTGACATGGTGACCTCGCTGGATTGGATGCAAATGGGAAGACCGCGCGGGAATCATAGCAGAGAAAGGATTTGGGACGGCGTGAAATGTCGCGAAATGCGCGGTCAGGCCAATAGTTGCTTCGCCACCTGGATGTAGAGGTCGACGGATTCGCGCAGTTCCTTCTTGGAGAGCTTCTCAAACGGGGTGTGGGCTACGTGGATGGACCCTGGGCCGAGGAGAAGCGGTTCGCCCCAGTTGCTCAGTTGGGGAATGTCGGTGGTGAACTTGGCGATCATGGTGGGCAGGCCCTCGACGGCGCGCAGACGGACGAAGGGGATCTCTAGCGTGAAGTCCACTTCTGCCAGGCCGGCGGCGGCTTCAACTATGGCGGCGCGCACTGGGGCGGAGTCCCCTACCAGGCGGACCAGCACTTGCGCCTCAGCCTTGTCGGCGATGACATTGGGAGCGTGACCGCCATGAATCTGCCCGATGTTGAGGGTGCTGGGGCCTACGTCTTCAAGCGACGGAAGCGGAATGGCAAGGACCTTGGCCAGCGCCTCGACCAGCTTGTGGACGGCGCTTTCACCGAGTTCGGGATAGGCGGAGTGGGCCATTTTGCCAGTCGACTTCAAAATCGCGCGCAGTGAGCCTTTGGAGGCCAGGGCGAGGCGGTTGTCAGTGGGTTCGCCGTTGATGAGGAAGCGGCTGCCTTTGGGGTTTTCGTTGGCGGTCTTGGCGCCGGCGGAGTCGCGCTCCTCGCCGGAAACGAACAGGACACCGACGCGAAAACCCTGCGCACGAAGAGCTTCAGCGGCGGCTACTTGGGCGGCGATGATGCCCTTGGCATCGGACACGCCGCGTCCGTAGAGAAAATCCGCATCCTCGGTGGGATGGATGTAGGGCGGAACCGTGTCCATATGGGTGGAGAAGACAAGGTCGGGAGTCTCGCCGGCTGTTCCGGCATAGACGTTCCAACGCGTGCTGACCGTGGAGCTTTCGTCCGGCTGTTCTACGGGAGTCTTCTCGACAGCCCAGCCGCGCCCGGCGAGGAAATCGGCCAGGAAATCGCCGACGGCTCCTTCGTTGTAGGTGGTGGACTCGATCTGGCACAGGGCAATGGTAAAGCGGACGGGATCAAGAACATCGGCGACCATAAGATCGGACATGATGCTGCCAGAATACCTTACGGCCCGAGGGAGCTGTGCCGAATTGTCCGCATCCCCAGTAGTGAAACGATTTGCCTTGCACCGGGAGTAAGCAGAAACGGAAACCAAAAACTCCACAGCGGTGACTTTCGAGGGACAGGAAAAACTCCCTCCCCGGCGTAGAATGGTTAGTGGAATGTTTGCAACCGCCGCACCCGACCCGACCGGCACAACCACGACGTCAGGCGCCAATGCGCCAGCAAGGGTGCGTTCCGTGGATTTGAACGGCCCGGCCGGGAGGCTGGAAGCGGTTTTGAACGAAGGCGCACCCTACGCGCCGCTTGCCGCTCTGGTCTGCCATCCACATCCCAAGGGCGGTGGAACAATGCACAACAAGGTTGTTTACCACGCCATGAAGGTGTTGAACGACCCCTCGTGGGGGCTGGCGCTGCCGGTGTTGCGGTTCAACTTTCGCGGCACAGGGTTGAGCCAGGGCATACACGACGGGAAAGCAGAGAGCGAAGATGTGCTGGCAGCGATGCATTGGCTTGAAAACGAATACAAACTGCCGCTGGTGGTTGCGGGATTCAGCTTTGGATCGGCCATGGCGCTGAGAGCCTGCTGTAGATGCGGCGAAGAAGAAAACGAACAACAGAAGAAAATTCGTGCATTGGTGGCACTTGGGCTGCCGACCCACGCTGAAGGCCGTGATTACAAATATAAATTCCTCGCCGAATGCAAAATCCCCAAGCTTTTTCTCAGCGGAGACCAGGACAAGTTCGCACCTGCCGCACAGTTGGCGCAGGTGGCCGCCACTGCCGCCGAACCAAAACAACTGACGATGATCTCCGGTGCAGATCACTTCTTTGCGGGTCAACTGGCGCCGATGCAACAGGCACTTTCCGTTTGGCTGAAGGAGCAAATGCGATGACGCCGGTGAGCGACTCCATTCTAGAAACCATGCACGCGACAGCGACCGAGATATTCAAAGACGCAGTTGCGGCCTGCAACATTGCCTCGGCATTCGACCGCCGGCTACGCTTTGAGGGCAATACGCTGGTTCGGCTTTTGCCGGACGGCAGCGGGCCTCCGGCCGTCAATCTTTCCAGCTACAAGCGCGTCTTCGTAATCGCGCTGGGAAAGGCCGCGGCACCGATGCTGGACACGCTGCTGGAGCGCATGAAACGACGCCAGGGGCTGCGCGGAATCTGCTGCTCGAATCAACTTCCGCAAAAGCGCAACTGGCGTTTCCGCTACTTTGATGGCGGGCATCCGCTGCCCAACGAAGAGTCGTTTGCCGCGGCGCGCGCCACGCTGGCCATGCTGAGGAAGGCGAAGAAAGATACACTGGTTTTCTTCCTTATATCCGGCGGCGGCTCGGCCATGTTTGACCTGCCGTTGGACTCCGCGATCACCCTCGAAGAGACGATTGAGTTTCACAAGCTGCTGGTCGGCTCGGGTGCGCCGATCCACGAGATGAATACGCTGCGCAAGCATTTTTCCGCTGTAAAAGGTGGGCGGCTGGCGATGGCCGCGCCGGAGGCCGCGAAGGTGAGCCTGCTGGTGCCCGACGTGCCGCTGCGATCCCTGGATGCGCTCTCTTCGGGGCCTACGTCGCCGGATCACTCGACGGTGGCCGACGTGCGCGAGCTGCTGGCGAAGTACAACCTGAATTCCAAGCTGCCCGCTTCGATACGCAGCTTTTTTGAGCGCGAAGATCTGCCGGAATCGCCGGGAAACAAGGGCTGGCGGCCGCCATTCTTTCCGCGAATAGGCAAGCCCGAAGCAACGCCGGCGCGACGCGTGACTGCCGCAGCCTCAATGAGCGGCGAAGACCCGGCCTTTCGCGATTCGGTCTTCGAGATTCTGCTGTCGAGCCACGACCTGGTGGAGAATGCGCGTGCGCTGGCGCAGAAGGCCGGTTATTTTGTGGCCGTGGACAACAGTTGTGACGATTGGGATTATGCCGACGCAGCGCGGTACCTGCTCGAGCTCTTTCATACACTCCGTGCGAATCACAAACGGCTTTGCCTGATCAGCGTGGGCGAGGTGACGGTGACCATGGACCGCACTCCTGGCGCAGGCGGGCGCAACCAGCAGTTTGTGATGGCGTGCGCACTGGAGCTGGAGCAGTACACCGGGCAGAGGCTCACCGTCTTCAGCGCTGGGTCCGATGGCATTGACGGCAACACCCAATCGGCGGGAGCTATCGCCGACCCGACCACAGTAGCCCGCGCTCATGCCTTTGGATTTCACCTCAAGTCATCGCTGGCCAACTTCGACGCGTGTCCCATGTTCACGGCGCTGGGCGACTCCGTTGTGACCGGGCCTACCGGGCAGAATCTGCGCGATCTGCGCTTGCTGATTGCGGAGCAGGACTAATACCACGACCGTATAGGTTCGTGGTCTCCCAGGTCTCAAAAGCGAGATCCTTCGACAAGCTCAGGACAGGCTCTTGGGCACCCAGCGATAAGAGTCAGAAGAATGACGCATCAGAAGGGCCGGTGCTCTTGAACGCAGGCAGTTTTTCCGCATGGCTACGCGTCACCGAGAACTCGTTGCGATCAGGAAACAGCGCGGCTGAAGTTCCTTGCGGCGCGTGCCGAGGCTGCTGCCGGTCTTCGATGTTCATCCACATCAAGCCTGAAGAAAAGCAGACGATGCAGCGGATTCCTTGCGCATTGCTCTTCCCCGCTCCCGGACTGCCCAAGGGACATGTACTTATGGGTTACAACGACAGCGGCGAGTGCCCCATGCTGGTGAATGGAGAATGCTCGATCTATGAGGATCGACCGCAGACGTGTCGCGCCTACGATTGCCGGGTCTTTGCTGCGACTGGAATCGCCGTTGACCGGGAGACCCAGCCTGAAATAGCCCGCCGCGTAAACGAGTGGGTGTTCAATTACGAAAGTGAAGAGAGTCGCTGGGAACACCGCGTCGTGGAACAGGCGGCTCGGTTCCTCAGCGAGAACCGAGACCTGTTTCCGCATGGGAGCTTGCCGAATTATCCTGTTCAACTGGCTGCGGTGGCCATTCAGATCTACAAGCTCTTCAACGAGCTGACGGAGAATCGCGACAAATGTTTATCTGGCCTGGAGGATGCAGCGATTGCGCAAGCCGTTGTGGCGGCATTAAGTGAGACGGAGCCTGCACCGGGTGACGCGAAAGGGGCGTCTACCTCGTAATTCCCCGCCGGTCATTCCGCTGAAAACGAGATGAGCGCAACAGGAATTCGGCGGAATCTGTGTTGTGCGGTACGCAAAAGACCGGCCAATGCGTTAACATGGCTTTCAAATACTGATGAGGCTGGACTGTGGTTCGAAAAGGCACGCGCAAAACTGTCGCCAAAACACCTGACATTCGCACAGTGGCAGCGCTAGCGAAGGTTTCCATCGCCACGGTTTCCAGAACCATCAATAATTCTCCGGCGGTCAGCGATCGGCTGTCGAAACGGGTCTGGCAAGCGATCGAGCAGCTGAACTACTTTCCCAACACGCACGCGCGCAGCCTGGTCTCGGGCCGCAGCCGCATCTTTGGCATCATTGTTGAAAACATTACCAACCCGTTCTTCCCTGAACTAATCCAGAACTTTGAAGAAATTGCCGTGACCAACGGCTACGAGATCCTGGTAAGTTCCTCCAACAGTGACCCCGCCGTTCTGGCCACCTGCGTTCGCCGCATGCTGGAGCGCAAGGTGGAGGGCGTGGCCGTGCTGAGCTTCGGCGCGGAAGAACCGGTGCTCGATCAGCTGGTGCATCGCGACATACCCATGGTGCTGGCTGAATTCCGTCTTGACGATCCAAAAGTGAGCACGATTTTGCTGGATTATTCGACCGGCATTCACGAAGCCATCCGCCACCTTGTCGGGTTGGGACACAGCAGGATCGCTTTTCTAGCCGGGCCTCACAAGCTGCACTCGGCCATCACGCGCGAGAACGACTTCCGCGCCGCCATGCAGAATGTGGGGCTGACGATCCAGAAGAAATGGGTTATCGAGTGCGACCACACTCTGAAAGGCGGTGTGGCGGGCTTTGCGCAGTTGCAGGCACAGGCACTGTCCGGCCGCCCGACCGCCATTCTCTGCTCCAACGACATGACGGCGATCGGTGTATTGCGTGCCGCTTACATGGAGGGGCTGCGCGTGCCTGACGATGTGTCGGTGATCGGGCTGGACGACATCGACTTTGCGGAGTTTACCCTGCCGCCGCTGACCACCATCCGGCTGTCCCGCGCGGAACTGGCGCGCTCAGCATTTGAGGCCTTGCGGCAACAGGCCGAGGACCCCAAGAATCCCAAGATTCAACGTGAATACCTGGTCTCAACCAGCTTGGTGGTGCGAGGGTCGACGGCTGCTCCGGCGGGTTTGCGCTAAATCACGAAGCGGTCTCGTCGTATGGAAGCACCAGAGGCGATAGGCCCGTCCTTCTTGATCTACTTCCGTTTGTAAATTGGAACGGAGATCCGGCATGCATTTGACACATACTCGCTACTCTCGGACCAACATCGTCCTGCTTGCGGCAGGAGCGTTGGTCTGCATGTTCAACACCTTCCTCCTCATAATGACCGCAGGCTTCGGGGCGGATCCGGTGCATGATTTTAGAAGCCTTGCAATCCAGTGGCTACTTTGTGTCGGCCTACTATCTTGTCCCTGCTTCCTGCTTATGCTTCGCTGGAGTAGGGTCGGCTCAATCGCAATGTGGTGCGTGGCTCTTTGCTACTCGCTGGTCGCTTTGGTGGGCGGAGCGTTTTTCCATTTGTTGGGGCTAGTGATTCTTTTGCTGATTGAGGCATTGATCTGTGGGGCGATTGACTCAGGAAGTCCAGAAGGAAGCGCCTCTTGATTCAATCTATTCCAATTCTCATTCGGGAAACAGAAAGCGAAGTGGAGCAACAGACTCTTGTGTGAATGCGGCGTCTAGTTAGCTCGCTATTGCATGACCGCGGCAATTACGTTCCGCATATCTTCAATTTCCGCGTAGGTGGCGTCGGCGGCGGCGCGCCGGTTGATGTAGACTTGCGGTTCGCCGTAGTGGAGCTCAGCGGAGAAATCGGGGCCGCCGAGAACCTTCCAGACATGGGGCAGAAACGTGTCGTCGCCAAACCAGCACACTTGACTCTCCGGTGAACCGTCTTCGGGCACATAGCGCACGGCAACCGCGGTGACCGGAATAGCCGCATCCACGGCAGGCGTATAAAACCGGGAGTGGAAGCGCAGCAACTTTGTGCCGTCTGTGCTTGTGCCCTCAGGGAAGAAGAGCACGGGAACCGGTCGCTTGAGCCGTTCGGCAATCTCTTCGGTAACTGACTCGGCGCTGGTTCGGCTGGCGCGGTCGACAAAGATGGTTCCGCCTGCGCGCGCGAGGGTCCCGAAGAAGGGCCAGCGGCCAATCTGTATCTTGGAGACCAGGTAACAGGGGCAGCCTGCACCGAAGGTCATGATGTCGAGATAGCTCAGGTGGTTGGCGACCATGAGACCGCTCGCGGGTGGCGTTCCGGTTATCTTGAGGCCGATACCCATGTTGCGCATTACGAATATGGCGGATTCATGAAGCCACTGGGCGCGGCGCTCCAGCGTATCCGCATAACGCAGGCGCAGGTAGAGCGACCGGGCAAAGCACAGGATTAGAAGAGACCCCAGCGCCACAGCGCGCCGGGCCGCGCGAAGACTCACTGCGTGAGCGGGGCCAGGAAGCGATGACGCGCCGATGGCGAAACTGTCTTCAGATCGAGCAGTGTAAGAAAATCGATGGTGCCGAATTCGCGGTCCCAAGCCGGGGGCCCGGCGATGCGCGCGCCAATGGCCAGGTAGGTCTTCAGGAGCTTGGGGACCTTGCACTGGACTGGCGTTTGCGATTCTGGCACTGATCCATTTGCTTCTTCAGAAGGCGACGGCTGTGCTGTTGCGCCCTCCTCCTCGATGGGACACGCATATGCGGCCGTTGGAACCGTTTCAAATTCAGGCGGAACCCGGTAGTGCTCCAGCTGGCGATACATCTGCCAGCCCTCTTCAGGAACCTGCGAATTCATAGAGGAGCAACCGACAAGATAGCGTAATCCCATGTCAGTAGCATACTGCGCGATACCCCTCCATAACAGTGTCAGCACTTCGGGAGTGCGATGTTCGCGATCGATGGAGGCACGGCCGAGCTCAAGAATGCCGGCGCGGAGAGGTTCGTACGGGGCAAAGCTGAACTCCTGTTCGGAGTAATAGCCAAGGTTGCACGCGGCGGTTTCTCCCGTCTGCATGCGATAGGTGCCGACAATGCGCTTGGCGGGATTATCTTCGGACTTGTCTTCGACCAAGAGGTGTTCGCAGCAGCGGTCGAAGCGGTCGGTGTCAATACCTGTGTGGTAGGAGCTCTGCAAACCCTCACCCAACTCGATGTTGAACACCTTGAACCGAAGGCGGCAGGCGGCTTCGCGATCTTCAACCGTCTCGGCGAGACGCAGGCGGTAACGGCCTACTTCCGCATGAATCCGCGGCTTGGGTGGCGCTTGTTCGGTTGCAGGGAAAAAAATAGGATAATTCAGTTCCACGAGTGTAGAGGAATCTAGGTCCAGCTTAAGCGGAACTCTTTGCCGCGCTGTCGGGATCACGGGGATAGTATGGCGCAGGTTATGTAAGAGGATTGTAAAAAAGGCGCTAATAGACTGCGAATAACGAATATGCTTTGTAACCGGCAAGAATTAGCAAGTTCCCGTTCAATCGCCTAATGCAACGAGATCAAGGGCAAGTCCCGGCTCTACGACGGCCCGGTAATTGCGATCAGCCAGGCTCCGGGGCATCCAACGAACAAGCGTGTTGCGCAGCCAGATGGCTGGCTGAGAATGCCAATGGGCCATGACTCCAAATCGGCGGGAATCTCTTTGCACGCGCCACACACGCTGGTGCCTGAGAGCGCGTAACCGTCGCGCGGGATCAGGCGCGTCGATCACTTGCGGAAGGATCGCAGCGTCTTCAATTCCCATGGCTGCACCTTGGCCAAGGTTGGGCGTCATGGCATGCGCGGCATCTCCAATGAGCAAGACTCTTCCGGAACCCCAAACCGGTTCGTAGATTTCTTCGAGATCGTGATGCAGTAATTCTAGCCCGTCAAGCGAATCCAGGATTGCAGGAACGGGGGCGGCGAAGTGAGCAAACTCCTGCCGAATAGAGTCGATGTCGAGTTGACGTTCCCCGCCGGCCGGTGCAGTCAACACCATGTACAGGTAGAGCCGATTCTTCGTCAAAGGAATCACTCCCACGCGAGCAGCGCCGCCCCACGCTTCGAATCCCTCTTTGATGCCCGGATTAGGCGCCAATGCACGCCAACATGTGACGCCGGAGTAGCGAAGCCCCACGGCGCCGCAGGTTTGTTCGCGCACTCTTGAGCGGATGCCGTCCGCACCAATGAGCAGATCGGCATCAACAGCGGCGCAGTCGACCAGCGGTGTGCCGAGGCGCAACTCGATCGCGGGGCTCAGTGCTTCGAGCAGCGCCTCGTGTAGTTCGGCGCGATGAAATGCGAGAGTCGGGCCCGCGTCCGGCAGGATACGAGCAATGTCCGTTGTCTCAAGCACATTCCCGGCGTTGTCCCGGATAGAGAGCCGTCGAATCGGCTCACCCCGCGTTTCAACTTTAACTCCCAATGCCGACAGGACACGCATTGCATTCGGCGCAAGCACAATGCCTGCGCCCAACGGGTTGATCTCCGGGCTCCTCTCCAGGACTACGATCTTGTGCCCGCGGCGCCCAAGTACGAGCGCTGCCGTCAGACCCGAAATGCCTGCTCCAGCGATCACGATCCTCATCTTGCCGCGTCCTCAAAGGGTTGGAGGCATCCAGCCAGGTCGGTTTGCCGTCAGCAGCAGCCCCCTGCGATGGATGGGATGACCAGTATCTCGTCGTCGTCTTTGAAGGAATATTTCTCGTTGCCGAGAAAGCGGATGTCTTCTTCGTTGACATAGAAGTTGATGAAGCGGCGAATCTGGCCGTCTTCGCCGCGAAGATGCTGGCGAAGTGCGGGGAACTTGTTCTCAATCTCCGTGACGAGTTCAGGCAGATTGGCAGCGGTCGAGGATATCTCGCGTACATTGTTGGTGTGCTTCTGGAATGCATTCGGCAACAAAACTCTAACGGACATAACTTTCTCCCAACAGCTTAAGCGCCTCATTCACGGCGCTGCGTTCTTCAATGAAGTTTTCGAAGTCGGACAGCCGCGGACGGATGGCCTGGTTCTGTTCATAGCAATCCTGCAGGCAGTCGGTGGTCTTGAGGCCGTTGCCGGTGATGCAGGCGACGGTAAGCTCGTCGGGTTGAATGCGGCCGTGCGCATAGAGGCGAGCGGTAACCGCGGTGGTGACGCCGCCGGCGGTCTCGGTGAATACACCTTCAGTCTCCGCAAGTTCCTGGATGGCGGAAACAATCTCAATGTCGGACACATCCTCGGCCCATCCGCCTGAAGCGCGAATGGCGCGCGATGCATACGGACCGTCGGCAGGGTTGCCGATGGCCAGCGAGCGGGCAATGGTGTTGGGGCGCTGCGGTTCGATGACGTCGGTGTTGTTCTTAACAGCGGTGGAGATGGGCGAGCAGCCGGTGGCCTGCGCTCCGAAGAAGCGGACTGGCTTGTCTTCGACGAGGCCGAGGGCGACGAGTTCACTGAACGCTTTGCGGATTTTGGTAATGAGCGAACCGCCGGCCATGGGGCAGACAATGTTGTCGGGCAGGCGCCAGCCGAGTTGCTCGGCGATTTCAAAGCCCACCGTCTTCGAGCCTTCGGCATAGTAGGGGCGCAGGTTCACGTTGACAAAGCCCCAGTTATAACGATCGGCGATCTGTGAGCAGAGGCGGTTGACGTGGTCGTAGTTTCCATCGACGCGAACCAGAGTTGCGCCGTAGATCTGGGTGTTGAGAATCTTGGCGGGCTCAAGATCGGCCGGAACCAGGATGAAAGTTTTGAGTCCCAGGCGCGCGGCTTGCGCGGCAACGGCGTTGGCCAGGTTGCCGGTGGAGGAGCAGCCGACGGTGTCAAATCCAAACGCCTGTGCATTGGCCAGCGCCACGGCGACTACACGATCCTTGAAGCTCAGCGTGGGCAGGCAGACGGCGTCGTTCTTGATGTAGAGATTGGTGGCTCCGATGTGCGCGCCAAGACGGGGCGCTTTCATCAGCGGCGTGAGGCCGGCCGGGGTCTGCGGCTCGTAGGTATCGGGAACCGGCAGCAGGGCGCGGTAACGCCACATGTTCAAGGGGCCGGCGGAAATGGCTTCGTGGGTAAAGCGGGTGCGGGCATACTCCAGGTCGAAGGTGACCTCAAGAGGGGAAAAGCAGTCATCGCAGATGGAAAGCGGCTGAATCCCGTAGGATTTTCCGCATTCGCGACATCGCAAGTCATAAGCAGTCGTCAAGAGTCCCTCGCAGTGCGAGTGGACTGAAGGTCTCAAGACGCGTGACCGGCTCAAAAATGAGCGAACGTGAGTTGACTCGAATCACCTTGCGAGCCGCTTCCGCTAAGAGTGCTGAAGCGACCCCCGAATCTCATGTTCCTCGCCGAAGCGAGCAAGAGTTGACACCATACTCCCGTTTTGCGCGGGCAGGTTGTCGTGGCGTCACAGGGCTTGTCCCTCAACCACTCTGCATGAAACTCAGGATTGCCCTTTGGAGGCAAAACTGATTGATCTTGTTTTATCACAGCGGAAATGGTAGCGCAAGGACGGTTGCAGCGAATGGTGCGCAATGCGGGGCGAACGGGCGTAGTTTGCAACGAAAGTGGCAGATTGGAATTCGGGGCTCCCAGATCCCAAAATCGAGGGCCGCCCGCCTTAAAATGTCGATATCGACAGCTTCCGCAAGAGAGCCAGCGCACTGCTGGGATAGAAACGACCGGGCTACTTCCATGCTCCGGTCGAAATGGGAGTAAACAAGAAGTCGATCTCCCCCAATTGCGATGCAACGTATCCAAGGGAAGTCATAAGCTCTATCGTCCGCGGTCGGTTTGCGGTTCCCCAGAGTTCGCAGAGGACAACGGGGCGGAACTTCGCTAACAACAACTGCGCTCCCTTGAGCGCATGAAATTCATGATCCTCCACGTCAATCTTGATCGCGTCCACCGGTCCGAAACCAAACGAATCCAGCGTTTGCATTTTCACCTCAAGCCTCGCAAAAGGTAGCATCGTCACGTCCGGATTCTTGAATTCGTCCGAGATCAAATGACTCAGTGCGGTGGCAGGAACGCCCCCCTTAGTCGGGACGGCGAACTGAACTGTTCCCTCCTCGTCGCCGATTGCAACCGCATGAAGCTCCAACTTCTTTATGGAATAGAGCGACTGAATCCGGCGAAGGATTCTCACGTTTTGCGGAACAGGTTCGAACGCGATGAGGTTCAGGTCAGGTCGCTGCCGCTTCGCAATTGCGCAGGTTATTCCAAGATTTGCGCCCACATCGAGCATCGTTCCCCACTTGGGGATCATCTCCAGAAACTCAAGAAAATGGGGTTCGTAGTTTCGATGAATACTTCTCAATGCAGATAATGTGAGGAATGTGTCAGGACCGAATATGGAGGAAGCGGCCTTCTTGACAAGTTGAAACATCGTGGGGACAGTATACCGTGACCAGTGAAGCGAATGTCCGCGTCCCGCCTGCAAACCGATGCTGCATCCCCACCCGGACGCCTGTGCGCCGCCAAAACGCGAACCGCGAGTGAAAAGCGGCCAGCCTACATCTCCATCCACCCATGCATCTACACCGCTTTTGAACAAACGCTAGTTGGCGTAGATGCGGACGTAGTCGACCAACATCTGCGACGGGAAGATGGTGGTGGCGTTGGGGGAGCCGGGCCAGTCGCCGCCAACTGCCAGATTGAGGAGTATGAACTCAGGGCCGGTGTCGAAAGGCCAGGCGCCGGTCTGGGTGGCGGGCGTGAAGGTTTCGTAAACCTTGGTTGGGTCGTCGACGTAGTACTGAACCTGTCCCTTCGTCCAGATCATGCCGTAGGTGTGCCAGAGGGCGGCGGAAAAGCCCGTAGTTGTATAAGGTTGGCCGCCGTTGAGGTTGGTTCCGTGAATCGAGGATTGCGTCCAGTCATAGCCCGGGCCGACGGACCCGATGGGCGGATTGGCGCCGTCAATGTGCTCCATCACGTCGAGTTCTCCGCAGGCGGGCCAATTGACGGTGGCAATGTTGTCGCCAAGCAGCCAGAACGCCGGCCACATCCCCTGCGATTCGGGCAGCATCATCTTCGCCTCAATGCGTCCGTACTGAAAGCTGAACAGGCCTTGCGTTTTCAGCCGTGCCGAGGTGTAGGTGGCGGTGCCGGCGGTGGGCTGTTGGGCCACAATGTGCAGAAAGCCGCCTGGATCCACATACGCATTCGGATTGGACGGGTTGCAGGGGCCAGTCGACGAAGCCCAGGCACAGTAAGTCTCCAACTCGTTGTTGCCGCAACAGTTGGTGCCAATGTCATAGGTCCATGTGGCCGGATTGGGCTGCGCATTGGCGCTGGTGGAGTTGGAGAACTCGTCTGACCAGACCAGCATGCCGGAGGAAATGGCCGGCGTGAAATTCTTTGTGGCGACGTTGCTGGTGGTAGAACCGGTGGCTGTGGCGATGGCGTTGATCGTCAGGTTGGACGCGACCAGGATCGGCGCCTGGTATTGCTGCGACGAAGTCGTCGGCGTTGTGCCGTCCAGCGTGTAGTAGATGGTGGCGTTGGAGGTCGTCGTGGCCAGGCTGACAATGACTGCGCCGTTCCGTGCTCCGTTGCTCGTTGAAGCTGTAATCGTGGGGCTAACCGCTTGTTGAGGAGGCGAGGTCGTTAGTTCGTTGCCGTTTCCGGCGGCGCCGCCGCTGCAGCCGCACAACAAAGCTCCCGATAGGAAAATGACTGTAAGCATGAAACCACCCACTCGCATCTTGAAAGTCTCCCGTTCAAAGCAGCTCGACTCGCGCCTGCGCCGCCGCAAGTATGAGACCACCGCCGCATGGGTCCGTCAAACACGGGAACTCCGGTCTTAGTTCTAGCCGCCAATTGTTATTCGAGAAGAGCGAACGGCCGCGAGAGTTGCCGTTGCGAAGTGGCATCTCCGCGGCCGTTCAAGGAGGACACACCCACGTTCTCATTTGCTTGATTCCACTGTTGCACAAGTGTCGATGACGATCTGCATAAACTGCACTGCGGAGAATAGTCCGCAGTCCCAATTCGATCGGGAGTGGCGCGCCGGTTTCACTTTGGAACGGCGGAGAGATGCTCGCGCAGGGCCTTGCGCAGGCGCATGCTGTCCGCCTGCTCCACGGCTTGCTCTACGCGCGCACGGAGCTCTTCGTTGGGTGCGATGCGGCTGATGGCCTCAATCGCTTCAGGGGCTCCACGGTCATCGCGCTCAATCGCGGCAATCAAAAAGTCCAGCGCCTCAGGGAGGCGGGTGAGCGCAATGGCGCTGAGAAGCACCGAGGTAAACCAGGAATCGGCTCCGGCACGCAGACGGTCGAGCAGCGCGGAGAGGGCTTCGGGGTTGCGCAGCTCCGCCAAGGCAAAGGCGGCTTCGCCGGAGGTGTCGTCGCCTTCTTCAAGGGACCGGGCGACAAGAGCCACGGCGGAGTTCCCTTCCAGAGCCAGCAAGGCGGCGTAGACTGCACCTTGCACCTCCGGCTCGTCCTGGCCCCGGAGAGCAGGCACCATCATCGCGCGCAGGCGGAGAACGAGGGCCGCGCCTACGCCGCCAACCTGCGCTATGGCGCGTGCTGCTTCCATGCGGACAGTCTTGTCGATGTCTGTTAGCGGTTCAAGAAGCGCGGTGAGCAAGTCGGCGTCGGAGATGCCGGGGCAGTCAACAAGCGCGTGGGTGCAGGTGCCACGCAAAGCGCCCGCGGTGTCGGACTGACCGCCCCAAACGGGCTCCAGTTGGTGATGGCGCATGCCGCGCAGATAAGCGTCTCTCTGGCGGTATTCGAGTTTGACCATGGCCTTGGAAAGTGCGTTCTTGGCCCAACATTGCGGGTCGGTCTTCGCCGCGTCGATAAAAAAACGGTCGAAGGCTGTTAGAACATCGGGCAATAGGGCCACGAGTTCAGCTTCGGCGATCAGTTTTGCAGCTTTGGCTACCAGGAAGTTGTTGCGGTGACCAAGAGCCTTGCGCAAATAGGCGACTTGATCGGGGTTCGGTTGAGTGCCACCCTTGAGAGATTCGCTCAAAGTTTCCAGTTCAGCTAATTCTTTGTCGAAGCTGCGGGAGGAGGAGGCTTGCGAAGAGGAGGTTTGCTTTGCGGAGCGAGAGGCTGGGTTTGCGGTCATGGACGGCTCCTTGTCCCGATGGAGCTGGGCATAGTCGCTCCTGATTTTAGTGGACGGAGGGAGCGGACGACTTTTCGCTTGCATCTGAATCGACATTGGTATAACAGTTATACATATGCGGTTTGACTTCGATCCGCGAAAGAGTCAGCGGTTGAGGGCGAATCCGCGCCGGGGCATCGGCTTTGAGGAAGCGACGGAGATTTTTGAACGTCCCTATTACCTCGATCAGCGATCGGGTGTGCCGGAACAGTACTGCGCCATCGGGTGGGTGGGAGAACGCTTATTCTCGGTTGTCTTTGAGATTCGAGAAGACGAAGAAGGCGAGTTTTACCACCTGGTTACGTAATGGAAATCTACCAGTGAAGAGGAGGAATTGTATGCCGAAAACACTTGAATCCCCCAATCCGCCGACCGCCGATGAAATTGCCGAACTCGCTGACAGAGGCGAGGATATTTCGCGCTTTTTCACTGGGAAAGGCAAAATGATGCAGCCGATTCAGCGGGTTAATGTGGACTTTGCTCTTCCTATGCTTCAAGAGCTTGATGAAGAAGCCAAGCAATTGAATATCAGTCGGCAGGCGGTGATCAAGACGCTGTTGCGGCATGCGTTGGATCAGCAGCAGCTGGCGCGCAGATCGCGGTGAATCCCGTTCAACGATTCAGCCTGAATTCAGTCAATCAGCTCGATTCTCACAATGCCATTGATAACGGGGCTATGGGATGCAAACGCCTTCAACGCCTCTCTGACCGTGTCAACACGTCTCGGCTTGATCGAGGAATATCAGTCCCGCGTTTAACAGTGCGGACAGCGCTTGTTTATGCCACCTCGAGCGATCTTCTCGAACCGGAACTTTCTGTTCATAGAAGAGGGTATTCGCCGGGAGAATCCCTTCTTGTTCGAAGTTCTTGAGGGTCCTGTACTCCCGTCTTCGAAATGGTCTAAGTTTTTCAAGGAGTGGCTTATCGAGTCGTCCCCATTCTGGCTTGTCTAAGAAATCACGCTGCTCGCCGTCTCTATTGTTCTCGGGATCGGTGAGGTACCAGTTGACACCGATTCTAAGGTCGAGCGCTTTCTGTAGAGAACGCAACAAGGCAAATTTTATGTAATCATGCGAATCCCCGAGATACCGCTCTTGCATGAAGATAACTCTCTCGATGAGATTCTATTTCGCCGCTGTCAGCGCCTCGACGGGCACCAGCATGTCCTGCTTGCGCATGATGAGGTTGGTGGCGTTCAGCGTGGCTAGCTCGAAGCCGTGGCCGTGGGTGATGGCGTCGGTAGGACAGGCTTCAACACAGTAGCCGCAGAAGATGCAGCGGTTGTAGTCGATGTTGTAGACCTTGGCGTAGCGCTCGGAAGAAGAGATCCGTTTCTCCTCCGTGTTTTCGGCGGCCTCAATGAAAATGCAGTTGGAAGGGCAGGCGGCTGCGCACAGAAAACAGGCCACGCACTTCTCCAGGCCATTCTCATCGCGCTGCAAAACGTGCTGGCCACGGAAGCGCTGCTCGAAGACGGCGCCGCGCAGGGGGCCTTTTCCGTCCGGGTAATTCTCCACCTGAGAGGGTTCCAGCATCTCGCCGAAGGTGATGCTCATGCCCTTGGCAACGGCAGCGAGGTTGCGCGCAATCGACATGAGGCCAGTATACGATGAAATCGAGGAGGATCCCGCATGAAAGGCAAGATTGAATTCGTCGGATTGGTGCTGGCGATGGGCCTAACAACAGCCTGCGCCTACGCACAAATGCCGGAGGGGTCGAATTCTACAAAGGGCGTTCCCATGAGCGGCAATGTCCCTGGACCGGACACTACTGGAGTGCAACAGGAGTTGGCTCGGGAGAAAGCGCCAGCCGGACCGCTGAGGATCTCCTTCGGCAAGAATTCCGCCGAGTGGACGCCGGCTACTCTGGCGGCCCTGCCCCATCAGACGGTGACGGTTTTTAACGAGCATGCCAAGGCCAGCCAGACCTACTCCGGCGTGCTGCTGATGGACTTGCTCAAGCCTCTGGGTGTGGCGGAAAAGCCGCATGGCAAAGATCTGCGCTTTTACGTGGTGGCGGAGGGCTCTGACGGCTACCAGGTGGTCTACTCGATAGGCGAGGTGACGCCCGATCTTCACGACGGGACGGTGCTGGTTGCGGATGCGATGGATGGCAAGAGTCTGGGAGACAATGGACCGCTTCAGTTAGTGGCTACCGGAGAAAAGCGGCCGGCCCGCTGGGTGCGCAACCTGGTTGCCATCCGGGTTAAGACGGCGGAGTAGCTGGGGTCCTATATCGTAAGCCGGCCCGTTCAGGGTTGAGGCTTCCCACCCTTGTGACAAGAACAGGAACGTCACAAGGATGGGGCACCCAGGTTTGATACTAGCGGGGGTGTTCGTCTTCCTTCTTCTTTTGCTCTTCCGGCTTGGCAGGCGGATGTGCGGTGGGCTTGGCTGGAGCAGCGTGCGGCGCGGGACGTTCCTCAGGCCGTGGCTGGCTGGCCTGTGGGTGGGGATTGCCGCGCGGCTCGGCTTCAGGCCGAGGAGCGGGCCTTTCGGCTGGACGGGCCGATTCGTTGTTGTGCTGTGGGGCTGCTACGTTGGGACGAGTTTCTGGACGTGCAGGCTCGTTGCGCTGAGGGGTTACTGGACGAGCTTCGGGGCGAGCCGGCTCGTTATTGCGCTGAGGAGGCGCTGCATTGGGATGCGCTTCCATGACCTGACGCTGCGGAGGGGCCTGATAACGGGTGGGAGGCGGCATCGGACGCACATCCCGGTCGGCTACGATCGGCTTTTCGATGACGGCGGTAGCTGGGCGGCCGTGGTTTTCAGAGATGAACATTGCCCGGTTGGTGCTGGCCGAAGTTTGAACTTCAATTTGTGTGCGCATGGGCGGCGCGTGCGGTTCACGGAATGCGGCTACCAGTTCCGCGGGTCTGGCGCGCACCTCGAGTCCTCCGCGACCACCGTTATAGCTCACCCGCACATTGTTGACGACATTGACCCGATACTCGTAGACGTTATGCACCACGGTCACGTTAATGTTGTTAACCGCGCGATTGTAGAAGAAGTGGCCTGTCCTCCAATAGCCGCCCTGGTAGCCCGTGCCTACGTACCCGAAGCCGTAGTTCACGCCGCCGTAGAAGCCTATGTGCGGACCCCAGTAGCCATGGAAGAAGCCATAGCGGCCACGCACGAAGCCCCAATAGCCGGGAGTCCAGAGCGCACCCTGGTAGGGAGCCTGCGCCCACACGCCAGGCACCCAGTAGTAGCCGGCCGAAGCGTAATTCCAGTAGCCGGGAGTCCACAGATAGTCGTCTCCGGGAGCCGGGGGCTGCTGGTAGTCAGGCAGGGGCGGAGGCGGCTCAGGCGCTGTGGCCACTGGCGTCTGACCGTAGCTGGTGTCATCGTCGGTCGCGGTGGGGAGATTGGCAACGTCGGCGCTTGTATCGGTGGTGGATGCCGTGGATTGCGAGCTCTGATCGGAATTGGTTGCAGCAGGCGCGGGAGCTGGCGCGGACGAAGCCGGCGCGGATGCCTGGGCGGGAGCAGTTGCGACCGGCGCCAGGTTTGCGGAGGCCGGGTCGGACGAGGAATCGGTTGCGGCGGGCTGGCTGCTGCTGTTATCCGCGGCGGTCTGATTCGGATTCGGATTTGACTTGCATCCGGCGGTAAAAAGCAGGACCGCAAGAGCGAGGAGAGCAAAAGGTGAATAGCGGGTCAATCGTTGCATTTCTTTTCTCCAAAGCGTTGGATGCCATGCACGGTTCTCAAGTCTACCGCAGCGGTGCACCCTCGGGCTATTGAAGGCTTAAACCCGCGCGTGGTGAAAAGGACTCGAAGATTACGATTTCCGACGCCATTCATTACAGCGACATAGGCCGAGGTTTCCTAATGCGCGCCGGGGACGGATTTGCCGCGGTTATTCGCTGGCGGGGAGGTGACGGGCTTGCGCTCGGGACGCGGATTTGCCCGCGGCTGGCAGAGGGATGAATCCTGACCGCGCGCGAATCCCGGCAAGATGCTCCCGCCGCATAGACGCAACTTCATGGCTTCAGCGTCCTTGCCGTTGAGCAGTTGCGTGCGCTCCAGACCGCTAAAGGGGTCAAGGTCGTAGCGATAGATGTAATCCTGCGGAGGCTTCTGACCGCCGTAGTCGAAATGGCTCCAGGTACCCACGAGCTGGCGGCCGTTGGGGTCGGCGAGCGCCGCGTAGACCTGGGTCAAGACCACGCCGGGCGGCATGTTGGCGGTTGCAAGGGGAACGCCCTGGCCGCCGCGCATCCAGCGGGCAGCCCAGGAGTGCTGCGGAATGTCGAAGTGGAGAGTGGTGAAGTAGGTTTCCGGGACGCACTCGGCGCAACTGTCGTAGAGGATCGGCAGTTCCTGCGGGCCGCCCTCCTTCAAGGTCATCAGGTCGAGCCAGCGCAGGTTATAGCCCTTGAGTATGGGGGTGAGCAGGTGATTGGTGAGCGAAATACTCCAAAGCTGAAAGGAGTCCTGATTAGCCGGCGATTCGGGTGTGGCGCGGAACGTGGTGACGACCAGCGCCGCGTCGTATTGCACCCCGATCTCGCGGATTGCGGTCCACTTCTCGACTGCCAATGCCTGCGTGACCCAGACGACGATGTCCTGGTCTTTCTGGGAGTGAAAGTCCATCCAGCGGAATGGATCGGGGGCCTGCTGGGCGACCGATGGAAATGTGGCAGCAAAGACGGCAAACATGAGAGCGGCAACACGCCAGGAGAATACGACCCGCATGGTTTCAGGTATACCACGTATGTTGTTTGTTTTCGCAGGTCATTTTGGACTTTTTCGACGTAACATCATTGTTTTCAGATGTTTGGTGGAAAAAATGGGGAGTTGTGGGGTAAATCGTCGCCGTGTGAAAGGCCGGGTTGAGGGATCGGACGGGGTTCATGGGACTGAGGGATTTCAAGGGCTTGGGAGGTCATGAGTCGATTGTGCGCGTTTCGGCGAATTAAACTGCAAACTCCGGGAATATATTCGAGATTAGTTTCGAGCGGTTCCACAATTCACGTGCCATTTGGATCTCTTCAGCTTGGGGAAGGAGCAGGGACCACGATCTGCATCCATTGCATTTTCGTGATCCCTGGCTGAGTCACTTCGCCTTGTAGGTGTAGTCGTTGTAATACGTGACCCCGTTGATCACGGAATACAAGCGTGCATAAATCGTTTCCCCGTTTGCCGGAAGCCCAGACACGGTCGTAGAAAGCCCGGTTATATGACCCGATACATAAAGGTCATAGCCCCCAGGCGCGACGGCGCTCAGGTGAAGGTCGTACTGCGTGACGCCGCCCCCGGCCGACCACTTAAACAGTACTGTGGTGGCCGTCAACGTTGAACCGGGAGCCGGAGAGGTGAGCAGAGCCAACGACGCGGCGGTGTAGGTATAGTCGTTGTAATACGTGACTCCTCCGATATACGAATAGAGGCGCGCATAAATCGTCTCTCCATTCGTCGGAATCGCACTGACGGTCGTAGAATGCCCGGTTATATGACCCGATGAATAAATGTCATATCCCCCGGGCGCGACGGCGCTCAGGTGGAGATCGTACTGCGCGACCCCGGTCCCAGCCGACCATGTGAACTTTACGGTGGTGGCCGTCAACGTTGAACCAGGCGCCGGAGTAGCGAGCGCGGCGAGCTGATCGACCACGATACTTTGGGTGACCTGGGTCGCGGCTGCGTAGTTTGTGTTGCCGGCCTGATTGGCGGCAATCTCAATGGTCCCCACGCCGGTAACGGTGAGAATGCTGTTGTTTGTCCCGCTGAGAGAGCCCGGGCCTGAGACAATGCTGAACGTCACGGGATTTCCCGATGCTCCGCCCGTCGCGACCAGTGTGATTGGAGAGACAGGGTAAAACACCGGTGATAGCGGTTGGGTGAAATTGACGGTCTGCGGAATCTGCGTGGCTGTTCCGTTCAGCTGAATGCTCTGCGTCGCATAATTGGGAGCAACGGCATTCAGCGAGTTGTCCGTGAGAACCGCCACGCCGCTGATGGTTCCCGGCGCAGTGGGAGAGAAACCGATGGCCAGCTCACACGATCCACCTGCCGATAACTCAGTATTTGAGTGGCAATCCGGAGGCGTGCCGCTGCCTGCTTGCTGCTCAAAGTTTGCAGCAACGCTTAGGAAGCTGAATGTCAGCGGAGTATTTCCGTCGTTACTTACTGTGACGGTCTGCGGACTGTCGCCGCTGGTTCCACCCACTTGCGTAGGCGCAAAGCTCAACGAAGGAGTGGCGGAGTACTTGAGAAATTCGACGGTATTGTTTTCGGCGTCGACAGCAACGACGTTACCTTTCTTATCCACCGCTACGGCTTGCGGAGAGTTAAACCCGGTGCCCAGGGTGATGATCGTCGTGTAACCGCTTGCGGCCGTAATCTCTTTGACCAGGCTGTTGCCGGTGTCGGCGACGAAGACATTCCCGACCCCGTCCACCGACAGGTTAGATGGTCCACTGAAACCGCTGCCGATGGTCTTGATGGTGGGCGAGGCTGGAATGCTGCCATTTACCGCGACAATCTCCTGCACGGTGTTGTTGTTGTAATTGGCGACGAAGACATTTCCGCTTCCATCGACCGCAACGCCGTCGGGCCCTTCGAGTCCGCTTGCGAGCGTCCTGGTGATAGGCGAAGCCGGAACAACGCCGTTGACCGCGAGCATTTCCTTCACGGTGTTTGTGGCGAAATCGGCAACGAAGACGTTCCCGCTTCCATCCACCGCCACGCCATAGGGGGCGTCAAACCCGCTGGCCCAGAGCCGGACCGCATCGTCGTCCGCCACCACAATCTCCATCACGTTCTGATCGAAGGTATCGGCCACAAAGATGTTGCCGGCGCCGTCCACCGCTATGCCATTGGGAAAATTCAACGAGATCCCAAATGTATCGACAGTGGTGTAGCCGCCCGCCGCGAATATCTCCTTGACCACATTGTTGTCGCTGTCGGCGACGAAGATGTTCCCGTTCCCATCCAGGGCCACGCCGCTGGGGCCACTGAATCCGCTGGCCAGGGACAACTGCGACGCTGGAAGGGCAACGCCGGTCGCAGTGGTTGCAAATATCGTCTGTGGGCCGACGCCGGTTCCCTGTACATAGCCAGTCGCCAAAACGGTACCGGTGGTACTCAGCAATTCAACGGCGCCATAACGGGCTCCCGGAGCCGAGGGCAAGAAGTTCACATACACAGTGCAGGTTGATCCGTTGCCGAAGGACGAGTTGGGCGTACAGGTGTCTCCGCCGGCGTCGGTAAAGTCCTGCCCGGCAGCGCCCTGTGTCAAGACGGCGGTCGAGCCAAGCGTACCACCTGTGTCAAACGTGAAGTTGATCGGCATGGGAGACGGACTGGTTGACCCCACGTTGACCGAGCCGAAGTTCACGCCGCCTCGTTGAATCTCCTCTATCGCATTGTTGTCGCGATCGGCGAAATAAACGTTGCCGCTGCCGTCAACCGCGACATCGAATGGCTGGCCTAATCCGATGGCCAGTGGGACGACCGTCGGCGATGCTGGAATGACGCCGTCGACTGCCAATATCTCGTCCACTTCATTAGCTCCCTGGTTGGCAACGTAGACGTTTTCGTTCTCGTCCACTGCTACGCCGTCAGGAGCAGTGAAACCACCGGAAATGGTGATGGTTGTTGTGTAACCGCCTGCCGCCAGAATCTCTTTGACCGCATTGTTGTCCTGGTCGCCGACGAAGACGTTCCCGCTCTTATCCACGGCTACACCGGCTGGAATATTGAACCCGCTACCCAGTGAGAGCATTTTAGGAATGGCGGGAACGCTGCCATCGACGGCCACGAGTTCTTTCACTTCACCTATGCTGTAATCCGTGACGAAGACGTCGTCGCTTCCGTCCACTGCTACGCCGAAGATCGTACCCCATCCATGGCCCAGAATTCTGATCGTGGAATAACCGCCCGCCGCCTCAATCTCCTTCACCTCACGGTTGCCATAATCGGCGACGAAGACGTTGCCGCTGGCGTCGACAGCCACAGTAAAGGGCTGAAGGAATCCGCTGCCCAGCGTATTAATGGTGGGCGAGGCCGGAATGCTTCCATTGACGGCTAGCATCTCCTTGATCTCGCTGTTGCCGTTATCGGCGACGAACACGTTGCCGTATGCGTCGACGGCTACACCGGTTGGCGAGGCGAATCCGCTGCCCAGTGCCACGACCGCCCCGTAGTGAGCCGTCTGCGCTTCCAGCGGTGCGGCCGCCAGCAGGGCTAGAGCCAGAGTCAACGCGCCGGCAAGGCGCAACGAGTTCGATCTGCGACGCAGAAGGCTAGGCCGCGGGGAGACAGAATCCTGACGCAGTGTGGAGAAAAACGCTGAGGGAAGCATGACACATCGCTTTCTGGAACCGGCGCTCAGGTTCCGTGTTGGTCTGTACGGAGAATCCCGGCAGGTTCACGCCAAGTCTCTTGGGGTTCAATTCCCTTCGCAGTCGAAGGGTCGATTGCGCAGGCCTGCAGCATCGCCTCGCTGCCTGTGGTTGCATTACTCTAGTGGGTCGAAATTTGATTTCGTGACGGGAATTTCAAGAAATGCAGGTCCTTCGACTCCGCTGAAGTACGCCCCGCTCCTGATGAACGGGGCTGAAGAAGGCTGAGGTCTCGCATCCATTGTGCAAAGAACGCACAAAGGATGGGCACCCGGCTTTAGTGGCGGATTGACGCTGTGTTCATCGGAGACGTAACTCGCCAATGCGGGTCATAGTGCTCAGGATGACAGGTCTTATTTCTATCGGACATGCCTTCGAACGAGTCAGTTGCGGGCGGCGAGGCGCGCCAGGTTGGCTTTGGCCTGGGCGTGGCCGGGCTGAATTTGCAGGGCGTGCTCGAAGGCGGAGCGGGCGGCGGCGGTCTGGCCGCCTCGGGCAAGCAACGCGCCGAGGTTGTTCCAGCCGTCGGCATCCTGCGGGTCGAGTTGGAGGGCGTGCTTCTGCTCGGCGAACGCGTCTTCCGACTGGCCTGAGGCGTCGAGGACCTGAGAGAGCGAGGAATGGATCTTTGCGTCGTCCGGCGCTATGGAGGCTGCGGTGCGGAGTTGGGCGAGAGCGTCGCTGAGCTTGCCCTGTTGCGCATAGGCAGCGGCTAGTTTTTCGTGGGCGTCGGGCGAGGCGGGCCAGGAACGCAACGCGGCTTCAAGCAGCTTTGCGGCATGGTTCGCATCTCCAGAGTCTGCGGCAATCGCGCCGAGGTTGTAGAGCGCAGTGAAGTCTGACGCGTCCAATTCGAGAGCGCGGCGGAACTCTTTGGCGGCATCGTCTGCATGGCCTGCGCCGAGCAGGGCTGCGCCCAATCCGCTGCGGGTCTCGGCGTCTTCAGGACAGGCGGAGAGCAGGGCGCGGAATTCCTTTTCGGCTTGGGCATAGTCGGCCTGGCGAACGCCCATGCGGGCCAGGTCGAAACGCGCGTCGCAGGCGCCGGAGTCGGAAGGACCGGCAAGAGAGATGGCATCGTTGTAGCGCTCCCTTGCCTGGTCGATCTGGCCTGCGCCCTCAAGCGCCGCGCCCATTGCAGTGAGGGTGCGGACATCTTTGGGAGCCAGCTTCAACTCCTGGTCGTAGACCTGAATTGCCTCGGCGAATTTGTCTTGTCCGGCAAGCGCGCTGGCAAGGTTATAGAGATTCACCTGATCGGCCGGCATTTTGGCCAGGCGTTGACGCATCCATGCTTCTTCGAGGAGCAAACGCGGATCGGGCGCGTTGGGTGGCGTATTCACCGGCAGCACCTGAAGCCAGAGGTGCGCCATTTCATCTTCAGAACGGTTTCCCGCCTGCACGCGGACGGGCGGGACGTGGGGATTGTGGGGGTTGGTTGCCGAATTGTCGTAGGTGTACTTCATGTGCAGGACGGTTCCGGCGGGAAGCAGTAACGGCTCGCGGTAACGGTAGACGGATTGGCGATCGATGTCCCAGTTCTTGATCCATACCAACCACTTCTTTTCGCCGTTGGGCAGAATGGCCCAGCCTTGCATATCGTGGCCAATGTAGTGCGCGTGCGGATAAGCGCCAAGGACTTCAACATCGACGGGAAGAGTGAGCGAGTCTTCGACTACGAAGTTGGCATCGCCCGGCGGGATGTTGAGCTGATCGTCACGTTCAAGGGCTATGAGCATGGGCTGCTTGGCGGGTGGGTCGGGGCTGAAGTAGAGGCCGACCTGTGCGTCGAGGGTTTCAGGCTTGCCGGAGGGCTTGAGGTGGATGTTGAGGATGAGGTCGTTGCCGGGGTCGATGCGCCAGGGCATTCCCTCGGGCTCAATCAGGGCCGGCGTGTCCGGTTTCCAGAAAAGAAAATGGCTATCGGGATCGAAACGATTGCCGGCATCGACGTATAGTTCCATGCCAGGGACACCGGCCTGCCAGTCGGTTGGATGCTGGCGGCGAAGGCCGGCGGTGCGATCGATGAGCACGTTGGCGTGGTGCACAACACTTGCCGGAGATGGCTTGATTTCCATGGCGCGGACGTAGTGCGTCTCCTTGAGCGGATACGGCATGATGAGGTTGCGGAAAACGTCGGTGCCGGAGGGCTGAAGCGTGAAGGACTGCGGAACCTTGAGGATGAGGTCGGGCTTGCCCATCGCCCATGTGCTCTCGTAACCGGGCTGAGGGGGCGTGGTTTTGAGGTCGCCCTGCGCCATGCCGCCGGTGATCCAGCGCTTGAGCAGGGCCTGGTCCTGGTCGGAAAGACGGCGCACATCGGCAAAGTCGCCGTAGCCGGGTTCAGGGAGCCATGGCGGCATGAAGCGCGACTGCGTGACATTGAGAATCTGGGTCGCCCAGCGCTTGGCGTCGGCGTATGACAGCAGGCTGAAGGGGCCCGCGCCGCCAGGATGATGGCAGGTGGTGCAGTTTTTGTAAAGCACCGGGGCTACGTCGTGAGACCAGGTTTCTGGGGCGGCTGGCGGTTGGTTGGATTGAGCGTTTGATCGTGCCGCATGAATTTCGGAAAGAGGCCTGCATAGCAGGATGCCAATCGCCGCGGCGACGGGAAGAAGTGCCACTGTGCGGAGGATTTTCATTTCTGCAAAAACACAATCGAGCATCCTACCGTCGGACCTGTGGGCGGAGGGACAGGCTTTCGGTCTAACGCTGCTGTTATTGCCAGTTCCAGATCGTGATGGCTTGCTTGCGGGTGCTCCTGGCCTAGAGAGATGTAACGATCGTCGATGCGGCCGTGGTAGACCTCCTGCATCGCGGCAGTAAACACTGCAACCTCGGGCGTGACAGTCACGTGGGCGCGGTTCACCAGAGATTGAAATGAATCGATCAATGCGTCCTCATGGATTTGAAAATTCCGGTTGTGTTCCACGATGACCTTTGCGTCATCGCCAGGGTTGGGATACACCCACCAGATCCGCACTCCCTGCGGCCCAAACTCCTTGTTCAATCGCGCAATTTCGGGAACATACCGATTGGAGATTGGGCAGTCACTCGCCGCAAAGACGAGTACAACCACGCGAACCCCGGGACCACCCAGACTCGAAATTGGTTTGCCGTTGAGATCGACGCCGAATTGCTCGGTGGCCGGAGAACACGAAGGGCTGAGTGCCAAGAAAAGCATCGTCGCAACAAGGCAACGTGGAACCAGTCGAAAGTGGGAATTGCCGCCGCTCGGCACACCAGGATTTTACCAAATCGAAGTCCATAGCCGGTTCGAAGCCTCCGCCCACCCTGAACCGCTCTAGGCTTGCCGGTCTATCGCCATCGGCGTTACTCTTGCGTAATGCGACCCCTTCGGTATTCCATCAACGTCACATTGGACGGGTGCTGCGATCATCGTGCAATGATCCCGGACGAAGACTTGCATCGAAACGCGGTCGAGAACCTGAACCAGGCCGATGCCCTCCTCTTGGGCCGGGTAACTTACGAAATGATGGAGGCCGGGTGGCGGCAGCCGGCGCAGGCTGCGGCCAGGCCTGGGTGGATGGAGCCCTTCGGACGGACGATTGACGCGGCAAAGAAGTACGTCGTGTCGAGCACCCTGGACCGGGTCGATTGGAACGCGGAGATCCTTCGCGGGGATCTGGGACTGGCCGTTCAGCGGCTTAAGCGGGAACCTGGTAAGGGACTGCTCGTGGGAGGCGTGAAGCTCCCGCTGGCGTTGGCTGAACTGGGATTGATCGATGAGTACGAATTCGTGGTGCATCCCAGGCTGGCCGGCTACGGGCCGACTCTGTTCGCGGGGCTATCGAAGCATATCGACTTGAAGCTCGTGAACCGGCTGGAGTTCGGCTCCGGGGCGGTGGCGATGCGCTATGAGACGAGAAGATAGCATGTGTTCCCTGCGGCTATCCCTCAGGTACTGAGACTCATTTGACCGGGATGCAAGGACAACGAGTTCTCAGAGCCCAAGCTTCTCCCATAGTTCGTCCACCTTGGCTTTGGTGGCGCTGTCCATCTCGATCATAGCGGGCCAGGGGCGGTCGAATCCCTCGGCTTTCCACTTGCGCGTGGCGTCGATGCCCATCTTGCTGCCGTAGTTAGGCAAACGCGAAGAGTGATCGAGCGAATCGATGGGGCCGAGCGTGAATTGTATGTCGCGTTCGGGATCGATGTTGTTGGTGACACGGAGCACGACTTCACCGATGTCTTGCACGTCGCAATCTTCGTCTACAACGATGATGCATTTGGTGAACATGGCCTGGCCGAGAGACCAGATTGCGTTCATCACCTTGCGCGCCTGGCCGGGATAAGACTTGCGGATCGAGACAAGCATCAGGTTGTGAAATACGCCTTCAACAGGGAGATGGATGTCGACGATTTCGGGGATTTGCATGCGCATGGCGGGGAGAAAGATGCGCTCGACAGCCTTGCCCATCCATGCGTCTTCCATGGGCGGCTTGCCGACGATGGTGGCGGCGTAAATGGGGTCCTTGCGGTGCGTAATGCAGGTGAGATGGAAGACCGGGTACTGGTCGGTCATGGTGTAGAAACCGGTGTGGTCGCCAAAGGGGCCTTCGCTGCGGAGTTCGCCGAGTTCGACGTAGCCTTCGAGGATGATTTCAGCGTGTGCCGGGACTTCAAGATCGACCGTCTCGCATTTGACGATTTCCAATGACTTGCCGCGCAGAAAGCCAGCAATCATGAATTCTTCCACCTCCGGCGGCGCGGGAACGATGGCGGAAAATGTGGTTGCAGGGTCGGTACCGATAGCAACGGCAACTTCGAGACGCGAGCCTTTTAAATTGCCCATTGCCACTTGCGGAAGTCCGCCAATGGGGCCGTCGGGAATGGTGACTGCGCCGCCTGCGGATTCGGCCATTGCCGCAACCATTGCATGGAGCGGGCCTTCGGTCGAGTTCGTTGCCGCTGCTTTGCGCATCGCGTTGCGGTAGTGCTCGGCGGCGACCTTCTGCCGCTGCCAGTGCATGCCGGTGGTCTGGCCGTCGTAGACTTGCATGCGGTACATGCCGATGTTGCGCTTGCCTGATTTTGGATCGCGGGTGTGGACGCAGGGCAGCGTGATGAAGCGCCCTCCGTCGTATGGCCAGCATTTGAGAATCGGGAACTGGTTGAGGTCGAAGTTTTCTTTGAGAATGACTTCCTTGCAGCGGGCTTCTCGTGCGCTGACTGTCTTGGGGATGGCGGCGGTGAGGGCGCCCAGTTGGGGCAGCATTTTGAGTTTGTCGAATAGGCCACCCGTTGGCGGCTTGATGTTCATCAGCGCAGTGATGCGGCCGGCGATTTCGTCGAGGTGCTTCACGCCGAGAGACATGGCCATGCGGCGCTCGCTGCCGAACTGGTTGATGAGGACTTTGTGGCCGGGATGGCCTTTCACGTTTTCAAACAGGAGCGCGGGACCGCCGGGGGCGTACTTCTCCGTTGCGCCGCTTCCCTTCGCGCCTATCTTCGAGACACGGTCGGTGATTTCCGTGATTTCGAGCTCTGGTGAGACTTCTTCGGTGATGCGTTTCAGTTCGCCGGCATTTTCAAGTGCTTTGATCCAGTCGCGCAGATCGTCGTAGGCCAATGGGTCGCTCCTGCCGTGCGGTGAAAGCCGCACTAACCCTTTAGCTTAAAGGGTGCGAGCGGGTTCGAGCGGCGGGCGGGCCAATTGCACGGGATCCAATGGAAAGCCGAGGCGCTTCCACTCGTCATAACCGCCACGCAGGGGGCGCACGCGGTCGATGCCCAGCTTGACGAGAGTCATGGCCGTTTTCGCCGCCGTGGCCTCGCTGGGACAGGTGCAGAAGAGCACAATGTCCCGGTCGCGAGGAATCTCGTTGTGGCGCGCGGCGATGGAGTCGGGTGAGAAGTGTAAAGCGCCGGGCAGCGTGAACGGATCGGGCAAAAACTCGAGAGGGTGCCGCAGATCGACAATGTAAACCGGTTCGCCGGCGTCGAGCTGCCGCTTCAGTTCTTCCGGCTCGAGCCGGGCAGCAATCAGTTCCTTCAGTTGCATGCGGCGGCGAAGAATCCGGCCTATGAAGAACACCAGAATGCCCAGCAGAAGCAGAACGCCCGAAAACCTGCCGACCCAGTTCAACAAGCTGGGATCGCGCTTGAGCGCATCGCCAAACAGCCTGCCAGCCAGCAGCAAAGCGCCTACCCATGCGCCTGCGCCGATGCTGTCAAAAAGCAAAAACTCGCCGTAGGGCATGCCGTGCTGGCCAGCAACGGGAGCTGCCAACGTTGCCAGGCCCGGCACAAACTTGGCAAACATCAGCGTAACCTGACGTCGGCGACCAAAGGAGTCCTGGGTGCGGCGGACGCAGATGGTCGGCTCCATTGACATCTTACAAAGCAGGCGCAGCACAATGTGCCCGTGCCTGCGACCGATATAGAACCAACTGGTATCTGCCACCAGCGAACCGCCCAAGCCTGCTATGAGCGCGAAGAAAAAACTCAATTGCCCTTCGGCGGAGAGTGCTCCGGCGGCCAGCAGGATTGGCGTTGCAGGCAGCGGAATCCCTAATTGCTCCACCAGGACCCAGGCAAAGAGCAGCAGATAGCCGTATGTGAGCAGAATGTGTCTCGACAATTCCATCGAAGGGGTCCTGAGATCAATTGGGTCAACTCGGAATTCGTTATCACGCCATCCCGCCGGAGGAAACGGCGCGACGCTGTGACAGACCCGCTCGTTAGATGATGCGCGATCAGAATAGCTTCATGCAAACGATGGAAAACAGGGCAGGCAACCGAAAAGCCGCCCGGGGGCGGCTTTTCTGGAGGTGAGATTAAAGGATTGGGCCGAATTTACTGTTGCTGAGGCTGTGCTGCGGGTTGAGCGACGGAAGGCTGGAGATCGATAGGATGGCTGGCGGACATCGGCGCCATGGACTGGGCTTCTTGCTGGCCCTTGGGGGCAAAGTAGTTGCGATCGGCCAGGTTCTTGTAGAACTCGCCGGTGAGTTCCGCAGCGCGCGGGCCGAATGTAGGCCGCCCGCCTTCCAGGAAGAAAACTGTCACCAGGCTGCCCTGGGGTGACTCGGAGTAGGAGGCGAACCAGCCGAAACGGGTTCCATGGTCTGAGCAGGTTCCGGTTTTGCCGAAGACTGGAAAGTCGTGGAAGTTGGCGCGCAGGCGGCGGGCCGTTCCGTATTCGACTGCGCCGGCCATGCCGTCCTGCATTTCAGGAACGTATTTGGCGATGTCGAGGGTCCGCTTGATCCTGGGTTGAAGGGTCGCAACCTCATCCTGCGTGGTGGGGTGCTGGAGGTAGTAAAGGGTTCCGCCGTTGGCCAAGGCTGCGACATAAGCGCCGAGTTGAAGCGGAGTGAGCGAGACGCCCTGCCCGAAGCTGCACATCCGGCCTACTCCGCCTTCAGAAGCCGGGAGTTCCTGATCGGGATAGACGCCTAGCTGCTCGCCGTCAATGTTGTAGCCGGCCAACTCGCCAAGGCCGAACTGGGTTGCGTAGTGGCGAACGCGGTCAAAGCCAAGTTCCCTGCCAAGCTCCTCAAAGTAAAGATTGTTGCTCTTGGCCAGGGCGTCGGTCATATTCATGCGGAAGCCTGCCAACTGCACCATGGTGTCGCGCGTAACGATACCTTCGGACAGCGCCGCCATAGCTACGGTGATTTTGATGGTGGAGCAGGGTTCGGCTCCGGGCGACAGGGCCAGCCTCTGGTTGACCATGGCCAGAATGCGGCCGTTGGAGGGATCGATAACCACGGCGGTCCCGTTCATGCCGTCCAGGGCGTCGATGGCCGCCTGGCGAACAACCGGGTCTTCGCCGCCGCTTACGTCGCCTGCGAAGATGTCTCCGCTGGCGAAGGAACTGGCGGTAAAGCGCTCGTAGAACTTATGCCGGTGAGAGACCAGTGAAACCTGGCGCGCAGTCGCGACGCGCGGCGCCAGTCTGGCTCGCCTGCCGGCCGTTGATGCCCTGGTCGCGGCATGACCTTTTCCAGCTTGGGAAGTGGATCGAGCCGCGGGTGCTGAAGCGTGGCGGCGATGCGCCTCGGTCAGGTGCGGCGCCGACGTCCGGCTGTGGTGCAGCGTGTGCGGAACGTCCAATGCCATTGCGCCGGCAGTACCGAAGCCGGTGGCTATAAAGGCGGATAAAAGTCCAAGAGCCCAAAGGCGCGAAATCTTCATTCAGCCAACATCCTCTCACGTATGAAGTTCGTGCTATGCGTCCGACCGGGGGCGGCGCATTTCGTACTTATCGACAACTTCCCGTGCTCTTCCAATCGGCTGGGAATTGGCTTACTTTACATTCTGGACACCGACTCTGGTGTGATTTCAGTCACCCTGAAAACAAAAGGTGATTCTTTGCACATTAGCCGGAAAGACAACAGCTCCACCATGACACTTCCGGGGGACGGTCTCTTTCTCATCGGGCCTTCATCAACTATAACGCCCGCCACCCTCGGATTCCAAAGGGGAAAGCCCACGAGTGGGCCCTCCCCAATCCCATTTCAGGACCGGTCTCAACACCGGTTTCAGAACCGGAATCGCCGGAGAAACGTGGGCGTATCCAGGTCCCTCTGCGACTCCTCATTTGACTCTGTGAAAAGTGCGGTCGCCGGTTGCGCGCGATGCTCTTCTGTCTCCGCCGAGCCTCGCACCCCGCTGCCAAAATCTGATGCGTAATCCCTGGGTAGCGGTGTATAAGATGGTTCCTCGGCAAGCTCGGCAAACTTTGGCCGGGCAGCGGCGGCTACCAGTTCCGGCTCGGGCGAGGGAAATCCGGAGCCAAAGCCAGAGCCGAAGCCGGAGTCAAATGCCGGCTCCGGAATAACCTCCTTAGCCTTGGCGGGGCTGGGGGCGCTGCCATTCACGGCGGCTGCGGGAGCCGAGGAGGCAAAGAAAAACGCCTCCTCCGACTCCTCAGTTTCGACCGTCTCCTGGTCTTCCTCTTCGCTGAGGAACGGAACCGGCGCAGGGACTTTTGCAACCACTGGCGAAACGGGCTCGTCCATCCACTTGCTCGCGACTACCGGTACGGAAACCACCGGCTCTTCGGCTACGACTACTTCGCCTACACTCAACATGCGGGCGCGGCGTTCCGGCATCTGATCGCGGAAACCGGTGGCGATGACGGTGATCTTGACTTCGTCGCCCATTTTTTCGTCGAGCACTGCGCCGAAGATGATGTTGGCATCTTCGTGCGCGGCGGATTGGATCAGCGACGAGGCCTCGTTGACTTCAGAAAGCTTCAGCGAACTGGAACCGGTGATATTGATGAGGATGCCGCGCGCGCCGTCGATGGCGCCGGCCTCGAGCAGCGGCGAAGCCATCGCCGCCTGGGCCGCCTCGACAGCACGATTGTCCCCGGAGCGAACGGCGGTTCCCATGACCGCGTGTCCCATGCCGGCCATGGTGGTCTTCACGTCGGCAAAGTCGCGGTTGATGATGCCGCTGATGGTGATGATGTCGCTGATGCCCTGCACGCCTTGGCGCAGCACGTCGTCGGCAATGCGGAAACTCTCAAAGAAGCCGGCGTCCTTGGCGACAACGAGCAGCTTCTCGTTGGGGATGACGATCATGGTGTCGACGCTCTCAAGCAATTCCTTCATGCGCGTCCTTGGCGACAACGAGCAGCTTCTCGTTGGGGATGACGATCATGGTGTCGACGCTCTCAAGCAATTCCTTCATGCCGCGCTCGGCCTGCTGCAGGCGACGCTTGCCTTCGAAGCCAAACGGGCGCGTGATCACCGCAACGGTAAGGATGCCCATCTCGCTGGCCAGCGAAGCAATCACCGGTGCTGCGCCAGTACCTGTGCCTCCGCCGAGGCCGGCGGTTACGAAGACCATGTCGGCGCCTTCCAACGCTTCAATGATCTTTTCCGAATCTTCAAGCGCGGCACGGCGGCCCACGTCGGGGTTAGCGCCCGCACCCAGGCCCTGGGTGAGACGGACACCGAGCTGAAGCTTTACCGGCGCCTGCGACAGTTTGAGCGCCTGCACGTCAGTGTTGGCCGCAATGAATTCCACGCCCTCCATGCGGGCCTGGATCATGCGGTTGACTGCGTTGCCACCGCCGCCGCCCACGCCGATTACCTTGATGCGGGCGCCGCGCACGGGCTCATCGTGATACTGAATGCGCATTTCCCCGGCTTGTGTGTTTTCGTTTTCCATAGCGCCTTCGCCTCCTGTGTCAGCTGTTAGCTTTCAGCTTTTAGCTGTCAGCTTGATTTCGTTCCATTCGGAGAGGGGGGCTTCCATTTAAATCCGCTCCGCTCCCGATTCTCTCATCCCGTAATTCCAGCGCCTCTCGCTAAAAGCTAGAGGCTATCTTTTAGAAACTCGCTGCAAAAATGGCGCGCAGCTTGGCGCGCAGACTATTGTTTTCCGCCGCTCGCGTTACGCGTGTGCGGTGTGCGTATAAAAGCATGCCGATGGCTGTGGCAAATCCGGGGTGTACCAGTTCACCCGGCATCTGCGATAGACGCACCGGCAATCCCGTTCGTGCCGGGACCCTCAACTGACTCTCCGTCACGTCCAGCATGCCGGGCAGCATGGCCCCACCGCCGGTGAGGACGCAACCAGCGCCTAGCGCATCGACCACCGCGCCCTGGCGCAGGCTTTCTTTCACGAAATAGAGAAGCTCGCGAGCGCGCGGCTCGAGAATCTCGGCAATGGCTCTCAGGCGCAGGGTTTGCGGCTGGGGGTTTTGAATCTCAATTTCCGCCAGTTGCGGCACGCAGGTGACCACGGCGTGACCGTATTGACGCTTGAGTTCTTCGGCCTGAAGCAGCGGCATTTGCAAGCCCATTGCCAGGTCGTTGGTAAAGTGCATTCCGCCAATTGGGACCGACGCTGTGTGCGCCACTGCACCCTCAAAGAAAACAGCCAGGTCACTGGAATGCGCGCCAATATCCAGCAGGCAGACGCCGAGTTCCCGCTCATCGGCGGAAAGCGTGGCTTCGGCTGAGGCAATCGACTCCAGCACCGCTTCGGTCACTTCGAGTCCGGCACGATTGGCGCAGGTGACTGTGCTTTGCAACGCGCTGCCGGAGCAGGTGGCGATGTGGAGATCCACTTCAAGACGCGCGCCCACCATGCCGACGGGGTCGAATATGCCGGGCTGGCCGTCGAGAATAAATTGGCGCGGCAGCAGGTGCAGGATTTCGCGATCGGGGGGACGCTCGACGGCACGGGCACGCTCGACCGCGGTTCGCACATCTTCGCGGGTAATCTCGCGCATGCGGCTGCCGAGCTCGAATCCGCCATTGGTATTGATGCCGCGAATATGCGGACCACCGACGCCCACGGCGCACATATCGATGTTGGCGCGCGCCATGTGTTCCGCCTGCTCGTTGGCTGCTTTCACGGCTTTAGCTGCGGGAGTCAGATCGCTGATCAGGCCTTTGCGCATGCCTGCCGACTCCACCACCCCGTGGCCGCGATAGCGCAGAGCACCCTCGTTCAGGTCGGCCGCGAGAACGCGCGTGTACGCGCTGCCGATGTCGAGCACGACGATGAGGTTGTCCTGTTTCTGGCTCATGCGCTTACTGACCTGGGGCCGCGGACGGGACCGCGCGGGTTGATGGGGATGGTTTCTGCTTACCGGGGTTGGCTGTCAACGCAGCTTGTTGTGGCGCTGCGTGCTTCTTTTCTTTTGCCGCCTTTTCATGGGCGGCCTTTTCCTTGGCTGCCTTGGCTCTGGCTTCTCTTTGCTTTGTTGCCAGCGCCTCAGCCGTAGCTGCCTTGTGCGGCGGAGTCTTAGACTTGCTTACCGACGCCTGCTTTGCAGATGGCTGCTTATTCTTCGATTGCGTCAGCGCCGCTTTCGTGGGTTTGGGCGTGGCGGCCGGCTTCGTCGCCTGCGGCTTCACTGGCTCTGGAGCGGCGGACGCATCGGCCTTGGTGGATGCAGACGGCTTGGCCGCAGTGGTGCTCAGGCTTGCATCGGACTTCGATTCGGAAAGCGCGTCGCCTGTGACCGTTGCCTGCACCGCATTGGTGCCGGGCGTCATCTCCAGAACCACCTGGCTGTCGTAACGCAAATCGACCGCCGCGAGCTTGGGATATTGCGCGCGCCACTCGGCAATGTGCGCCTTGTAACGCTGGTAGCGCTCCAGAAACCGGTCGTCACCGAAGTGGCCCAGGATGTCCATTCCCTGCTCAGGCATTAACACACGGGCGTCCTGCGGATCGGTCAGGTCGATTTCGGAGATTTGTTGGGAAAGTTGCTGGTTGTTGGCGTCCAGTTCCGCAAGAAGGCGTCCATAAACAGCCATCTTCGTACGGCGCATAGGCAACGGGTCGGTGGGTTCAATGCCGGTGACGACAGGAAACGAGTAATGATGTTGCGCCATCATGGCTGCGGGCATAGTGAGCAACACTCCATTCGCGTCGACAAGGCCAATCTGCTGGCCATTGCGCACAAAGGCTACGGGCTGGCGCTCCACAAGCGAGACGCGAATCTGGTCGGGGAGCAGGCGCATCACGGTAGCGCGCTCCACCCAGGGAATGGCTTCGAGTTGCTTGCGGCGTTCGTTCAACGGGACAAAAAAGATGTTGCGACCGATGTCTTCGCCGAATACGGGAAGCATCTCGGCGCGGCTCACCTGGGTAAGACCGGTGGCCTCAATGTTGCCGGCTCCCGTGATGCGGAAGCGCGCGTCGCGGCCCAGGTAAGTCTTTAGAGCAAGCACACCGGCAATTGATCCACCCAGAACGATCAGAACCCCCAAACCCAGAAGGACGCGACCTACGGTACTCGCCGGACGCCACCATGGGCCGCTCGGCTCTTGAAACCGCTCCCTGCCGAAGGTTGACCCTCCGACGCGCGCACCGCCTGGACGCAGGGATTCATCGGCGTCCGGATCCGGCATCTCCAGCGGCATGCCGGGAAGTGCGCGCCCGTTAGGGGGCACACCTGTCGGCACGCGCCGGAAGCGAGATTCGCCGGGCGCTTCATCCTCCCAAATCAGAGGCCGGGATTGGTTTCTACCTTGGTTATTCACGCCTGAGCAGGGTCGTGAGAGTCGCCACACTTCACTATAGGCTGCGGGCTGTCGGCTTTTTTCCGCATTCCGAGAGTGGGGGAATCTGGAGGGTAACGGGATGAGGCAGAGATTGGGCTTAGCGACTAAGGGACTAGAGCTCGTTGCATAGATGGTTTTGTAACAAGGGCACGGCTTTAGCCGGGCCACAAATGGCGCCTAAATGGCGGGGTTTTAACCCCTGAGGGACGCACGCACCGCTCGGGTGTTATTTTTGCAACCAGTTCTAGGGACTGAGGGACTGGCCGAGTGCGGTTCGGATAAGCTGGGGTCATGATTCGATCTCGCATTCTTCCCCTTTTGATGCTCGCCCTTATGATTTCTGCTTTTGGCCAACCGGCGCCCGCTTATCGTTACTTCCGTCTTGGGAATACGGCGAATGCAACCTCGACTCCACGGCCGGGCTTTGCGTTGATGGGTGGGGGAACGGATCTGGATGAGGCTTTCCAATGGCTCTGCGAGCGCGCGGGCGGCGGCGACTTGCTGGTGCTGCGGGCTACCGGCAAGGATGACTACAATTCCTATATTCAAAAACTCTGCCATTTGAATTCAGTTGCAACCATCGTTATTCCCGATCGGGCGGCAGCGCAAGATCCGTTTGTGGCGCAGGCCATTGGACACGCTTCCGCGCTATTTATTTCCGGCGGCGACCAGGCCAACTACATCAACTTCTGGCAGGAGACGCCGGTGCAGACAGCACTCAACGAGGCGATCAAGCGCGGTGTGCCGATTGGCGGCACGAGCGCGGGACTGGCGGTTCTGGGCGAGTACGCTTACACCGCGCAGGGAGACAAGCCGGACGACCCGAATCTCGATGGCAAGCTGGCAATGGCCGATCCGTACGGGCCGCGCATCACGATCAACCACAACTTTCTTGAGATTCCGATTTTGAAAGGCATTATTACAGACACGCATTTTGCGAAACGCGACCGCATGGGGAGGCTGCTTGTGTTTGTTGCACGGCTGAATGTCCAGGACGGAAAGCCATTGGCGCCGGAACAAGCAATCCGTGGCATCGGCATCGAGGAGGGCACAGCTCTTCTGCTTGACACGAACGGCCAGGGAAAAGTAGTAGGCAAGGGTGCTGGATACCTTGTGGATCCGACGCCAGCTCTAAACAACGCTCAATTTACGGATCCCTTCAACAAGGCGTCTGTTGAATTGGAATCGCCGTTCAGCCTCGATTACTTCGATGTCTACAAAGTAACACCCGGCGGAAAATTCAACCTCAATGAACCGCTTAAAGGGGTCAATCATTACGCGCTTTCCGTACATGCAGGCCAGATCCACACAAACCAAGCAGGCAGCGCAATTTATTGACCAGCGCTATAGACTGGCTTATCGAAGACGCATGGGATTGATGAAATTCAGTCCGGCAAAATCCTTTTCATTGTCGGTCACGACGACGCAATCATTTGCCTCTGCCACAGCGGCGATGATCATATCCAACGGACTACGCCGATGGCCCGCCTTGGAGCCATCGGACATGAGACGCGCCCAGATCAGGCTCGCCTTTTCATCAAAAGGCAAAATCCGATTCCGAAACAAGGCGCGCGGTCCTTCCAGACCTGTAAACCAACTCTCCAGCTGCGATCGCTTTTTCCCTCGTGGAGATTGAAGCAGCCCGAACCAGACCTCACCTACAACCATTGATGCGATGAATAGATCGTCGTCGGCTTGTTCCGCCATCCAGGCAATCAGGGGTTTGGATGGGACTGGCTTAGTGATGTTGCTAATGATGTTGGTGTCGAGCAGATACCTCGTCACAAATCAATCCTGCGCATATCGACTTTGGGGCGAGAAAAGTCGAGATCGGCCCCGACTAATGGCGAGCGCAGCAACGCGGCGAGAATGCCGCCCTTCTTGCGCGGCTCCGCCACGACTTTTTTATGCACCAGATCGCGAAGCTCATGGGCTTCCGGACCGTTGTCCGCTAGT
>JBELAI010000259.1:0-7763 GCA_049508975.1 Occallatibacter sp. | reverse complement strand
TTACATCCGAAGCGCTCTCAAAGTTTCCCGGAAGCGATCGAATGATCGAGTCCTTGGAAAGTCGAAGTTCCGCATCCGTCAGCGGCTTGGCATGAATGCCATCCAACTCTTTGAATAGCTGTTCCGCAGCCGGTCCGGTCACGTCCGTCCGCACCTGCGCTCCGGAAATGAACGGCCCAGTCCCTGGGTAGTACCAGAAGAACGAAAACGCTCCGTAGGTGTAGCCTTTGTCCTCGCACGCCAAATGCCAGCAGCGCCGTTTGCGGTGCGCCGGGCTTATCCACAATCAGCACCCTGCGCTCCGGAATGGCCGGAGCCGGCGGCGCGGTAACCGGCTGAGCACTCGATGACCACTTACCGAATGATTCTTCCGCCAGCTTGCGAGCCTCCGCTGGGGTTAAATCCCCGGTCAACTCAAGCAAGCTGCTCCTGGGCCCGTAATGCCGGGAGTAGAACGCCTCAATCTCGTCGCGCTTAATCGCATGCAGCGAGGCCGCGGTTCCCAATGCGTCAAACCCATACGGGTTCGCTGCGCCAAACAGGTTCAGCGCCCCGGCTCGCAGCGCAAGCTGGATGGGACTGTCCTGCTGTTGCATCAGAGATGTCAGACGGTTTGCCCGAATCCGTTCCAGGTCTTCGGCCGGAAATGCGGGATGTTCGGCTGAATCCGCCAACAGCTCAAGGCCGCGGCCAACGTGCTTCGACAGCAGGGAAATCCCCAGCCGCGCACTGTCAGTATTACTCGTCGAACTCAGATCGGTCCCGAGCAGCGACGCTTGGTTGGCAATCTCTTCCGCTGAGCGCTTCGTCGTGCCCTCGGTCAACAACGAAGCCGTGATCCCGGCGAGTCCCGGCCGGTCCGCGGGGTTAGCCTCGCTGCCCGCAAGGGTCAGCAGTTGTACGGAAACAAGAGGCAGCTCATGGCGCTCGACAAGATAAACCGTCAAACCATTCGACAACGTGAAAACGCTTGGCTTGGGCAGAACCAGAGCCCGCTGCGGCCCCGGCATGGGCTGCGTATTGCGCCAGGCCTGCGCAGCCTCGAACTCCGGCGAGTGCTGCGGATTGAACTTGAAATTGGCATCCGCATCGTCTGGACTGCGCGGCACATCGTTCAGCACTTTTTTGCCGGGGACACCGTACACCACCACGCGCTGATCCTTGCCCAGCGTGGACTGCGCATACTTCTGCGCGCTGGCCGGCGTTACCGCGTCATACCGCGCCAGGTCCTTTGGAAGGTACCCTGGGTCGCCCGTGTACTGGTTGTAGTAATTCAACTGGTCGGCCACGCCGCCGAACCCGCCCAGACGCTGCAACCCTGAGATCAGCTGCGTTTCAACTTTGTTGCGCGCCCATTCCACTTCTTCCGCCGTGGGGCCGGAAGCCGAGAAGCCGTCAATGATCTTCTCTGCCTCAGCTTCAAGTTTTTCCGGCGTCACGCCTGGCTTGGCGATGAGTTCGCAAACAAACTCAGACACCAACGCCTGCGATTCGTCATTGCACTCAACCGATTGCGCAATCTGCTGCTTGTACACCAGCTCGTTGTACATCCGGCTTGACTTGCCCGAACCCAATACTCGCGCGGCTATATCGGCATCCGCATCTCCTGGCGCAAATGCCGGCGGTGACAGCCACGCCAGAATCACCTTGGGCAGTTGCACCGTGTCGGCCACCACCGTCCGCCGCTCTGCTGCGATGGGCGGCGTTTCGACCGATGTAAGTTTGACCACTGGTCCTTCAGGAATGGGCCCGAAGTATTTCTCGATCAAAGATTTGATTGTTGCCGGATCGTAGTCGCCCGCTATGGCCATGGTGGCGTTGTTGGGCGCATAAAACTGGGTAAAGAATTCGCGCAAATCCGCCAGCCGCGCTGCTTCCACGTCCGCGTGAGAGCCCATCACGTCCGCGAAATATGGGTGCGTTTTGGGAAACAGCTGGTGATACATCTCTTCATCGACTATTCCATAAGGCCGGCCCTCAATGCTCTGTCTCCGCTCATTGCGCACCACGTCGCGCTGGTTGGCCAGCTTGGTGCGGTCCAGTCCGTCGAGCAGGAACCCCATGCGGTCGCTCTCCAGCCACAGAACCGTTTCGAGTTGGTTGGCGGGGACAGTTTCAAAATAATTTGTCCGGTCGAAGTCCGTGGTTCCATTCGAGTCCGTAGCCCCGGCGCCCTCAAGAATCTTGTCGCGCGCCTTGCCCTCGATATGCTTTGAGCCTTCGAACATCATGTGCTCGAAGAGGTGCGCGAACCCGGTGCGCCCGGCGCGCTCCTTGACCGGCCCCACGTGATACCAGATGTCGACAGCCACAATCGGCAGCTTGTGATCCTCGTGCAGGAGCACCTCAAGGCCGTTGCTCAGCTTGTAGCGCTCATAACCGATCTCCGGCGCGTGGGCGGAGCTTGCTGGGGCGGCGGGCGGCGTTGGGGCGGTTGCGGCATAACTGGCAGGAATACCGAGACTGAGAGAGCAAAGCAAAACGACGCCGGGAACAAATTTCATGGCTAAAATGTCTCCTTCGTTTGGCACGGGCGGCTGATACGGGCGGCTGGTGCTGAGTCTTTGGTCATCTGCTGATTGCGCGTTAAAGAGGGAGAAAACGGCGGGCGAGTCTGCGCCCCAAGGATAAATCAGTTTTCCCAGATGCGTCGAAATTGATTTCCCGATGAATCTCGCGTCCGAAAGTCCACCGCTCAGTGACCTTTGAGTGAATTGCAACCCGGAAATTGCCCTGTGCCCGATCCATAGAACAACTTCCCGCGATAAGCTGTGTTTGAGTGGGAGGGAAGGTTAGTCCTGCACCAACCCTTTCCGGCCGCCACTCCCAAGGCCACGAACGCAAAAGGAGAGTCACCCATGGAACGACTCAGAGGATCGATCGCCGTTCTGCTGTGCCTCGCTCTCGCCATGCCCTCCGCATCCGCGTTCGCCCAGGCGGCTCCTCCTCCCGCCCAATCTCCAGTACGCTCCCACGCGCGACAGCCCTATCAATCCGGTCAGGTGCAGGGCGACGAGCGGATTCTGCACGCGCTCAACCGCTTCACGTTTGGCCCCCGCCCAGGCGATCTGGAAGCCGTGAAGGCAATGGGTCTGGAGAAATGGTTCGTCCAGCAGCTGCACCCGGCAACCATTAACCAGTCTGATTTATACGCCCGGCTGGCCCAGTTCCCTGCCATGCAGGAGAGCGCGGAG
This sequence comes from Occallatibacter sp., assembly GCA_049508975.1. Taxonomy (GTDB): domain Bacteria; phylum Acidobacteriota; class Terriglobia; order Terriglobales; family Acidobacteriaceae; genus Telmatobacter. The sequence continues at coordinate 4,569 of JBELAI010000259.1, read as the reverse complement.
GCGCTGCTCGTTCGCCTGCCCAACGGTCCGATGATTCGCCAGGCAATCGAAGGCAAAGCGCCTATCCCGCAAGGCGGCGCAGTTCATTCCGTTTATGAAAATGAGATCGCCCGCTACGAGATCAAACAGCAGCAGAAAGAAAAGAACAAGCAACAACAGGCGCTTGTGGCTGTGAATGCAACAGTGCCCGGCCAGACGATGATGGGGAATACATCGACGCTGATGTCGGACGGCACATATTCCGTCGCGGCCCCTGTCGATGCGGGCCAAACAAATGGAATGGCCCCGGATAACCAGCCAGAGACGCCGGCGCCCAGCGACGCACAGGTCCAACACATACTTTCGCTGCAACCGCAGATACGCGTGGCTACCCTAGGCACCATGCGGCAGCCTGAATTCGATGCGTTTCGCAAGGCACTGAAAGGCCCGCAGCGACTGGCGTTGAACGACGGCCTCAACCCGACGCAGAAGGAAGTTGTCGCTGCCCTCGAGAATCCGCAGCGTGTGGTCAATGAGGAGCTTGCCGCCCAGCGCCTTACGCACGACATCTACTCCAACGCGCAGCTTCAGGAAGTGATGACCGACTTCTGGCTTAATCACTTCAATGTCTATCTTCACAAGAACGAAGAAACGCCTTATTACCTGGTGAGTTATGAGCGGGATGTTATTCGACCGCTCGCACTGGGTAAGTTCGAAGATCTGCTTGAGGCTACGGCGCACAGCCCGGCGATGCTGCTCTATCTCGATAACTCCAGCAGCATGGGCCCCGATTCACCCGCGGCCGAGAAGGCCAAGATGAACGCGGCGCGCCGCCCGGACGCACAGAAGAAAGCCCCCGAAGGCCTGAACGAAAACTATGCTCGCGAGCTTATGGAGTTACACACACTCGGAGTGAATGGCGGCTATACCCAGGCCGATGTTACGCAGGTTGCGCGAGTGCTTACGGGCTGGACGGTCGATCGCCCACAGCGCGGCGGCGGCTTCAAATTCGACGAGAATCGCCATGAGCCAGGCACCAAGAAAGTTCTCGGCAAGAAGATCAAGGAACACGGCGAATTGGAAGGGCGGCAGGTGTTGCACATGCTGGCGACAAATCCCGCGACGGCACGGTTCATCTCGCGCAAACTTGCGATTCGCTTTGTTGGCGATGAGCCGCCACAGCCTCTCATCGACCGCATGGCAGGCACATTCCACTCCAGCGGCGGCGATATCTCTGAAGTGCTCAAAACGCTCTTCAAATCGCCGGAATTCTGGTCGACTGAGGCTTATCGCGCTAAGATCAAAACTCCCCTTGAGTATGTTGTCTCCGCCGCGCGCGCCAGCAACGCAACTATCGATAACTGGCAGCCGTTCATCAATAACTTGCACGACATGGGCATGCCTCTTTATGGCGCTGTGCCTCCGACCGGCTACAAATGGGTTGCTGCCGATTGGGTGAGTACCGGCGCACTGGTCAACCGCATGAACTTCGCGCTGAATCTGGCCGCTAACAAGCTGCCGGGAATCGCCATTACCTGGAGCGCGCAGGATGGTTTGACGCCTACGCAGAGTTATCCGGTCACGCCGCCTGGCGCGGCCCAAACGCAGGCTGCCGCATCAATGCCAAACCCCATTCCTGCACCCGATGCCGAGGAGGCACGCCTTGAAGCTCTGCTTGTTGCCGGCGGTCTGAGTCTGGCTACACGGAGTGCGGTACTTGAGCAATTTACTTCTCAGAGTCAGGCTCAAAACGGTCAGAGTCAATTGACCGCCAAGCCTGTGCCAGCAGCCAAGCCCATGAAACCTGGACAAGCTGCCGCGGCTCTCGAAAAGCAGGATCAGTTACTAGCCGGTTTGTTACTCGGCTCGCCGGAGTTTCAACGCCGGTAAGTGCGGCAAAAGGCGAACGTAGAGGAAGGTGAAGTATGCAGACCAATCGGAGATTCTTCCTGCGCAATGGCGCATTCGCCGTGGCCGGAACCGCCGCCATCCCCAGCTTTCTTGTACGCTCTGTCCTGGCGGATGCCGCACCCGCACCGGGCCGCCGGCTCGTTGTCATCTTCCAGCGCGGCGCCGCCGATGGCCTCAATGTGGTCGTTCCCTATCGCGAGAAAAATTACTACGCAATGCGCCCCGGCATCGCTATTCCGGACAACAAGGTTCTCGACCTTGACGGATTTTTCGGGCTTCATCCATCCATGGCGCCCTTCAAGGGACTTTATGACCAGGGTCATCTCGCCATTGTGCACGCCGCCGGCTCGCCGGATATGTCGCGCTCCCACTTCGATGCGCAGGACTTCATGGAGTCTGGCACACCCGGCGTCAAGTCCACTGAAGACGGATGGCTGAACCGCGCGTTGCAGGAAGAAGACCAGCGCCGCCGCCAACCTCACACAGCATTTCGGGCACTTGCGCTCGGCTCTCAGGTCCCACGCACGCTGGCAGGGAAGGTTCCTGCCATCGCCCTCTCAAGCGTCAACAGCTTTTCCGTCGGAGGCCGCGGACCCACGCCATCAGCGGCTGCCAGCGCTTTTCAAGCCATGTATGGCGAGAGCGGCGACAGCATCATGCACGCCACCGGTGAAGAAACTTTTGAAGCCGTCAAGATGTTGCGCGATGCCAACCCTGCCCAGTACAAACCAGCACCGGGCATCGAATATCCCAACAACGATTTCGGCAACAACATGAAGCAGGTTGCGCAACTGCTCAAGTCGAACCTGGGAGTGGAGGCTGCATTCACCGATGTGGGCGGATGGGACACGCATCAGAACCAGGGCGGCGTGAACGGCCAGCTCTCCGATCGCCTGCGCGAATTCTCAACGGCGATCACAGCATTCTGGCACGACATGGGCGACGCGGCCGAAAACGTCACCGTCGTCACCATGTCCGAGTTCGGCCGCACTGCGCGGGAAAACGGCACCGGCGGCACCGATCACGGACACGCGAATGCGATGTTCGTTCTCGGCGGCGCAGTCAAGGGTGGAAGAGTCTATGGCCGCTGGCCCGGTCTCGCGAACGGACAACTCAACGAAGGTCGCGACCTTGCCGTCACCACCGATTTCCGCCAGGTGCTTGGAGAAGCTGTCGCGAAGTCCATCGGTGCGCGCAATCTGGAACTGGTCTTCCCCGGCGCACAACTCCGGCAGGACCGTTTTCTCCGCATCATCTAGCAGTGTGTCGGGTGCCGTATCCTTTCCTCGGTTTCTTTGAGGAAAGGGTGGGCGGCCACGAACCTCACTCCGCTCGCAACGCCTCCGTTGGATTTATGGAAGCCGCTCTACGCGCTGGAAAGTAGCTGGCGAGCATCGCTGAAACAGCAAGAACCACAGCTACACCAGTCAGAGTTTCCGCGTCCCACACCTGAACGCCAAATAGCAACTTGTCCATCAGCGTCGCCGCGCTCACGGCTGCGGCCAGTCCCAGGACAACACCAATACCAATCAACCGCCCCGCCTCTTTGAGGATGAGTTGATAGACGGAGCTTCGCTGAGCACCAAGCGCCATGCGTACGCCTATCTCGCGCGTCCGCCGGCTCACCGAATACGCAACAACCCCGTAAAGTCCGACCACGCTCAACACCAACGCCAGCGCTGCAAAGCCGCCCACAAGGTACGCTGCCGAGCGCCGAAAGTAGGCTGCCTGCGATTCATCGATTTGCTGCTGCATCGTGCTCTCCCAGTCAACGCTTACGCCCGGATTGACGGAGTGAATCATGGGCGCTAAGGCCGGCAAAATCGAAGCTGGATCCTGAGAGGTGCGCAGCGCGACGTAAAAGTACGTATCCGGGTTCTGGTCGAAAGGCTCATACTCGGCCGCCAGGTGCTGTTCATCGAGGCTCGCATCTTTGAAGTCTTCAACCACGCCTACAATCTGTCGAATCGATTCTGGCGACAAATCGTTGTCGCCAATCTTTTTTCCGATCGGATCATCGCCGGGAAAATATTTGCGCGCAAATTCCTCGTTGATAATGGCGACTCGTGGCGAACGCGCATCATCCGCTTTGGTAAAGAACCGGCCGCTCATCAACTTGACCTGAAGCATTTGCAGCAAGCCCGCGCTGACCGCTCGTTCGTTGACTTCATTCTGAGTGCCGCTCAAGGGTCTGCCCACGATTCTCACCGGATTGATTGGACAGTTGCATCCGACCGGGAGCATGTTGGTCAAGCCCACCGCTTGCACACCCGGCATGCTGGCTGCGCGATCCAGCAGACCATGTTCGAACGCCACCTGTTGTCCATTTTGCGGAAAGAGGGACTGCTGCAAACTGACATTGACCGTCGCCAGGTGGTCAGGTCGGAACCCAAGGTCCTCACTCAACAATTTGTACAGGCTCTTTCCCAGAAGGCCTGCACCGGCCAGCAGCACAACCGCGATCGCGAGTTCTACGACTACGAGGTTCGCTCCCATTCGGCGCCATAGCCTACCCCCCGAAGCGCGCGATCCCTCCGTCAATCCATCGCGCATGTCGGAGAAGCGGAAATGGAGAATGAGTGCGATTGAAAACAAAAGCGCCGCGAGGACTGCCAGGCCAGCAGCGAAGAGAAGGACGCGCGGGTTCAGCCCCAGGCCGCGAAGATAGGGCATTCCGTT
>JBELAI010000258.1:0-7633 GCA_049508975.1 Occallatibacter sp. | reverse complement strand
GATGGCTGGTTACGTCTGGAATGAACCTGCCTGTTCTACCCCAGACGCGCCGTGCCCCATCCATTCCGCGTTTCTTGCGGAATGGATGGGAAACCGATACTCTCCACCAACTTGTTCATAGGGAGCGAACGGGGCCCCGAACGTCCTTCAGTTCGGGGGTGGTGAGTCGAAGAATCTGCGGCTGTTCTTCGATGAACTTCAGACTGACCACACTAGCTCGCGAAGGCAATTTCATTTAGCCTTGCGCTCTTTAATCTCGAATTCCAGAATGTTGGACGTCCGCGCTTCTCGTGTTTCTGCGGTGCCAGCACACGTCTTCGTAAGCTGAACGGAATACTGACCCGCTCGGCTCAGATCGAACCATCTTGCAAGATCGATAACCTCCTCAGTTTTCTCGTGTGGCCCAGTGCCACCGCCAATATTGCAGGGTCTTTTGTCGGGCTTTCCCGCCAATCCTCGAAAGGTTGGATTTGATTCTGTTGGTTGCCTCGTAGAATAACTCCTGCCGCAGCCGGCCCACATCTGCTGCTTCTGAACAGCAGAATGCGATCCGAGTGATTCACTATTGTGATGCCCACGCGAACAGGAGAACCAACGGTGACGACGCTGTCCGGTGAACTGATGGTGACGTCAAATGCTGGCACCTGAGTGAATGCAGAGGCCGGGAAAGAAAAGAACGCCAGCATGGCAAGCAAATGAACGAGCGGAGCGAGACAAAACGATTCAACCGCCGGTTTTCCCACGAATGCGACCTTTCTTGTGAATCTAGTGATGGCTGATAGCCTACTAGACTCGGCACACAGGGCATCGTGAGCGGAAGGCATTCAACACAAAACGTATCGGAAACCCATTTTCGAATCACGCCTCACATCCTTTCGCTCGTCTTGACGCTTTTCTTACGATTTACCTGAAACAATTAAGCTGTTATGCAGTGCGCCCTCATGACCAAACTTGAAGCCGGAGACACGCTGGACCACTACCGCCTCGACGCGACCGTGGCCCGCAGCGGCATGGCCACGCTCTTCAAGGCCACCGATCTCAGAGATGGACGCACGGTCGCCATCAAGGTTCCCCACACGGAGATGGAGGCCGACCCGATCCTCGTCGAACGCTTCCGCCGCGAGCAGGAGATTGGCCAGGAACTCGATCATCCCGGCGTGGTCAAGACCTACGACGGCGAAGAGCGCAGCCGCCTCTACATGGTCATTGAGTGGGTCGACGGACAGCTTCTGCGCACCATCCTGAACAAGGAACGCAGGCTCCCCATTGAGCGCGCCACCAACATCGCGCTGCAGATTTGCGACGCGCTCGACACCATGCACAAGCACGGAGTGGTGCACCGCGACCTGAAGCCGGAAAACATCATGGTCGACGATCAGGACCGCATCAAGCTAATCGACTTCGGCATCGCCATGAAGGAAGACGCCCGCCGCATCACCTTCGTCGATATGTCCGCCACACTGGGCACGCCGGACTACATTTCTCCGGAGCAGGTCAAAGGCCAGCGCGGCGACCAGCGCAGCGATATCTACTCGCTCGGCGTGATGTTCTACGAGATGCTCACCGGCGAGCCGCCCTATACCGGGCCAAACCCGCTCGCCGTGATGAATGCGCGCGTGTTGCAGGACCCCGAACCAGCGCGCGGGCAGCGTCCGGAGATTTCTCCGGAGCTCAACGAAATTCTCAAGCGCGCCCTGGAGCGCGAACCGCGCAACCGCTATCAGACGGCCAGCGAGATGGCCTGGGAACTCGAGCACCAGGAGCAGGTTGGCGTGGAAGATACCGAACACCGGCCGATCCTGCGCAACATGAAGCTCCCCAACGCACGCCGGATGATGCTCTACGCCGGCTTGGCGTTGGTGCCGATTGTGATCTTTGTCCTGATGATCGCACTGGCTAAGCGGTAACTAAACCCGTTCGATAACCTGGCATAGAGTGAAGGGTACGGGCTTCAGCCCGTACGTCTCAGCCAACAAATCGTTGGGCTTTAGCCCCTGAGGGACGATCTTCGAGAGCTTGCATTCCCTCGGCGGCTAAAGCCGAGACTTCAAGTCGCTACCAACGTACGGGATGAATCCCGTACCCTTCAAATGCGCAGCTAAGGCTGTCATGCAGCACGATCATGCCGCCAGCCGCTTCAGCATTTCATTGGCGCTCTCGAACCAATGCCGCTCGCGCCGGCGCAGGTAGCTCGGCATCGTCAGTTCCTTGTCGAGGACCTTTTGCGCCCATTGCCGCGCTTCGGCATTGCGCCCCTCGGCCGCCAGCATATCCGCGTAGTTCAAGTAAGTCTCAGACAGAGTTGAAGCGAGCGTAGCCTGCCGAAACAAAGCCTCGGCCCTTTCCTTTTGACCAGCCTTCCAGCAAGCCTGAGCCAGCATTCCCGCGGCGCGATGGAAATCGTAACTGGGTTCTTGCTTCACCACTCGTTCCAGATCGGGCACCGCGGCTGCGGCGTCGCCCAACTTGAGTGCGCAAAGGCCGCGCCGGTAAAACGTATCCTGCGTATCGGAGCGCGCGGCAATGGCCTTATCGAACGCGGCCCGCGCCTGTTCCAAGATGCCGGTGTTCATGTAAATGTCGCCCAGCTCTTCGTAATTTGCAGCGGAAGGATTGTCTCGAACCGCGGCTTCGAGTTGAGCGATGCGCTTATTGTGCTGACCACCTCTAGCCGACTGGAAAAACTGCAGAAAGTCAGGACCCGCATTGACGCCGAGATAGATCGCCGCGCCCAGTGGGCCAAGCATGACGATCACAAAAAACCAGAACATCTCCGGGCGATTCCGGAAATAGTGGATGATGGCCACAATCTCCAGAAGGAGGCCGAGCGGATAAAGAAGATAGAGCAGGATTTCCATGCGCAATTTTCCCTGCCGCCAGAATACACAGTTTTTTGTTACGGAAAAATCACACATTTGGGCCAACAAGGAGAGATTTTGGGCCACGTACCGCGCTCCCGATTACCGGTAGGAATCGTCCCGATGAATTACAAACTCGGGATAAGCTCCGCCGCCCAACTCGTGCAGGTCCATCCCAATGCGCTCCCCGTCGGGATCAACGCGGAACGGCACAAAGCGATTGACGATCCAGAACAGCAGATAGGCCAGGGGCAGCACCAGGCCCAGCAGCGCGGCGATTCCTACCAGCTGCGCAATCAGCTGCCCCGCCTGCGGCGCGAAGATTCCCGCTGCGATCAGTCCCCACACTCCGCCCGCGGCGTGCACCGTTATAGCGCCAGAAGGGTCGTCAATCGAGACAGCCAGCTCCAGCACTTCAACCAGCAGTGGCGTAATGATGCCTGCGACAATGCCGACGACCACCGACTCTACTGGGGTCACAATGGCCGCGCAAGCGCTCGAAGCCACGAGGCCCGCAAGCCATCCATTGGCGCACAAACTGGCGTCCGGCTTGCCAAAACGGAATCGAGTGACCGCAAATGTGGCCGCGAGTGCTCCCGACGCAGACAACAGCGTGTTGATCGCGGTTACCGGCAAAGCGGAAAGAGGCGCCCGCACCCACAGAACGGCCCCGGCCACATTGAAGGCCAGCCATCCAGCCAGCGCCAACAGGCAACCGAACAGAATGTATACAGCGTTGTGGCCGGGCATGGCGGTTGCAATGCCGCCTTGCGGAAACTTGCCCCGGCGCGGCCCGGTAATCCAGACTACCGCCAGCGCACTCAAGCCTCCCAGCACGTGGATGGTTCCTGCTCCAGCAGAGTCCACAAATCCTGAGCCCAGAGAAAAGTTAACGCCCAATTGCGAAAGCCAGCCGCCTGCCCAAACCCAATGCGCCAGCAGCGGAAACACAATCGCAGCCAGCACCGCGGCCACCGCGCAACCGGCCGTCAGCCGCAGGCGGTCCGCCCCCGAACCCCACGGGATCAGCGCCGCCATTGCCACGGCCAGAAATTCAAACAGCAGACCAAGCTGCGTCTGCACCGGCGCCGCTGTCATTCCGCTCAGCAGAAGCGGACCCGTTCCAAGCCAATTCCAAGGCTTGCCCGAACCTTGAAACACATGGCCAACGCCTCCTATGGGGCCGGCTAGAGTCGCGCCCACCAGCGCAAAAGCTATAGCCGCAACGGCCACAATCGCCAGGTTGCCCAACAAGGCCTGCGCCGCCGAGCGCGAGCGGCCGAGACCCGCATTGATCAGGGCCACACCGGCAATGGCCAACGGAGCCAATAGAAGCGAAACCAGAACCAGCGCGAACGTAGCTTCACTCATGACTGCCGGAACGTTCGTCGTCATTGGCTACTCTTTCCTTGCGCTTCCATGTGCCCGCGCACAGCAACCACCAGCCCCAATGCTTCAACAGCCAGGCCGCACAACACGAATGCACCCCGCGCCACCGCATTGGAGGCAGGGAACAGCACCAGCGCGGCGATCGAAAGAAAGAAACCGGCTGGCATCACCAGCAATCCGGCGAATTTCATTGTCGTTCCTCTTCCGAGCCCGTCGTGTCCGGTCAGTCAGGTCCGGCCAGTCCGGCCGGTCCGGAATCCCTGAATAAAATGAACTCCCGCTTACTGGTCCAGGTTCATCGGGCCGCACTGCCGGCTGATTTTTCTCGAGATTAAGATGCAACGCTTTGCGAAATCTGAATCCTAGCCACAAGATTAACAAACCCCTGGCGGAGTGGCCCCGGCGGCTGAACGGTGAGTACCTTTTCAGGCGGATTTCGGTGCGCGGCAGCGGTAAAGAGCTTCCGGACAGCCGGTCGCTGGCATGCAATTCGATCGAAATCTGAAAACCCGCCGTGAACCCGCTCTCCCGTTTGCGGTGCAATCACCGGTGTGTCCGCAAGCCATTCAAACAACCTGCTTTACCGTACACAACTCTTTGTGCCAGAATGTGTTTACATCCGCTGTAGGCATTTAGATTGCTCCGCGTCCGGCGCGTAATCGAATCCTTTCCCGAAAGGTCGTCAAAAGCCCATGCGCGAACGTACAAACGGGCAGTTGGTCTACGTAGTTGACGACGAACCAATTATCGCCTCTACCCTCGCGGCGATTATCAAGACCCAGGGCTTCGACACCAGATCCTTCAATCACCCCCTTGATGCTCTGGAAGCTGCCCAATCGCTCGCTCCCGATCTTCTCCTTTCGGATGTGATCATGCCCGGCATGACGGGCGTGGAACTTGCGATTCGCCTGCGCCAACTCTGCCCTGCGTGCAAGGTGGTGCTCCTCTCCGGCCAGGGCGCCACCGGCGACCTCATCGAAAAAGCCCTCAACGAAGGTCATCGATTCGATGTGCTGACCAAGCCGCTCCATCCCTCAAGGGTCCTTGACGCCATGCGGCGCCTGCTTGGTCCAGCCTCCGAGGTCCCCGCCAATTGACAGGGATTAGCGGGGGGCGCCGATTCGTCTGACCCTTTCTTCTTTGTGTCCCATGCCAGCTTCGGAATACCAGAAGAAAACTTGAAGCTCAGTTCTTTACGATTTCCTTTTGAGCGGCGGTTCATAATGGCTCATGTACATCCGTCTGGATCGGGCCCACAGGGTGCTTCCTGTATTTCTTGGCGCCGTCACTTTGGCGGGCGTCGTCTTGCTCTTGGCTTGGGACGCTGCACCGCAGTTGTTTCCAACCAGAAGCCACGACTTCATTGCGTCGTTTCCTCTCGCCATGATCGCGTTTGCTTATCTCGTTTATCAGGTCGCCCATCGGCCTCCGGCAAAGGAACTCTTCAAGGCGATCTTGCTCTCAGTTGCATTTCTCTTTTGGGCGGGCAATCAGCTCTGGCCGGATCTTCGTCAGGCAACGCTCTTTAACGACATCGCCATTGCGCTTTTTGTGCTCGATGTGTTCCTGGTCATCATCGGCTGGCCAGCCACTTCGCCGGACGAATCCTTTGCAGAGGCTTTGCCGGCGCCGCCTGAGCAAGGGTAGGTTTCAGCGCATTATGGTACGCGCATCGCTCCGGAAGCAGGCTGATCGTGACGAGCGGGCTAGTTGAAGCCTTCCGAAAGAGATAACGCAGTTTTTGCTTGAGTGGCGGAAGACAGTTTCCGCGTGTTATTTTGTTGCCAATATCCCATTCTCTGGTACGCAAACCGCCAGGGGCACAGTAGTGTTTTCCCTCTACAAGCTCTTATCACAACGGTTTTCTTTTCAGCAGATTACCAAAATGACCCCGGTCAAACTTTTTTTGGGATTTTGCGCTTTTATCCCCCCGCGCGGAGGCCCTCGACTGCTATATTGATTTTTCGGGGTTCTCCACCTCTCGGGTGAGTCTTACCCAAGAACTTTTATTGAACACAACCTATGTGACCGCCAGCACAGCGGCGCATTCTAGACGCCAATACGAGTGACCGCCGAGTTTGCGGGCGCATTCCAAAAACAAAAAAACGAAACAGGGATTGCATTCATGGCGCAGATATTTGATCGCAGCTCCAACGCTCTGGCTCGCGCGAGCCTGGTGTTGACGGGGCTGATCGTGATCGCCCTGGGGGTCACGCTGGACCAGTTGCAGCGCTCCCCCTGGGTGACGCGGCAGGGCCAGCGCCCGGACCAGCCGGTGCCCTTCAGCCACAAACACCACGTCCAGGGACTGGGACTGCAGTGTCAGTACTGTCACACAACGGTCGAGAAGTCGAGCTACGCCGGAATCCCCCCTACCAAGACCTGCATCAACTGCCACGCCCAAATCTGGACAAACGCACAGTTGCTCGAGCCTGTCCGCAAGAGCTGGGCGACCGGTGAGAGCCTGGTGTGGACCAAGGTGCACGACCTCCCCGATTTTGTGTACTTCAGCCACGAGATTCACGTGAACAAGGGCCTCGGCTGCGCCAGTTGCCACGGCCGCGTTGACCAGATGCCGCTCATGTATGCGCAAAACACCCTGCAAATGGAGTGGTGTCTGGACTGCCACCGCAATCCGGCTAAGAATATTCGCCCCACCGGCGAGATCTACAACATGGCCTGGGAGAAGCCGGCCGACGACCGTCCGGTGTGGTGCTCGGTGGGCGATGAGAAATCCGGGACGCCGACAGCGCAAAGCGTAAGCTGCACAACCAAAGATCCCGGCAGCGCTGGCCCCGAAGTGGCTTCCCTCGAATTGCCGGGCGCGCATGGATTGGCTAGCGATGTAGCTGCCGCAACCATGCCCGTCGCGCCGGTCTACAAGAAGTTCACGGATCAAGATGAGTTAGGACATTTCCTGGTGGACCACTACAAGATTCGTACCCCTAAAGAGCTGACCAGCTGCGAGGTCTGCCACCGATGAGCAAACAGATGAACGACAACACAAAGACGACCGGCGCTGAGGTGGGAGAGACGACTCGCTCTGTTGAGGCGAAGAAGACGGGCTCTGTAACAGGGCACGACTTTAGTCGTGCCGCCATCGACCCCAGATTGACCAGGGCTTTAGCCCCTGCGGGATCCGATTCATCGGGAGCGACCCGCAACGCCTCGTCCGCGCCAATGACCCTGGTCCAGGTACGCCAGCAGTTGCAGGGCGTCAAGGGCAAGCGCTACTGGCGGTCGGTGGACGAGTTGGCCGATACGGCGGAATTTCAAGCAGCGGTGGAGCGCGAATTTCCATCCTCGGCGCAGGAATGGGTCGACCCAGTTTCGCGCCGCGGCTTCATGAAGCTGATGGGCGCGTCCCTGGCGCTGGCCGGTCTGGC
>JBELAI010000257.1:0-7639 GCA_049508975.1 Occallatibacter sp. | reverse complement strand
TAAGATTATCAAACAACCGCACTCGCCGGTTCTGCCGCACCAGGAGTTGAGCGACCTCGATGCCGATAAATCCAAGCCCCCCGGTTATCAATACCTCACAAGAACTCATCCTCTATCCTTTCAGCGGTCGAAGGCGGGTGCGAATCGTGTCCTCATCTCGTCCCGCTGAGGACACGATAATATCCGCGTGCTTAGAAGCATTGCGACCTCTCGCCATATAAAGCGGAGGCGAGTGCCGCTCATTTAGTCTGTTAGCGGTCAAGCGAGTCTGCGACGAGATATGGAACGGTTGCGGAACCATAGAATCATGTTTCGAATGGGATATTTCGCCGTTTCCAAATAACTACCAACGAGATATTGAGGCAAACTTATGCCACCTTCAAGAATCAAGTCTTTTAGAGCCTGCATTCTCGACAAATGCATGGCCCTTACATCCTGGCTCAAGCCCGAATAGCCGATGCTAGGTTTAAATGATCCCGCAAGAACGCGGGGAAGGTAGACACCGCGACATCCAGAACGATGCTTCGAGAGCAATTCCATCCAGCATTTAAAGTCCTCGCCTCTTCGCAAGGATGTATCGAAAAGAACCATTTTCTCTCTCAACACCATCACTGTCGCGGCATTATCGTGCCGAAAAAGGGGATGCCAAGAGGAAAGCGATGACAGCGAAGACTCGTGATGCCTCTTGTCTCCGCTAGAAGAAGTCATATCCTTACCATACTTGTGTACAGATAGGTCCAGGTTGCGACGCGTCATTAGGGAATATTGAATTGCGAGCTTATCTGTATGCCAAATGTCGTCCGAATCGAGAAATGCCAAGTATCGGCTCCGAGCCGCACAGATTCCAGTATTTCTGGCGGTCGAAACACCCTGGTTAATCTCCAGCTGAATAAAGATAAGTGCAATCGTGTCCGGGAACGACTTCGCAATCAGTCTGGACTGTTCCCAATCGTTACTTCCGTCGTCGACTACAATAATTTCCCTCGGAACTAAGGACTGGCCATAGATTGAATCCAGAGCCCTTCGGAGCGTCCCGGACGAGTTATAGGTTGGTATAACGACGCTAACATCGCAATTCATCGACTTCCACCATTAGCCATTAGCAGGGTAGGGACGGATATAGGCCCTCAACGGGAGCTGCTCTCCGACATATTCGCTGCGAAGAGTTCTGCGCTTGTGCCTTGTGCCAACACTCTTGCGGTGTAGGATTTACCCGTGGGAATTATCTAGTTAGGCGCCGGACCTGATACATACCCCAGGATTTGGCCAGCTCCTCGCATCAAATAAATCCGCGCCCTTGCTGTTTTTCCACAGCACAGGCTGACTACAGCTCCACCCAAGGTTCTAATGAGATGCCAACCAAACTGGTGAAGCGGATAGTGATGAATACGCTGGACTCGTCCCGTGCCCAATGCATATCGATAAGTTGTTCTCGTGAGATGCTCTATGGAGAGGAAGGGTGGGTGATGGACCGTCAGCGAGGGTTCATACCACATTTGGAATCCATTCTGAAGGGCGCGTAGAGCGTAGTCTATTTCCTCGCCGGCCTGATATTTAGTGGCAGCACCAACGCCCAGTTCTTCGTTGAAGCCACCGATCTTGATTGGAACGGAGTTTCGAATGAACAGGCTTGGAGATATCGCGAGCCTCCAGGCACTGCTTTTGGTGCACCGGAGTGACTTGGCCGGAGCATTTGGTACGGAAGGCAGATTGTCGGCATCAAGCAGCGCTACACTCAACAGTCCAACTTCGGAATGTGATCTGAACCATCCTTCGACAGATTCCAGCAGGTGCTGTGGGTACCAACAGTCATCGTCAGGAAAGGCAATAAGGTCACCCCTAGCAAGGCGAAGACCCGCATTGCGAGCCCGCGAAAGCCCTCTTTCTGACCGCACATGTTGACACACAAACGTGGTATGGCCGCTTAAGACGGCCACCAACCGATCGTCGGAATTCTGGTCCACGACAATGACTTCAAAATCGCGATATGTCTGGATGTCAAGACTGCAAAGTAGACGTTCGAGCTCGGCCACTCGGTTGATAGTGGCGACGATCAGTGAGATCATGCGTTTGCTCCGGAAAGTTTCGTCGTTACTATTTCTTCTATTCTGTGGTGTCCTTGGTTCGGCGCATTGGTGCCGTGCGATAGAACCCACAGGATTTGGACGGCAGTCTTGTAGAGCCACCATCCCATGACGAGCAGAGCAACGGATAATGCTAATCGTATCGATGCCGATATCCACTCCAGAAGGCATCCACGAGGCATCCAAAGCACATCAGGCAGTATCATCGCGACGACGAAGAGCGTGAAAGGATTTCTGGAATGCGCATGCATACTGTGGAGAAGAACCCCCAATAATACGGATACGAACACAATCCCGGAGATGCCACCGATTAGATACGCTTCCGCGAGATATGCCGAGCCGGTGCCATTCCCCGCTAGAAAGGCCGTCGGGTTCAGGAACATGGCGACATCATCGTTGAAGTTCTTCCCAGCAACGTAGTTCGCTTGGTTGGGCGCGATAAACGCAGACTGCAATTCGCTCACAAGATAGGAAGGAACATGGGGAGCAAACAGCTGCCGATAGGCAATCGCAATCCCAGTCACGTTGAGTGATCCGCCCTGGTCCTCCAGAAACTGAGCGGGGCCGATAAGGGGGCTGGATCCACCTTCTTGGACTCGCCCGGAACCAATCAAGCCTCCCACCCAGATAAGCCCCGCACCGACCAGTGCCACCACCAGAAGGCGGCTCGGCTTGCTGGACTTTACTCCGATGAGATACCAGAGCGAAAGGACAAGGCTAAACATAACGCCTCGTGACCCCGTCAGCATAACCGGAAGTGCAACGATAAAGTACACAGCAGTTGTTATACAGAGGAACCTCTTCCGACCCTCAAGCACCAAGATACCCACGAGGGCGGGGAGACTTATCATCGATACTGCGCGGACCACTATCGGCACGCTCGAGGCCATGCCCACATGATCGAGAAAGAGGACGAGATATCCTCCGTGGTTTGTGGCGTACGTGTAATAGCAGTAATTCTTGTATAGCTGCACTGGCACGCTCAATGAGAACAAGATGTATAGGTAAGGCAAGTAACGGCCTGCAGAGCCAATCTCTATCGGAGGATAGATGCGATAGTTCCACCGGCATGGCGCATAGATGCAGATGGCGGAGAGTGCAATTGACAGTAGGGCTAACGCTGACACGTCGCGAGGTAGACCAAAATGATACCACGTCATTAATGTGACCTTGTGTATGTCAGACTTTCCACCGATAAAGTGCGCGAGTGGCCGGCCGACCTGGAAAAGCGCCAGCGTGCATAGGAAAAAAAAGCAAGGATGCCGTCCGCCATCGAACCTTTTCCACGCGATGACAATGAGTGAAACGAGCATCAATGCTGTAATAATCTCGGCTCCCTCGCAGGTGAGCCAGCCAATAAGGAAAGAGAGTGTCGCAGCGGTAATGGACAAAAGATACCCAAGCACCTCCAGTGCGGCGCCAAGGTTACCAGGTGAAATCGTGCAAACTGTATAGCTTGCTTTAGAGGAACTCATCGTATCAGGGTACCTAGTGCTGGTGAGCCCGTCGCCTGGTGCTACGACCGTAGGCCGTAGCGACTATAACTGGCCGCATGTCAGGCGCCATGTTTAGTTCTTGGTTCTTGCGCAATTTCTTATCCTTCATTGGCCCACGCGTCAATAGCCTTAACCTTAGGAGGCAGCGGCTCGGATGCGCGTGTCAGAGCGATCCACATGACAACCCCAAGCAACCCATCGGTGGCCAGGCTAGACCATGCCGCGCCTCGCCATGAGTATCTTGGAATCAGATAAAAATTCAAGCCCAGGTTAAAAGTGACCGCCATCAATTGCAGAGACATTCTCAGGTTCTGTCGGCCCATACCGCTCAAGACATCGGCCGCACTCCACTGTATGCTGCGGAAAAGCGGAATCAGGGCCAGCCATCTGAGTGCACTGACGGAGGATACATAACCTTCGCCTAGGAATCGAGGAAGCAGAGGAGCCGTTAACACCATTCCGACAGCCCCGCAGCAACCGATCAATGCCGTTCTCTTCAGTAAGTACCGAGTCAACGCATTGGATTCGCCACATCGTTCCGCTCCAAATGCAAAGTAAGAGGGAACCGCGGCCATGCAAATGGAAGTGATTGGAATGGTGCAGAGATTCACTACTCGATACGCAACGCTATAAATTCCATTTGCCGCGTCCATACCCAAACTGGTGAGCATCACTTTATCCAGATCGTTATAGGCGTTTACGCTCGAGGATGTCGCCGCGAAAGCGAGCCCCTCGCCAGCATGTGCAGCCAAAAATCTAAATCCGGCGAATTGCGGTTTGCCTAGTCGGAGAATCACGGCCGTAATAGCAATACACGCCGCGAACCCGGAAACTACGAGCGCTCCCAATGCCCACTGTTGGGCGGAAGCGTGGTGCAAAACCAGAGACATTCCTGCGACAAGAAGAAACCGGAGCAAGTTGCTCACAAACGAAACGGCCGCCGTGAATTCCATCTGTTCGACGGTCTGGAACACTTGCGATGCGCAGGTCGTCAATTGCACCAATAAGGAGTCGCCCAAGCCAACTTCAAGCGTTAGAAGCAGTCCGGCCTTCGGCGCCAGCCAGTGCGCGCCCACCCCGAGGAGTAGAACGAGCGGGATGCCAGCGATGACAAAGGTCAGTAGGGTGTTGCCCCAATATAGACGATACCGACTCCGCTCTGCGGCGACGTGCTTTAGGAAGACGAAGCCGGAGCCAAGGGCTGTGTATTGGCTCAGAATGGCGGCTAGGGCGACCACTCCCATGTAAATGCCATACTCTGTTGGTACTAGCAGCCGCGCCAAGAGGACAAAATATCCCACTTGAAATCCAACTGACAAGCACTGCCCTGCAAACATCGAGGCAGCGTTTCGAGTAAGGAGGTTCAATAATTCTCCACTGACACCTTGGCTAAGGAGCCCTTGTACCAGGAGCAATGGCCTTTGACGGGTTTACTGCTTTACCGAGACAAGGAGACGAACGGTGGGGGGGCTAAGCATGTACGCCTTCCCTAATCCATTCAGTTTAAGAAATGCATTTTCAGCATCTCTAGACGAGCTCTTGTCCCGGGGACTAAACACATCCTACTTATTGCCGCGCCGGCCAGCACATAAATGAAAGAAACCAGCACCGAAGCCAGTGCGACCAAAAGCACGATCAGTGGGCGTTTCGGCGAGGACTTTCTGTCTGGCTCGATCGCTGGTTCCACTACCTGAATAATCGCCGCCTGTTTTGCTTCGTCCAGCCTGGCAGCGTCGTATTGCTTCATCAGCATATCGAATAGGACCTGCCGATAGGCCAGTTCGTGGGCGGCGCGAAGATATTCCAGGCCAGCGGCAGGAACATTTCCAAGCCCAAGCCCGGCAATTCCCGGCGAGTGATTGGCCTGCTCAAGGCGGCCTTCTTCCGCCTGTAGAGAGCTAAGTTCGCTCTCGCCCAATTGCACGTCGGGATTTCGCTCCGTCGAATACGAACGCAGCGCCTGTACCTCTACCTGCTTGGCTGCGACCTGTGCGCGAAGGGCGCCAATCCCTTCGATCATAGCCTTGGCCTGCGCGTCCAACTGCACAAGTCCCTTTTGCTGTTGAACCAGCTGAAAGGTAAGCTCGGCCGCCACCAGCGCATCCTTCGCATGTTTCAACTGATCTTCATAGAAAAGCCGCCGCTGCGAGGCTTCTGTTACCGCGAGAGTCTGGGTAAGGATGCGAAGTTGATCCGTGTAGGCATTGGCCATCTCGGCGACGCGCTTCATGTCCTTATCCGTGACAGATATGGTAATGAAACCATTCTTTTCGGCTGTAACTTCGGTATAATCCGCTAGTTCCTTGCGGGCTTGTGTCATATCCTTGGCGCGGTACACCTTTGCCAGACCAAATTTCTGGATGATCGCGTCGGCGATGGGCCGCGAGGTCAGCAGACCAATGTAAATGTCGTTGGGATTCTTCAGACCTAGTCCACTGCCGGCAAGCGCCGCAAGAGGGCCTCCGCCGGGGCTTGTCAATTGACTCATTATCATTGAGGCTGAGGACTGGGTTTGTTGTGGAGGCATGATTCTGGTGGTTGCCGTATACCGAATAGGTAGAACAAAGGCGAAAACCACCCCCACAAGCACAGCGATACCCGTCGCTTTCACGATCAACCATTTTCGATGGGCGAGCTGTATTAGAACTTCGATCAGATTGACTCCATAGCCATCGTCAGGCGCGCCCAACAAGGAAGGCCCTTCCGTTGCATTTGTCGATTCTTCGATAGGAGTAGCCAGTTCGTTCATCGGTAGCACATTCACCTGATCACACTCAGTGCTGCGGCGGTCAGGGCCGTCTGTGAAGCGAACTGCGTCACTTGCAGGAAATCATTCATCTTGGACGAGAGCCTGATCTTTTCGGGCACAACAATCGCATCCCCCGGGAGCAGTATTAGTTTCTCGAACTTGCCGTGAGAATGACTATTGCGGGATTGACGACTAACGACCGTTCCGTCGGCGCGAATTAGAAAGATGCGTTTTGGATCCGCTTCCCTCGTTTCGCCGCCGGCGTCGTTTAGATAAGCCACCAGCCGCTTGTCCTGCTCGTGGCGGAACGCATTCGCGTTGTAAACCGCCCCGGCGACCTGCACCGTGCTGGGCCGGGGTGGGACGTAGAATGCATCTCCATCTTCGAGTGGGAAATTCGGGATGTCGGCTGCGGTTGTGGCATCCGGTTTCATCTCCAGAACAACCCTTCCGGTCGGCCTGATCGAAGAGAGCCTCGCCAGGGAGGCCTGCTGCATAGCGAGCTGAGCCTGCTGATCCGCCCCGGTCTGGCCTGCTTGCGTGGACGTAATTGCGTAGCGGGAGATAAGCTCTCTCTGCATCTGCTCAGTGGATTGACGCAGTTGTTCCTCTTGGGCGTGTCTGGTTGAGACGCGAGTTAACAGAGAAGCGTAGAGGTAGGAGTGTGACGTGAGCCCGCCTGCGCTTACTACCACGTCTCTTAAGGTCTCGCCTGGATTCACACGGTATACTCCGGGCGCATTGACCTCTCCGCCCACCCGGATGAAGGACGCGTGTTGTTCAATCGGCAACTCAAGGTCTGCACGGGAGAGGATCGTAATGACATCTCCGGCCTTCAATAATTGATTATCGCGAGATGCGGGATCGTTGATCGCGCTGGCGAGCCGGAATGGAATCAGGCGAGTGCTCAAATCCTGATCGTCAAGTCGCTCGATTACCGCATACTCCCAGTTGATCTCAGCGCTGTTCTGGCCTATGGATTCAATCATCGACGTTCGTGACGCATCGGTCGGATCAGCCAGTGAGATCATAGCTTGATCGGCGCGCTGATTCATATCTTGGTAACGCCGCTGACTGATGGTCTGGGCGGCGCGCTGCTTCTCGACTTCGTCAGTGCTTTGCGTCCCGAAGTCATGATCCAGATGTCCCGGAACGAGTTGATTTTGCTCGTTCCAAAAGTCTCGAGTTACCAGGAACTCGCGAGACGGGATCAGATCCGAAATCCGCATCCCGGTTTTCCAGACGTAGCGGCCAGGTTGGGCAACACTCCCTCGCAGTGTCACCGCATTCTCAAACTTGGGAGAGAGAGG
>JBELAI010000256.1:0-7686 GCA_049508975.1 Occallatibacter sp. | reverse complement strand
CGGCGAAGTTGTCATGCACTAAGAGAGGTTCCCATGCTACAGAGTTTCTCAATTCGATCACGCATCTTCGCCGGTTCCGTCGCTCTCTGCCTCCCTCTTGCCGGGTTTGCCCAGAGCTCTTCTTCCGGTTCCGGGCAAACTCCGCAAGCGCAGCAGTTGCCGCTGTCAGGCCGACCGCAAGGCGGCGCGTCTGTCTCAGCGCCGCAGACTGCTTCGGGAAGCTCCAGCTCGAGCGTCAATACCGTCAACACAACAATCCAGGTACAGGGTTCGTATCAGGGCAGCATCGTGGGGGCTGTTCCGGGAGATGGGCCCATTCCCCTGACCTTTCCGGAGGCGCTACAGCGCGGTCTCCAATACAACCTCGGGAGTTTTGACTCTGCCGCTTCGGTAAAGCAGGTCCGTGCCCAACGATTGAGCGCTCTTAGCCAACTTCTGCCCAACATCTACGCAACGCTCTCTGAGACAGGTGCCAAGACAGATCTTCAAACGCTTGGTCTCAGTAGCGCAACTTTCGGCGGCAACATAGCTCTTCCAGTGACCGTAGGCCCCTACCACTATTACAGCGCTCAAGCGAACGTATCGGAACAGCTGAGCCTCACTGGCCTGCAAAATCTGCGGTCTGCCGAGAGTCTCAGCAAGGCGGCGCTCTTGAGCGCGCGGGATGCCCGCGAGTTGATCATCCTGGCCGTCGGCGGCTCCTACCTGCGCGTTCTCGCAACCCAGGCGCTGGTGGCTTCGCAGGAGGCACAGGTGCGATACTCCGAAGCTTCGTACAACCAGGCTAAAGCTCAATTTGAGGCTGGCACGAAAGCGGAGATCGACGCCAGCCGCAGCTTGGTCGAGCTGCAGACCCAGCAACAACGCCTGAGCTCACAGAAGGCACAGCTCCTCAAGGATCGGATGTCGCTTTCGCGCCTTGTTGGCCTGCCTCTCGATCGACCGCTCTTGCTCTCGGAGACGCTACCGGCGAACGTATCTGAAATGCCGATTGCGGAGCAGGCCCTCAAAGAGGGTCAGGAGCACCGCGCCGATCTCCAGGCCGCCGGACTTCAGCTCAAAGCAGCGCAGCAGTCGTTACGTGCCTCGCATGCTCAATACCTGCCTTCCCTGAGTGTCAATGGCTCCTATGGGGTTGAGGGCGTCAATCCCAACAAGGGGGCAAACGTCTTTCAGGCCTCCGCAACCCTGAACGTTCCCATATGGTCGAGCGGACGCACGCGGTCACAGGTGCAGCAAGCGGAGGCGACGGTCTCTCAGCGCACGGCGGAACTCGAGGACGAAAAGGGAGCTGTCGAAAACGATATCCGCACTGCCATCCTGGACCTTCAGGTCTCCGCGCAACAGCTGAAGGTTGCGGACAGCAACCGGCAACTGGCGCTTAGCACCCTCAAACAATCGCAGGATCGCTACACGGCGGGGGTCGCCACCTCGGTCGAAGTAGTCCAGTCGCAGGAAAGCTTGGCTTCGGCTGAGCTTGACTACGTCAACAGCCTCTTTTCGCTCAATGTCGGGCGAATCAAGTACGCACGCGCAATCGGCCTGGCCGAACAAACCGTTCCAGATCTTCTCAAGTAGTTCGTAGCGAAAGTTGCTAGCTCAGAAAGGGATACATCATGTCGTCACAAGCTGACGCGAAGCAGGACGAGCAACGAGCGTCGAATAAATCCGTTTCCCCCTCGGAATCAGGGCAAGAGCATGTTGAAAGGCCGCCGGTCGATCCCGTTAAGCGGCGGCGCAATATTGCCATTGGCGCTGTGATTGTTCTTATTCTTGTTCTCGGCTGCATTGCCTGGTGGATTCACTCTGGGACATACGAATCGACGGATGATGCACAGGTCGACGCCCACCTGAATCCGATCGCTGCCCGGGTTCAAGGTACCGTCTCCGCTGTTTATGTTGAAGACGATCAGGCTGTGCAGGCGGGGCAACCTCTCGTGGATCTCGACACCAGAGATCTGGAGGTATCGCTCGCTCAAGCCCAGGCAAACTACGATCAAGCCGTGGCGCAATTGCATGCCGAAGATCCGAATATGCCCATCACTCGAACGACAAACGCCAGCGACATCTCGTCACAGCGAGCTGAGGTATTGACTGCCGAGGCATCTTTAAGCGGGGCGCAGAGTGACTATGAGACGGCTATGGCCAAGGTGCGGCAAGCCGAAGCCAACAACGCGAAAAGCAAATCCGATCTGGCCCGGTATCAGCAGCTCCTCGACAAACGAGAGATCGCTCAATCGGACTACGACCAGTACCTTGCCAATGCGCGTTCGCAGCAGGCCGTCGTGAACGCCGCCATTGCGGGCGCGGATTCTGCAGCGAAGACTATCGATCAGCGAAAGGCGCAACTGGCTCAGCAGCAGACCAAGCTAAGCCAAACCGCCGCCAATGCTCCCCGTCAGCTGGAGATCAAGAAAGCCGACCTGGCTACTCGCCAAGCCAGCGTAGAGTCCAGCAAGGCCCAACTGGAACAGGCAAAGCTCAATGTCGCGTATTGCCATATCGTAGCGCCTGTCTCGGGTATCGTGATGCAGCGGGGCGCGGAGCTTGGACAGCGGATCGCCGCGGGATCGCAGTTGTTAATCGTTGCTCAAGTCGAGGCTCCGTGGATCACGGCAAACTTCAAAGAAACACAGCTTCGCAAGATGCATGTGGGCCAGAAAGTCACCGTGAAAATCGATGCCCTCAACCGCTCGTTCACTGGATATGTAGAGAGCCTATCGGCCGCAACAGGCGATCGTGCCAGCGTTCTCCCCGCAGAAAACGCGACGGGAAACTACGTAAAGGTCATCCAGCGTCTTTCGGTCCGCATCCGGCTAGACCCGCGTCAGGACGGGATAGAGAAGGTTCGGCCAGGGATGTCTGTCGAGCCAACAGTGCATTTCTAGATCTTGCGAAAGCTAGTGGGTTTTCGATACATGAGTCACTATCTTCTTCTTACGACATATCCCGTGCTCTTCTTCGCAGTTCTTGCGAACCAGCTTTCTATGCCAGTTCCCGGGGTATTTTTTCTACTTGCGGCCGGAGCACTCTGTCACACCGGACAGCTTGGCTTGCCGGCTGTCCTGACGCTTGCAATCGGAGCTTGCTTGCTCGGCGACACAGCATGGTTCCTCATTGGACGGAAACATGGCGGGCGCGTGCTCCGTTTTTTAGCCGCCTTCTCCGCCGACCCCAATGAGCAGATTCGTAAAACCAAGCGCACCTTTGAGAAGTATGGCCTTCGCTGTTTGCTCATCGCCAAGTTCGTTCCCGGAATCAACGCAGTGGCGCCACCTTTAGCTGGAACGTCGGGTAGCAGCATTTCCCGTTTCTTAGTCTACGATAGCGCTGGTTCGGCGATTTGGGCGGCGACCTATGCAGGAGTTGGTCTTGTCTTCAGTCGGCAACTCAATGGCATTGCTGTTGAAGTTAGCCGATTCGCCGGCTTTCTCGCAGCTGCACTCGGCATACCCTTAGCTGTCTATATGATCCTGACTGTGTTGAAGTTCATCCCGGTTAGCCGAAGTCTTCGTCTCCACCGCATTGAGCCAGGTCGCCTGTGGCAGAAGATCAACAGTGGCGAAAAAGTCCTTATCCTCGATCTCCTGAGCTACGAGGAAGGGACCGAAGGAGCCCAAGGAGTTCCGACTTCCGTTCGCTTGGACCTCAGCAGAGTTCGCGAGGCTCGCCATGTCCTGTTTCCTTCGGACCTGGATATTGTTCTCTATTGTGCCTCTCCCGGCCATTTCAGAAGCTGTCGTGTGGCCCTCAACCTAAAGAGGCATGGCGTCCGGAACATTGAGGTTCTCGCAGGCGGTCTCAACGCATGGCGCGATCAGGGGTTTCCTGTAACTCATAATCTGGTCTCTTCAGAAGAGGCAATCATGCGATACAAGATTCAAATCACCTGAGATTATCCATTACGGGACAGGTGCATCGAAAATGACGGTGAATCCAAGTGAGGCACAAAGAGTGTCGCCGATGCGGCTCCTACGTGGTTAGAAAAAGGTCGACAGGACAACCATGACTTACGATCCAATACGGCAGTTCAAGGGCTATCTAGATTTTGCAGGCAAGGTCGGGCTCTTTGCCGTGCGTGCCGCACGTCGAGCGGTAGTGCCTCCTTTTGAGGGGGTCATGATCTGGAGGGGAATCGAGGAGGTGGGTTGGAAATCGTTGCCCCTTGTTCTTGCCTCGGGTTTTGCTCTCGGCGTGGTACTGACTCTCCATACGCGGAGTTCCCTGGTAAGGTTTGGCGCCGAGGCGATGATCCCTACGTTTCAGGCGGTTGCATTCTTCAATGAGATCGGTCCTCTTGTCGTGGGACTCCTGGTTGCCGGACGTGTAGGAGCGGGAATTGGCGCCTCACTTGCCGATATGCAAGTAACGGAACAGATTGACGCCATTGAGGCCTTTTCTATCGATTCATTCAAGCTCTTTGTCGTTCCCCGAATTATCGCCTGTGTTGTCTCTCTTCCCATTCTGACCGTCTTCATCGACGTTATGCTGGTCGGGAGGCAGGTTACGACGGCTAACCGTGGGAGGCTACCTCCATCCAATCGCGGCGCATCGACGGAGTATCGCTTTCCCCGTCGAAATCACCTTTAACGATGAGACAGAACATTCGAAGCTCTTTGTCAGATTGCAAGAGCGGATTCGCGGCGAGTTCCTGATCAAGCATGTATGAAAGTTTTGGGACGGGGGCCGGCTCCGCTCCCGCCCTGATTGCTCCCAACCGAGCGTATAGCGCGTTTCTTTTGTCACCAGTTGCTTCATACATCTGTTGAGCCTTTATGAAATACGGACGCGCAGCGTGCCAGTTGTATAGATCGGAGAAATAGAGAGCTCGCTGTAGAAGCGTATCGGCACCATCATCCGCCCGAACCGCAGAAGCTGATGCCGCAAACAGTAGACCCGAGACCACAATGAGGCGGAGGGTTCGACTCGTTGACGCGCGGGCCCGCGAAATTCGAAGGGTCGCGTCGTCTTCCCCTGCTCTCCGCGGAAGGACCGTGCGTCCGATCAGTAACAAATTCACTTCCAGCCTCGTTCTTGGCATGAACACCTCACATTGCTCCGACATTAACAGAATCGGAACAGGGTGACTTTACACGTAGGTTCCCAATCGAAATTGGAAACTGGGACAGATTTCATCGAGATTTGCCCAACACTAACTCAGGAACATTTTGATGGCGAAAAGCATCAGAATATTTGCGAAAGCCAGATTTTCCCTCCGCCGACCCCCTACTTCTTTTTTTGCTGCTTTCTCCCTTCCGGAGGTTCCTGTATTGGATATACGCCCGATGCCTGATGTGTTTCCCAGATTGCTGTTGACTGGCGAGTTCGTCTATGACTGACCCTGGTAGCCAAGCTCCGGTTTGGTGGGACAAAGAAGTCGATGCCGCAGGCAGGCCAATCCGGCTGGACGTGCGTACGGCTGCACACCAGATCTGGGACGCCGCCCGCAGACAGGCTCAACACCTTCTGGGCGACGCGAGCGAAGCGCCTGAACTGATGGAGACTGCCGTGGCGCAAGTGTCCCGGTATCTTGATCGAAGCGGCGCCAAACTCTTCACGCAGAACACGGCAGGAATTCTTATGTGTGCCATTTGCCGATCACTTCGACGCTATGCGCGGAAACTCAATCGATTGGAACTTGTGGGTGGAAGCACCGAATTGTCAGAACGGCGAATTGCTCCCAACTGGACGGCTCTTGTGGAACTCCGGTTGGATTTGGAGAGATTGACCCGCAATCTCAACGATAAGAGTCGCAGGATGCTCGACTTGCGCCGGAGTGGTTTCGACTGGAAGGAAATTGCTGGTGTCCTTCAGATGACAGACGTTGCAGCCCGGGCAGCCTTCTGGCGTGAAGTAAAACGAGCCCAGTCGAAAGCGGCGGGACGGTCCGGCAGAAAAACCGCCAAACAACAGCCGGGCGCGAGGAAGAAGTCGAGTCCACTCGAGTTCGAGGGAAAACTCGCGCCCAGTAAGCGAAGCGCGGCAGAATCCGCTGACCCGGTGGGCCAGGGTTTCATGCAAGCGGACGGCGCTGCGGACGAGCGTCCCAACCCCAGAATGCGATAATCGTGGCACGAGGTTTTCGGAATGAAGCGCAGGCTGGGCTATAAGGGGTACGTCATTGAGGCACGCGCCAACGAGCTAAGAGATGGCGGATTCTCGGCGGAGTTCTCCGTCGAGGAACATGATGCTCGTGGTGTGACCGAGACTCAGTTCTACGTTCCAAATACTTTTGCCACGCAGGAGTCTGCGATCGAGGCAGCGATTCAGGCTGGGGAGCTGAAGATTGACGAGGGTCTTGAGCGCGGGTACATAGCTGCAAATGGCTGAGGCTTTGCACGAGTCCAATCTACCTTGACCTTAGGAATGTTCGGGGCTGATACGGCCCACATGCAGCACACACAATCCTTTCCAAACGCCTGAAGAGTGCATAGTGTGGCTGACCGACATCCATGTAAGTCTTCTGTCAAGGAAAAACACGGGTGCTCAGGCGCGCTCGGGAGAGCGCGCATTTTTCGGATGCAGAACCGCTCAGCTCGCATTTTGCCTCTCGGCGGTGGTTCCTGCCTTCGCAGAACCAGACATCCATTCACTGTCTCGGGCCCAAAGGCCGTCACAGAAGATTGAGTGTGTGTTCTCTGCCAGTCCCGAAACAGTCAGAAGGGAGCCGCGGGAGTTTCATCTCCGTTGCTCAGTCGGTCAGAGGCGGGACCTGGCAGTCTGCGCGCTGTGTGATCCTGGTGCTTTTTCCTTTCGTTGGCCTGGTTTTCAGGCCGCGTCGCATCTGCCATCTTCTGCAGTCACGAAATCCCGTTGTCCTCGATCCACGGCGAGAAGATATGCGACCATCTTGCGCGCTACCGCAAGCGTCGCTCGATTGGCGTTCCCTTTCTGTTTCTCTCTTTCATAGAGCAATGCAAGATCGTGATCCTGTCGCGGCGCCAACTTCGCAGCCTCGATCAGCACAAATTGGATATTCTTGTTGCGCTGTTTGGAAATCGGTGTGCGAATCGACTTCTCGGCTGAGCTTCTTTCGTCACCGCAGAGCCCGCAATAACTGATCGCTTGTCGGATCGATCGGAAGCGCGAAATCTCACCCATCTCCAGAGCCCAGGTCAGTGCAGTGATGGGCCCAACTCCGGGAACAGTTCTAAGTCGCTTGATTCTCTCGGTCAGGAGCGGATCCCGCTGCAGCGAGCTTACGAGAGCCCGTTCCGTCTTCTGCAGTCGCGCGATCGTATCCCGGCTCAGCCGGAGCAGAGGTCGGATACTCTCGTTCACTTCTTCGTTGCTCGCGAGCAGTTCGCGAAAATATCCCACTTTGTGAAGCCGCTGCTTGTTGTACGTCACCCCAGTTTCCATGAGCAGACCTGAGATCCGATTTTTCGTCTGCACCATCTGCCGCACCAGCAAACCGCGGTAGCGCAGCGTTCGCCGTCTGTCCCGAATCTCAGTCGAAGCCATGTGGCACTCAGGCAGGAAGTCACAGCGCAAGCAATCGGCGATCTTACTCGCGTCGACCCGATCGTTCTTTTTCTTGGCAGCTGCGATTGCGCGAAGCATTAGGGGATGTGCCACTTTGACCTGTGTCGCATGCGGATGGAGGTGATCGTAGATCCACCCGGTAAAAATCGTTGCTTCCATCGCAACCGTCCAAGGTTGCGGAAGAGTCCTCATCCAGAGGTC
>JBELAI010000255.1:0-7874 GCA_049508975.1 Occallatibacter sp. | reverse complement strand
CTACAAGTCGACCAAGTTCATTTACGCGGTCTCGGCCATTACCACGCTGTTGCTGATTGCAGTTTTCTTCTTCCCCAACTCACACAACACGCATCGCTGGATTCGCTTTGGAGGCTTGCATACTTTTCAGCCTTCTGAAATTGCCAAGCCGGTCGCGGTGCTATTTCTGGCATGGTTCCTGCATACCCGCCTGGACACGATGCGCGACTGGAAGCATACGCTGCTGAAGGCCGCCGTTATACCAGTGCTGTTTATTCTTCTCATCGTCAAAGAACCCGACCTTGGCACCGCTCTGGTGATCTTCGGAGTGACCGGCTTCATGCTGCTGCTGGCGGGAATGGAGTGGAAGTATCTCGCAATCGGCTTGGGCGTAGCGCTGCCCCCTCTGGCTGCACTGCTTCTGCTGGTGTCGTGGCGGCTCAAGCGTGTGTTGGTGTTTCTGAATCCCGAGGCCGATCCGCAAGGCGCGGGCTTCCACATCAACCAATCCCTCATCGCGGTTGGCACTGGTGGGCTGACCGGCCGCGGCTATATGGAAGGGATGCAGAAGCTCTTCTACCTGCCTGAAGCGTCCACAGATTTCATCTTCGCCAACATCGCCGAGGAGCTTGGATTCATTGGCTCCATCCTGATTGTGGTTTTGTTCGCGGTCTTCGGTTGGCGCGGTCTGCGGGCGGCCTTCCGCTCCCAGGATCCTTTTGCGCGATTGGTGGCATTCGGCATCACCACGACCATTTTGTTGCAGGCGTTTTTCAATATCAGCGTTGTACTCTCGCTGGTGCCGACAAAGGGTATTCCGCTTCCGCTGATTTCTTCCGGCGGGACTTCGGTGTTTGTCACGCTGGCCAGCATCGGCGTCCTGCTGAACATTACGCGGAAAGCCGAGTGAAAAGAGCAGGGAACAGGGGACAGTGACTGACGACCATGGTCCGGAGTGGCACTATGAATGCTCATATCAAAATAGACCTGTCTTCCTGAGTGCAGCGTACTTCAGCCGAGTCGAAGGACCTGCTTTTTCTTTTCCAGCCCTTTCTAGAAAGGTATGACCTTGCCAAACCTCCGCGTCCTGATCGCCGGTGGCGGCACCGGCGGCCACATCATCCCGGCCTTGGCCGTAGCGCGGGAACTCGTGAAGCGGCATAGCGCCGAAATCCTCTTCGTCGGCACGCCACGCGGCATGGAAAGCCGCCTGGTTCCAGCAGCTGGATTCGAGCTACGCCTCATCGAAGTCGGCCAGCTGAAAAACGTCTCGCTGATGACGCGTCTGCGGACCTTCGCCGACTTGCCGCGCAGCATCTTCGCCAGCCAGAGGCTCATTCGGGAGTTCAAGCCGGACGTCGTCTTTGGCGTGGGCGGTTATGCCTCTGGCCCAGCCATGGCGGCAGCCATCCGGCTCGGGGTTCCAACCATGGCATTCGAACCCAACGCGATGCCGGGGCTGGCTAATCGGCTGGTTGGGAAACGAGTGCAGGCCGCGGCCGTCAATTTCCCCGCAGCGGCAAAGTGGTTTCGCAACTGCGAGGTCACGGGCATTCCCGTTCGCCCGGAATTCTTCTCACTTAAGCCGCCTGCCCATGCTGCGCCCCACCTGCTCGTCTTCGGAGGCTCCCAGGGTGCGCGCATCTTCAATATCCACTTGCCCCAGTTGATTGCTCCGCTGCTCGATGCGGTTCCTGGGCTGACAGTCCTGCATCAGAGCGGCGTCCGAAATGTCGATCAGACGCAAACGGCGTATGCCGCGTCGGGAGCCGATCCGGCACGGTGGAAAGTCCAGCCATTCCTTGACGACATGCCCGCACAATTCGCCGAGGCCGACCTGGTGATGGCGCGCAGCGGCGCATCCTCTGTGGCCGAACTTGCTGCCGCGGGCAAGCCGAGCCTGCTGGTTCCGTTTGCCGCCGCTGCCGACGAACACCAGAAGCGCAATGCCGAGGCCATGGTCATCGCGGGTGCTGCGCTCATGCTGGAAGAGCCGGATCTCAGCGCTCCAGGCAAGCTGCTTGATGCATTGGTCAACCTGCTGGAGAACCGCAATCGACTCGCAGCAATGGCCGCCGCGGCCCGGACACAGGCGCATCCCGACGCTGCAGAGCGGATTGCAGACCGCCTGGCTGCTTTGGCTGCAGCGCATTGATAAGCCGGACGTAAGTCCTTTGTTTCAGAAAACTGTGCAAAGCAACTTTTTGTGTAAGTGCTTTGTTTATGCGGGTCAAAATATTGATTTTCTACGTAACGTGTTTATTTTAAGTTACATGGGAGAAAAACCGGGAAATGGCATGTTTTTTCCGGCGGGATGATTCTTTTCTCCTCCCGGCCGAGCTGTTCTGCGAGCGGTTGTTTGACCTTTCTTGATTGTGCTCCTCAGAGGAGAAATAGACTGCAAAGTGTGGCGAGATTTCTTGGGGATGGGGATAGACCAGCGTTGCGCTCGCTGAAACAGCCAGGCAGATGGAGGCTGGGAGCGGAATTTCAAGCACAAACACAGAGCCCGCCTGCCGAAGCAGACGGGCTCTGTGGGATAACTCCGACGCGATCTGGGGAACGGTGCGGAGTGCTCCAAACTTACCGGTGTCCACCACCACCGCCGGCGTGGCCACCGCCGCCGCCGCCATGGAATCCGCCGCCGCCGCTGAATCCGCCGCGAGCCGCGCCACCGGCAAATCCGCCACGACCTGCAGGAGCTGCACCTCTAGCTCCGCCACCGTAGGCTGGGCGCGCTCCACCGGCATATCCACGCGCTCCGCCCGCATAGCCACGCGCTCCGCCGGCATAGCCGCCACGTCCGTATGCGTATCCGCCACGTCCGTATCCGCCGTACCCGCCACGACCGTATCCGTAGCCACCGCGTCCATATCCGTAGCCGCCCCATCCGTGGCGATAACCCCAGCCGCCCCATGGGCCTACGCCGAGGAACACGCCGCCGTAGAACCAATTTGGCCCATAAAAGCCGTAGGGTGCGCAAGCGTAGGGGTAGTAAGAGTAATAGCCCCATTCGCACGCCGGGGGACCATAATCAACTGGGGCGACAGCAGCTTCGGGTCCAATGCCAACCCCGACAGCCACTTGGGCGTTTGCTGCCGTAGCCGCGAACGGCAGAGCCAGGAGCAATGCAAGCAGAACCAGGCCAAATCTCTTCATAAATCCTCCTCGTGCTGCCCTGTCCTGTTCTTCCCTGGGATCGGGGGCCGGAGTCTAACTCCGTCCTCAGCACTTGCCGACTTCCGGGCTTCTCACCCCGCCGGCTTCTGATCTCTCTAACAACATTCTGTAAGATTAGTTGCGGTCTGTCTCAAAAAGAATCGTTCATTTTGTTGGAAACGACAAGGTTTTTATGAGACGTCCGAGGATTGGGGTTCCAGCGGGTAACTCCTCACCGGAGTTTCAATGTTGGCAAGTAGTGCAAATCCAACAAAAAGAACGGCCCCTCCAGGTTGGGAGGGGCCGCATTGAGCAGGTGATCGGGCAGAGAGGATTACCTGCGAAAACGTTCATGTCCCCGGTCAAATCCGCGGTCGAAGTGCCGGTCGCGATCGAAGTGCCAGTCGCGGCCACGGTCGAAGCCACGGTCATAGCGGACTGCGTATCCACCGCCTCTGAAAACCGGGCGATTCCAGAATCCCGGCACCCAGTAGCCATTGGCCATGTAGCCGGCGGTCCAGACATATCCGGGGCCAGGGCAAGGCGGAACATAGGCTACCGGTCCGCGTACTCGAAATCCAAATTCGGCTGCCTGTGCCGTCGTCGCTCCGAAAGCGGCCACTCCAGCCACCACTGCTGCACCCAAGATCCAATTCCGCATGTTGCCCATAACCCCTTCATTCCGCCGGTCTGTTTCAGGTGCCCGGCCCGGATTCGATCCTCGGAAAGGCTTGTCTCTTACTGCCTTTCCAGCGATCCGGTTATGTACTGATTCAACAGAGGTTGCAGGAGAATGTTGCGCCTAAATTCGAAAATAAACAGGCGCAACTTTCACCGGAATCGGGGTTTATGGCGGATTTCTGCGCGCGTTTCCCAGCGCTTTGCAGCCTGGATGTTACCCTGAATCTTCACCTTCCATGTTCACAACTGCACAGCACGCGCACTTCATCGGAATCGGCGGCATCGGCATGAGCGGTATCGCCGAGATTCTGCTGAACCTCGACATGCGAGTCTCCGGCTCCGACCTGCGCCGCGGTCCCGTCACCGACCGCCTGGCCAGCCTGGGCGCCACCATTTATGAGGGTCACGAGGCCAGTCATGTAGCCGGGGCAACGGTCGTAGTAACCAGCTCCGCGGTTAGCCCAATGAATCCCGAAGTGCTTGAAGCGCACGCGAACAAGATTCCTGTCATTCAGCGCGCGGAGATGCTGGCTGAGTTGATGCGGCTCAAATATGGCATCGCCATTGCCGGTATGCACGGCAAGACCACCACTACCTCCATGGTGGCGTCCGTGCTTTCCGCTGGCGGTCTTGACCCGACGGTGGTCGTGGGTGGCCGTGTGGATGCGCTGGGTTCGAATGCGCGTCTCGGAACGACGCAATACCTTGTCGCGGAAGCCGACGAAAGTGACCGTTCCTTCCTGAAGCTCTCGCCAATCTTAGCCGTCGTTACCAACCTCGACCGCGAACACATGGACTGCTACAAGGACATGGCAGATGTGGAGCGCGCCTTCCTCGATTTCATGGACAAAGTGCCGTTCTACGGAGCGGTGACTGCCTGCATCGACAATCCGCTGCTGAAGGGAATTCTGCCTCGCGCGCGCCGCCGCGTCTTCACTTACGGTGTTGCGGCGGAGGCAGATTATCGGCTTGAATTCCTGATCGCCGCGCAGGGACGGTTTTCGCAGTTCCTGGTGCATACCGCTGAAGGGCCGCTGGGGCCATTTGAACTCCATGTGCCGGGCCGGCATAACGTACTCAATGCAACGGCGGCGGTTGCCATTGCGCGCCAGCTTCAGGTTCCCGCGGAAAATATCGCCGACGGGCTCAACCGTTTTCGCGGTGTCGATCGCCGGTTTCAAATCCTTGGTGAAGCGCGCGGGGTCACGGTGGTGGACGACTACGGCCACCATCCAACCGAGATCAGCGCCACGCTGGCAGCTGCACGCGAGTGCGGCCATCGGCACATCTTCGTTGTCTTTCAGCCCCACCGTTATACGCGGACGCTCGATCTTCTCGATCAGTTTGGCAGCGCGTTTATCGATGCGGATGCGGTTTTTGTGCTGCCGATCTACGCTGCCAGCGAAGAGGTCATTCCCGGCGTTACGGCTGAGGTTCTCGCTGCGAAGATTGAAGGACCGGTCACGCACTATGTTCCGGATTTTCCCGCCGCAATCGCTGCCGTCGTCTCCGCCGCGCGCCAGGGCGACCTGATCATGACCCTTGGGGCCGGCAACGTGAGCCAATTGGCGCCGCAAATCCTTGCCGCGCTGGAAGCAGGGCAGGAGTCTTCCTTTAATACACGAGATACCCCAAGACAATCCTAAGCAGCGTCAGGGTCACAGAGATCGTTGCAGCCGCGAATGCAGCGCTCTATCTGGCCAGGAAGGCGGGCCGTAACCGCGTGGACGCAGCGGTTTAGATTTGGCAATCCCGCCTGCTATCATTCCTCCGGCAGTCGACCGACTTTTTCGAGGAGCACGTATGGCACGGAACTCGCGGAGAGGATTTTTGAAGGCAGCCTCGGCTACGGCTGCGGCCCTCGCAGTTTCAAGAAGCATTCCAGCTTGGACAGCCGAACCCAGTCCAGCCGGGCCGGTGAAGGTTTGGGCCACCTTCCGCGACCGGCGTTACGAGTCGGTTCAGCCGCTGGCATGGAAGCCTGTGACCTCAGTTGCCGCCGATGCCATCGCTCTCGATCCGAGCAACACAAAGCAGGAAATTCTCGGCTTCGGCGGAGCGTTGACGGACGCCACCTGCTACGTGATCGGCCAGATGCCCGAAAGCGATCGCAACGACCTGATGCACGACCTGTTTGCCCCCGGCGAGATGGCGTTGAACGTCTGCCGCACCACCATCGGAGCCAGCGACTACTCGCGAAACCTGTATAGCTACGATGAGAGCCCGGAGCCCGATCCCGAGATGAAAAAGTTCTCGATCGACCACGACAAGGAATACATTCTGCCGGTCCTCCGCGATGCCCGCAAGGCGAACCCCGAACTGTTCCTGTTTTCATCCCCGTGGAGTCCTCCGGGTTGGATGAAACCCAATGGATCAATGCTAGGCGGCGGCATGCGCAAGCTGAGCTTTCCGCCCTATGCGCGTTACTTCATGAAGTTCCTTGAGAGCTACAAGACTGAAGGCGTAGCCATCGACGCTGTGACCGTGCAGAACGAAGTCGACGCCGAGCAGGATGGCCGCATGCCTGCCTGTCTTTGGGCGCAGGAAGAGGAGATGGAGTTTGTGAAACTGCATCTAGGCCCGGCCTTGCGGCAGGCGGGGATGCCGACCAAGATCTGGGTCATCGACCACAACTACAATCTGTGGGGCCGCGCCATCGGCGAGCTGAGCGATCCCGCGGTCTACGACTTCATTGATGGCATTGCCTGGCACGGCTACGTTGGCGAGCCGTCGTCCATGACCCGCGTGCACAATGCATTTCCCGCGAAGCATGCCTACTGGACCGAAGGCGGCCCCGACATCACCGCACCCGACTACCAGACGGACTATGCGAAATGGGCTGACACCTTCAACGGCATCCTGCGCAACTGGGCGCGCTGCATCACCGCATGGAATGTGGTGCTCGACGAGAAAGGCAAGCCGAACATCGGGCCGTTCCCGTGCGGCGGAGTAGTGACCGTGGAAAATGGCACTCACAAAATAACGCGAAGCGGCCAATACTGGGCCTTCGCGCATTACTCCAAACACGTTCGTCGCGGAGCCAAGGTTTTCGCGACAAATGGCGTGGGCCAAGGCGATGCAGGTGGCACGGCGGAAGAGGGAACTGCGGTCGGTGTTTCGCACACGGGCTTCCGCAACCTCGACGGCAGCTATGTGGTGGTGCTCGCCAATCGAGGTGCGGAGAAGCAGGTGCAGTTGGTGCTCGGCTCGAGCGGGCTGGATGTGGATCTACCGGCGGATTCGGTGCATACGCTGCAGTGGTCCTAGCTAGACTAGCTAGCGTCCCGCGTCCAAAGTTCATATCAAAAATAAACCTGTCATCCTGAGCGAAGCGTACTTCAGCGGAGTCGAAGGACCTGCTTTTGGGGCATTTCATGAACAACGACACTGTTTCAGAGAAATGCAATGAACTTCAGATTCACCAAACTAGCGCATAATAAAGAATGGAGACTATGACGAAAGCCAACGCAAAACCGTCAACGACGGACTTGAAGATCGCGCAGGACACTCCTGTCGCACCGCCATCCAGGGGCGGCACCTTGGCTGCGTTGCTGCGTTCGCCTTTGGTTGGGGCCGATCTCGACCTTACTCGCCCCAGGGTTGATATGCGCAGGGTCGATTTGTGACCCTGAGCGGGCTTCCATTCGATGCTCCGCTTCAATAAACCGCGCCGCCGGGCTGCGTCGAATGAATGTTCCCGGCTTTGACGGAGAGCTTGTACTGGATACCGTCGCCGCTCCAGGCTTTCAAATCGAAGGTGTGGCCGGGAGCAACTTTCTGCACGACGAAATCGCCGAACGTCAGCGGCTTGTGCAACGCCATCACTCCGAATTTGCCTCCGATCATCATGCCAAAGGCATTTCCCGCGTCGACGAAATAAACGTTACCGCTGCCTACGACGGTCGCCTTGCCATCCGGCTCAACTAGAACCGCGGCCCCCTGCTCCACGCCGATGCCGCGGATGTTTCCCCCTGGCGGCGGCACAGGCTTCCCATCCGGCTCATTCAGCCGCGCCAGAAACACGAGCAGCCGCCCCATGCGATCACGCTTCGCAA
>JBELAI010000254.1:0-11103 GCA_049508975.1 Occallatibacter sp. | reverse complement strand
GAGTTGATGGGCTGGGCCGGCTCCTCCTACCAGTACGGCATCCTGGCCGCGCACTGGTACTGGATAGGCGCTATTCCCGCCATGCTGTTTTTGGGCATGGTCATGATGCCGTTCTACTACGTATGCAAGACGCACTCAGTGCCTGGATATCTCAAGCTCCGCTATGGCCGGGGTTCAAGCACAGTGGCAGCTGTCTCATTCGCTTTCATGACCGTGCTCATGAGCGGCGTGAACATGTTTGCGATGGCCGAAGTGATGAAGATCGTTCTTGGCTGGGATTTGAACTTCTCCATCATCGTCAGCTCGCTTGCCGTTGCCGCGTATGTTGCGCTTGGCGGCCTGCGTTCGGCCATCTTCAACGAGGTTCTCCAGTTCGTCCTCATCTGGGGCGGCGCACTCCTTGTGCCTATCCTCGGACTCGTCGAGACCGGCGGCTGGACCGGCTTCAAGGCGCGCCTGGCCCAGAACATTGCGACCGGCGCGACCGCTCCAGGGGACTATACCCACATGTGGCGCAGCATGGGCCACTTTGCAGACAACCCGATGGGCATTCACTGGACCGGCATCGTTTTCGGTCTCGGCTTTGCGATCAGCTTTGGCTACTGGACCACCGATTTTCTTGTTGTTCAGCGCGTACTGGCTGCCAACTCTTTGCGCTCTGCCCGTCTGGCGCCGGTGATTGGCTCGTTCTTCAAAATGGCTGTGCCTTTCATCGTGATTCTGCCCGGGCTGCTTGGCCTGGTGGTTCTGCAGAACGGAGACGGCAGCCTGATGCACCTGGTGGGTGAAAACGTGGTGGCCGCGCACCCTGGAGCAGGCCTGCACAGCTATAACGAAGTGCTTCCGCTGATGATGGTTCGCTACCTGGGACCGGGTTTGCTCGGCCTGGGAATTACCGCCCTCATCGCCGGATTCATGAGCGGCATGGCTGGGAACGTGAGTGCATTCACCGCCATTTTCACCTACGACATCTACCAGCCGCACATTGTTAAGAATGCCAAGGACGAACACTATGTTCTTGTTGGCCGGATCGTGACGATTGTCGGCGTTGTCATCTCCATCGGCGCAGCCTACTTGGTAATGAACGCCGCCGGCATCATGGACTACGTGCAGGCGCTGTTCAGTTTCTTCATTTCTCCGCTGCTCGGCGTGGTGCTTCTCGGCATGTTCTGGAAGCGCGCCACGAAGCAAGGTGGCTTCTGGGGATTGCTGTTGGGTACGTTGACCTCAATCTGCCTGTGGGCGTGGGTGAAGGCGGACCCCTCGGCGCTACGCTTTGTGGCTATTTCGCCCGATGCCAAAGACATGGCCGAGAACATGTACCGCGCCCTTTGGTCCGTAACCACCTCGGTCGGCGTCAACGTGATCGTCAGCCTGTTTACCAAGCCGCGGCCCTTGTCTGAGCTCGCTGGTGTCGTTTACGGCGCAACTCCGTTGCCAACGGAAGAACCTGTTGCCTTCTACAAGAATGAGTGGTTCTGGACGGCAATTGCCATCGCGATCTTTCTGGCCCTCAACATTTACTTCTGGTAAGGAGCACTTATGCATTCCTCAGGTATTTCTATCTGGTTTTTTATAGGTGTCCTGCTTACCGTCTACGGCGCCATGATCCTCGGCTACGGCCTCTACGAACTCACGCTGCCGCAAATGGCCGTGGCCAACTATCACGCTTCCGTCTGGTGGGGTGCGCTGCTGCTCGCCGTGGGCCTGTTTTATGGCCTCCGTTTTCGGCCGAGACGCGAAAGTTAGAAGGCATTGCGGTAACCAATCCGCTCAAGAGATAAGGAGCATTTGAAATGTCAACTGAACGAACAATGACCTTTGGAATTGTCGTGGGGAATCGCGGCTTTTTCCCTGACCACCTGGCCAAAACCGGCCGCGAGGAAATCATCGCGGTACTTCAAGCAGCCGGAGCAAAGCCAATTGTGCTCGGCCCCGAAGACTCGAAACACGGTGCGGTGGAAACGTACGCAGAGTCGAAGAAGTGCGCGGAGCTTTTCAAGAAACACGCGGAAGAGATTGACGGCATCATCATAACTTTGCCTAACTTCGGCGAAGAACGCGGGATTGTGGATGCTATTCGCTTATCCGGGCTGAAGGTTCCGGTGCTGGTGCAGGCCACGCCGGACCGTTCGGATGCAATGACGATCGCAACGCGGCGCGACAGCTTTTGCGGAAAGATGAGCGCGTGTAACAACCTGATGCAGTACGGGATTCCGTATTCGCTGACGACGCTGCACACGGAGAGCTTGAGTTCGGAAGAGTTCAAGGCGGATCTGGAGTGGTTCTCGCAAGTCTGTCGCGTGGTCAAGGGACTGAAGAACCTGCGCATCGGGGCGATTGGCGCGCGCCCCACGGCCTTCAACACTGTGCGTTACTCGGAGCGCATTCTTGAAACCAGCGGCATTACCATCGAGACGCTTGATTTGTCTGAAGTTTTTGGGCGGATCAATCGCTTGAAGGACAACGACGATGCGGCGCAAGCGAAACTCGCTGCAATCAAGAGCTACGTTACAACAAGTGGGATTCCCGATGCGGCGCTGCTGAAGATGGCCAAACTGGGTGCGGTGCTGGATGGCTGGATGAAGCAGGCCAACGTGACTATCAGCGCAGTGCAGTGCTGGACATCATTCGAGGAGTTCTTCGGCGTGGTGCCTTGCACCATCATGAGCATGATGAGCGACAACCTGATTCCTTCCGCTTGCGAGACGGATGTGCCGGGTACGCTGAGCATGTATATGCTGGCGCTGGCTAGCGGCACGCCTTCCGCGCTGTTGGATTGGAATAATAATTACGGCAGCCATCCCGATAAGTGCGTTTGCTTCCACTGCTCAAACTTGCCTAAGCACTTCTTTAAAGATGTGAAGATGGATTTCCAGGAGATTATTGCCGGAACGGTTGGCAAGGAGAACACCTTCGGCACATGCGTAGGCCGCGTGAAGGCCGGCGCGATGTGTTATGCACGTTACTCGACTGACGATCGCCACGGCTTGGTCCGCGGATATACGGGATCCGGGAAATTCACCGACGATCCGCTGGAGACCTTTGGCGGCGCGGGTGTGGCGGAGATTCCGCATTTGCAGAAACTGTTGAGGTTTATTTGCCGCGAAGGCTTCGAGCATCACGTAGCCGCCAACTTCAGCGATGTGTCGAAAGCCATTCACGAGGCGGCTCGCTACATGGGGTGGGAGAGCCATCATCACCCTGCGTTGGAAGACTGATGATGCAGGGACTAAGGGACTAGGGACGGAGGGACTAACGGCGGGCCCACTCTGAGTAGCAGAATTTTATCAGGCTGACTAGTCCATCGTCCCTACGTCCCTTAGTCCCTCGTTTCAAGAAGGAAAGGCAATCATGAGCAAAAGAATCGGTAAGAGCCTGGTGGTGAATGGCGCGACGATTGTTACGGAAGCCGCGTGGAATGCGGAGTTGGACGCCAAGCATGAGCAACTGGTGGAATGGCTGAAGGCGCAAGGGCTGGCCGGCGTTCTCATCCGGCGCAATGAAAATGTGGCTTGGGTGACTGGTGGTGCGGTTGAGTTACGAGTGCTGACACCATGCGAAACGGGCGTGGCTTCGATCCTGGTGACTGCGGCGGGCAAACGGTACTACTTCACCACGGAGAACGAAGCGCCGCGCCAGCATGACGAAGAACTTGGCGCGCTTGATTTTGAGCCGGTGCTCTTTCCCTGGTGGGCGGACGATACTGTCGCGGCTGCGGCGAAACTTGCCGGCGGGCCGCTGGGGTCGGATACGCCGAGTGCGGGCCTCACGCTGGTCAACCTTTATCCGTTGCGTGCGGCGCTTAGAGAGAGCGAGATTGAACGCTATCGATGGCTGGGCGCGGAAACCGCGGCGGCAACGGTGGAAGCGATCAACGAGGTTGAGCCTGGGTTGAGCGAGTACGACCTTGAAGCGATCACAGCGAGTGGGCTATTGCGGCGCGGTATTCTTCCTTCGGTGGCACTCTATGCCGTGGATGACCGCATCTTCAAGTACAAACACGCAGTGCCGCGCGGGAAGCGATTGAAGCAGTACGCCATGCTGAATCTCTGCGCGCGGAAGTGGGGGCTGGCGATATCAATTACGCGCTTCATTCACTTCGGACGGCTGCCGAGCGAGCTTGCGGCACGGTTCAACTCCGCTGCTTATGTGAACGCCGCACTGTTGAATGCGAGCCGTGTGGGCGCGACATCTGCCGAGTTATTCAAAGTGGCACAAGAAGCGTATGCGGCCCAGGGATTCCCCGGCGAAGAGCGTTTCCATCACCAAGGCGGAACTACCGGCTACGGCGAGCGTGAATGGGTTGCGACCCCGACTGGCAGCGAGGTGGTCGAGAACAATCAGGCTTTCGCGTGGAACCCTAGCATTCGCGGCGGCAAGGTGGAAGACACGGTGATCCTGCGCGACGGTGTGATCGAAAATCTGACGCCGACACCGGAGTTGCCGGTGCTGGCTGACGCTATCGTGGAAGGCAGCACGTATGCGGCGGCTGGGGTGCTGGTGAAGTAAAGCAGGGAACAGGGAATAGGGAATAGAAAAGGCCCGATTGGGGCCTTTTCTGTTGGGATGATGAATTGCTAACTCGCTTCCCGTGGCACCAGCGTGAGGCGCGCTGTGAGAACGACTAATGCAGCCCACAAGGTGTCGGCGGCGAGCAGGTGGGCAACCTGGACCCAGAGCGGTGCAAGCAGAACTACGTCGAGAATTCCAAGAGTGTAGACGACGGCGAGCAGCGCCAGCACCAATGCGGAGATCCGGCGATTGTCCCAGTGCGTGGTGTGATGTGCGGCGCGGACCAGCAGCCAGACGAGAAAAATGCTGGCGAAGAACGCGACGGTGGGATGCATCCAGCGCCAGCGGACGAGCCAGCCGCTGGTGGCGGAGAAATCCTGAGCCAGAGCCAGGCCGAGTGAAGACGCGGGAAAGAGCGTATCTCCAAGCGCGGCCAGCGAGCCTGTAATGCCAACGACCATTACTACAAGCACCGCAACCACCGCTCCAAACGGAGCGACGAGTCGCACACCGCCGCGCAGGTAGCCTTTGCTCCGGCTGAGCAGGTGCGCGGTAAGCGTCAACGCAGCCAGCAGCAAGAGCGTGTTGGCCAGGTGCAGCGCCAGGAAGGCAGGCCGCAGAGGGGACTGGCTTTGTGCCGTGTATCCCAGCTTGACGAGCAGCGCTCCCAAAACCGCTTCAAGCAGCGTAAAGATCACCGAAGCCACGGCGGCTGCGCGCGCGAGGTGTCCGCGGACGGTGCCTATGAAAGCCCACACTAGCAGGCCTACGACGGAGATGAGGGA
The DNA here is from genome assembly GCA_049508975.1 of Occallatibacter sp. Classification (GTDB taxonomy): domain Bacteria; phylum Acidobacteriota; class Terriglobia; order Terriglobales; family Acidobacteriaceae; genus Telmatobacter. The sequence goes on along the minus strand of JBELAI010000254.1, from coordinate 5,803 downwards.
GATGCCGCTGGTGATGCGGTGGGTGAATTCGATCATGGTATCGACGCGCGGCGAGTGCTGCATGACCGTGCCATTGCAGAGCGGCCAATGCGCGCCACAGCCGGCGCCGGAGCCGGTGGCGCGCACCAGCGTCCCCCATAGAATTACGGCGATGAAGTAGGCCAGCACGCCCCATGCGAAGCGGCGCAGGGCGGGAGAGGGCAGACGTTTCGTATCGATTGATGCGGCGGTAGCGGGCATGAAATAAGACTCCAGATGGAACCCACTAGTTTAGATCACGTGGGCGCTACATGGGTTTCATGCGATCGGAATGGACGGGTCAAGATTCTTGGAAACGGTCGGTTGAGCGTCGTGGTTTCCCACCCATTCGACAGAAAAAAGTCGAATGGATGGGGCACGGAGCTTTCTGAGCGGGATTGATTTCTTTATCGCCGGGCTCGTCGGTCTTATTCTGCAAGTAGCCGCACCACATGGTTGACGATCATCAGGTCTTCGGCAGGCGGAATTACGCGGACTGTAACGGGCGAATTCTCCGCGGAGATAACGCCTTCGCCGCGAATATTGTTTCGAGCCGGGTCGACCACGATGCCCAGAGCACCTAGCCCCGCGCAGATCTCGGCACGGCTGGCGATGTCGTTTTCGCCGATGCCGCCGGTGAAGACCAGCATGTCGAGGCCGTTGAGTTCAGCCACGTAGCTGCCAATCCATTTGGCTATGGTCCATGTGAATTTATCCACGGCGAGGCGGGCCTTGGCGTTGCCGGCTTTGATGGCTTCGCGCAGATCGCGCATGTCGTTGGAGAGATTGCTCAAGCCCAGCAGGCCGGCGTTCTTGCTGACCACCGCTTCCAATTGATCGGCTGCTGAAGCCGCAGTTTCAGCCGTTACGGCAATCTTGCGCAGAATGAACAACAGCACGCCGGGATCGATGTCGCCCGTGCGGGTTCCGCTGATAATGCCGCCGGTCGGCGTTAGACCCATTGATGTGTCGAGGCACCGGCCGTTGCGGATCGCGGAGATCGAGGCGCCGTTTCCAAGATGGGCGACGATGAGCTTCTCCGGTACATTTGGCTCAAGCTGATAAACGATCGACTCGTACGAGATGCCGTGATAGCCGTAGCGGCGCACTCCCATGGCTGAGTACTGCTCAGGGATGGGCATGTGGGTCACGACTTCCGGCATGGTGCGATGGAAATAGGTATCGAGAACAGCGAAGTTTGGAGTTCCGGGAAACAGGCGCAGCGCCTCGCGCATGATGTAGACGGCGATGGGAGTATGCAGCGGCGCAAAGTCGGTGTAGCTCTCGATTTCGTCGATAAGGGCGGGTGTAATGATCTGGTTGTCTTTTACTGTTGGTCCGCCGCAGACAACGCGATGACCGATGGCCGACGGAGCAGGGAAATCGCCGGAGTGGAGCGCGTCGGCGACCAGTTTAAAGGCTACTGCGCGGTTAGGCAGAGCGGGGGTCTGATCGACGAGTTTGTTGCCGTCGGCGTCTTTGATCCAGAACTTGCCCAGATCTGTGCCGATACCGTCAACCGCGCCTTCGTGGAGCTTGCGCCGTTCGCCGTCGCCGGCCTCGTAGACTGAAAACTTGATGGAGGAAGAACCGCTGTTGAGAACCAGGACGGGCAAAGACGGCATTGAGTCGAACCTCGGTAAGTCAGGGCTGAGAAGCTGGTTGGCAAGTCAGCGAGTTAGTAAATCTTGGGTTGTGGATTCCCAGGTCTCAAAATCGAGATCCTTCGACAAGCTCAGGACAGGCTCTGGGGCACCCGGCGATGTGCCGAATCGAGGGAGTCAAGAACAACATCAGGTCCTTCGACTCCGCTGAAAAACGCTTCGCTCAGGATGACAGGGTTGTGGTTGGTCAAGCATTGCTCTCAGTCCAGCGCCAGTTTTTGATTTCCGGTAAGTCGTCGCCATTTTCGGAAACATACAGTTTATGACGCTGGATGGCTTCGGAGTACCATTGCTCGGCCGCATCGACTTGCGATTTGAGCCTGGGCACTCGCTTGATGGCGTCGAGAGTCAGTTGGAAGCGGTCAATGTTGTTGAGCACGCACATATCGAAGGGCGTGGTGGTTGTGCCCTCCTCCTTGTAGCCGCGCACGTGGATGTTGTCGTGGTTGTGACGCCGGTAAGTGAGCCTGTGGATGACCCAGGGATAACCATGGAACGCGAAGATCACCGGGACGCCGACGGGAAAGAGCTGATCGAATTCCTCGTCTGGCAGCCCGTGCGGGTGCTCGGATGTGGGCTGCAAGGCCATCAGGTCCACCACGTTGACTACGCGGATGCGAAGATCGGGAACGCGTTCGCGGAGCAAGTTGACGGCGGCGAGGGCTTCCATCGTGGGCACGTCGCCGCAGCAGGCCATCACTACTTCAGGACCGCCTTCGTCGTTTGAAGCCCACTGCCAGGTGCCGAGGCCTGTGGTGCAGTGTGCCACGGCTTCGTCGATGGTGAGCCATTGCGGCGCCGGCTGATGAGGTTGATGTAGTTGCGGCTGCGCAGGCAGTGATCGGAAACCGAAAGAAGAGTGTTGGCATCCGGCGGAAGGTAAATGCGGACGACATCGGCCTTTTTGTTCAGCAAGTGATCGATGAAGCCGGGGTCCTGATGCGAGAAGCCGTTGTGGTCCTGACGCCAGACGAGCGAGCTGAGCAGATAGTTGAGACTGGCGATGGGTTTGCGCCATGGAATCTCGCGCGTCGTCTTCAGCCACTTGGCGTGCTGGTTGGCCATTGAGTCGATGATGTGAATGAAGGCCTCATAGCACGAGAAGAAACCATGACGGCCAGTGAGCAGGTAACCCTCAAACCAGCCCTGGCACATGTGTTCGCTGAGCACTTCCATCACGCGTCCGGTCTCCGACAGGTTTTCATCGACGGGCAGAGTCTCTGCCATCCACGCTTTACCAACCCCGACCTCTGTTTCTCCAATGCGGTTGGAAGCTGTTTCGTCGGGGCCAAACACGCGAAAGTTCTTCGTGTCCATATTGGCCATCATCACTGCGTGGAGGAGATGACCAAGGATGCGCGTGGATTCGAAATCGTGCTGGCCCCGGCCCTCGATTTTGACGGCGAATTCACGGAAGTTGGGCACCTTGAGCGGGACCAGCAGCAGGCCACCATTCGCATGAGCGTTCATGCCCATACGCAACCGGCCTTTGGGTGCAATATAGGCGAGTTCCTCGCGGAGTTTTCCCTTTTCGTCGAAGAGCTCATGAGGCTTGTAGCTGCGCATCCACTCGTCCAGCTGATGCAGGTGTTCCGGGTTCTGGAAGATCCCATCGAGCGGAACCTGGTGGGCGCGCCAGGTTCCCTCGACGGGCTTGCCGTCTACGAATTTGGGGCCGGTCCAGCCTTTAGGGGTGCGCATGATCAGCATGGGCCATGCGGGCCGCGCTGTCGATCCGTCTTCGCGTGCCGCCTTTTGAATAGCGGCGATTCGATCGAGCATGGTATCGAAGACCGTCGCGGCCTGCTGGTGCATCACGGCCGGGTCGTCGCCTTCCAAGGTGAAGGGTTCATAGCCATAGCCGCGCATCAGGTCTTCCAGTTCGGCATGGGGAATGCGCGCCAGAATGGTGGGGTTGGCGATCTTGTATCCGTTCAGGTGGAGGATGGGCAGGACCACCCCGTCCGTTGCGGGGTTGAGAAATTTGTTGGAGTGCCAACTGGTGGCAAGCGGGCCGGTCTCCGCCTCGCCGTCGCCCACAACACAGGCAACGATCAGGTTTGGATTGTCGAATGCCGCGCCATACGCGTGCACCAGGGAGTAGCCCAGTTCGCCGCCTTCGTGGATGGAGCCGGGAGTTTCCGGAGCCACGTGGCTGGGAATACCGTACGGCCAACTGAACTGGCGAAACAGGCGCTTGATGCCGTCCGAGTTTTGCTCGATGTGGGGATAAACTTCGGAGTAGGAGCCTTCAAGATAAGTGTTGGCAACCAGGCCGGGGCCCCCGTGGCCGGGGCCGATGAGGTAGATCATATTGAGGCCGCGCTCGCGAATGAGGCGGTTCCAGTGAACGTAGAGGAAGTTGAGTCCGGGAGTTGTGCCCCAGTGGCCCAACAGACGCGGCTTCACGTCTTCGAGGGTTAGTGGCCGCTCCAGCAGGGGATTGTCTTTCAGGTAGATCTGGCCGACGGAAAGATAGTTTGCGGCGCGCCAATACGCATCCATTTTGGCAAGTAATTCCGGACTCAGGGGGCCATTGCTCGCTGATTGTTCGCTCACATTGCACCTCGTTGCTGGGTTCTTCCTGCCCGATTAAAGGCTAGCAGGCGAAGGTTACAGTTATGGGTGACTCGTGTCACAAGAAGGTTAGACATTCGCCCATGTAATGGGATTTGCGTGGGACTCCACCGTTAGATGCCATGGATTCGATTCGGTTCTGTACCGCATCGATCTTGACATTTGCCGCTATTCCGGGCTTCAATCGTTTGCTGGTGGAAATAGCATGGGCGCGCGCAGCAAGACGCCCAGCGAAGGGCAGGGAAGGCAGGCGTTGAGATGAATACTCTGCTTTGGATTGCGCAGATTATTTTGGCGGGCGTTTTTCTTTTTACCGGATTTTCAAAAATATTTGCCTATGGACAGGTTGTGAGAGTGGTGGAGGCAAGGTCCAAGGCCGGCAAGATCGGCATGACGAGGGTTCAGGCTGCTTTTGTGGGACTGCTTGAAATCTCGGGAGCGGCTGCTGTGCTAGTGCCGATGGATCTATGGCCTCCGTACGTCTTCCTGCGGCTGGCGGCTGGTGGGCTGGCGCTGCTGATGGTGGCGGCCGGCATCTATCACATTCGCAGGCAGGAATCGGCGGCGCCAAGCGTGTCGTTATTTCTGCTTGCGCTGTTTGTGATTGTCGGCAGATGGCCTCGGTGAGCCGCGCAAGTTGTTGATCCTATGCTCGGCAGTTCGTCGGCGGCACCCAGAAGGCAAGGACTTTCCCAATAACGGGAATGGAGTTTTCTCGCGCGCGAAGTCTGCGCACCAGCGTGCTTGTGCTGGCTCAATCTTAGCCGTCCTTGACTTTTAACTCATAAAATCCTTATATTTTCATCATCTCGCACGAGTTCTTTCGCTCGCTACCGCCTGCAACCACGCTTTTCGAATGGACGCCGGGCTGAACCCAGAAGGAGAACGTGTTTCTATGAACAGGCTTGACTGGTTTGCGCAAATTCTGATGGCAGCTTTGTTTCTGTTCGCCGGCATCAGCCGGATTGTTCAATTTGGGCGGAAGACGCGGGCGGTTCAGACAGCGCCGGGCTGGAGAACCACAGAGTTCCCGCGTGGGCTGTCGTTGGTAATTGCAATGTTGGAGATTGCGGGAGCGCTGGCTTTGATTGTCCCCTTCAATATGTGGCAGCCAGGTATTCTTCCGCTTCTCGCGCCTGCGGGGCTCGCCCTCCTGACCCTTTCAATTTGCATCTATCGCGTCAGCCGCAAGGAACCAGCAGCTCCGGTGATGGCGTTGTTTCTGGTGACGCTCTTTGTCCTTATCGGTCACTGGTCGTAGGACAGCCTCTCGTCAAAAATAGCGCTTGAGTTTGAGGATTTGCGACTCGAAGCCGTACCAGAGCGCTGTGGCGGCCGCTGTCGATGCTGCGAAGCGGAAGACGACGACCGCAAGATTGCCGGGAATTCCGTAGCGATCCATGCGCGCGTCGAACCAGCCGAAATAAATGAAAATCATGATGTGAATCATGTAGAGGCCGTAGCTGATGCGTCCATAGAAGGCTAGCGGGCCGCGGCGCAGCATGGCGTTGAGTGGATTGCGTGCACCGGTTGAGGCGATCGCA
>JBELAI010000253.1:0-7933 GCA_049508975.1 Occallatibacter sp. | reverse complement strand
CGCCCATATGCGCGTGGTTCACGTAGCTGAGAACTCGAATCGCGCCCTCGCGTTTCGGGTTCAGCAGCGGAGCAAAAAGCCCCTTGCGCAGCTCGAACTCCCAATTCTGCCCATTGGCGCGGCTAAAGGCCCAGTCGAGGTCGATGCCGTTCGCCACGGTCGGCATTGCCGCAATCGCGTAACGCGCCGACCAGATCCGGTCGTCATACTCCAGAATGCCGCCCACCGTGTAGCCGCGCGTGTCGGCCGCGTAGTCCCATGCGCCGTTGTTGTCCACCGTCCAGTTCATGAACTGCAAATGGCTGTCGCCGCCGGGTCCGTTGATATCGAAAAAATCGGGCAGCGTCAGTTTGCCGATTCGAAATTCCACGCGGCGCAGCGGCACGCTGGGTGCAAGAGCAAAGAACCCCGGTTCCTGGCTCGTGGTCTTGTTGGTAAAGCCGATCACTTGGTGAATCTGATAGCGCGCCAGGTAGGGTGTTGAACCCAGGTTGGGGTTGCGCACTACGTCGAGATTGGTGAAGCCGGCAAGGCCCAGAGCCTGGCTCAGGCCGCGACCGCCCGCACTTTCGATGTCGAGAATGAGGTCAGTATTGTTGCGAATGGAATGGGTCGGCCGCCATGCGGTGTAAAACGTGCCGACCATCGAGGTCTTGTACTCGGCCGAGTTGCGGAAGCTGTTGACGCCCTGGTAGGCGGAATGAAACGGAAGACGGCCCTGAAAGATAATGTTGGCCTGGCCGGAGAGCCACCATGAGTTTCCTTCGGGATGGGGAGCCATGGTGGTGATGGGTGCGTCCTGGGGCTCGTGGCCAACGGGGCTCATGTCTGTGGCTTTTCTACCAACGCCGCCGCGCTGCGGGTCGTCGGTCAGAAGCGAAGGATGGGTCTGAGCAAACTGGGCAAGCTGGGTCGGCGATGCCAGCTGCGGCTGCGGTGCGGAGGGAAGAGGATCGCGTTGCTGGGCTGCGCAAACGAGGGACATGGCCATCGCTGCATACAAAAACATGGCCGCCGCCGTGCGTGCGGTCGCAGTGCGGAGCGTATTGGGGCTACACTCGAAAGCGCGAAGCATGAAGAGACCTTGAAAATGAGATACGGGATCAGGGCAGGCGGGCATAGAATGGACTGGAAACTATACCCCCACTCCCTAGATACTATACCGGGGGTGGGTATTGTCAACAGGAGGCGCGCCATGTCGCACCAGGAGCGGGAAAAGTTGAAGCTGTTGCAGAGGGTGAGGAAACTGCGCGGGCAACTGGACGCGGTTGAGCGGTCGCTGGCGGCCGATGAGGATTGTGGCGGGCAACTGATGCTGCTGGCGGCTGTGCGCGGCGGGGTGAACGGGCTGATGGGCGAAGTGCTGGAAACGCATATCCGGTTTCACCTGGTGGACGGAGTCAAGGAACAAATCGCTCCGGAACTGGCCGAGGATTTGATCGATTTGGTGCGGGCGTACTTGAAGTAAAGCAGGGACTAGGGACTGGCTGCTGCTGCAAACTCTTCTGGCTTCTCCATTGGGCTTGTGGCCCATGTTGATGGTAGCTAGGGAGCGGGGATAGGATTGTTAAGGTTTGGTTGATTTCGGGTTCGTGAGGCAGCGTGTCCAACTCAATTCGTGGCTTTGAATTTGCGCTGCGACTGGGTGGGAAGGCTGGGTTGCTGCCTGGTTCTCTGTTCTGCGATTTGTGTCGATGAATTCCCTTATGCGATTACTTCAATTTGGATTATGATTCGGACTCATCTAATTCCTGGTTCTGAAATCTGAGTTATTCGGCCAGGATGAGAAAGAGGCGAGTTATGGCAAAGTCCCCCCGCGTCAAAACTCCGCGCTTTGCGGAACAGACACGTGTTGTCCTGGCAGGAAGTGAGAAGGCCGCGGTTGAAAATGCGGTCCATGTGAAGGCTACGCCGCCCAAGGCGAAGATCACCGTTTCATTGATTGTGAAACGAAAAGAGCCGCTGAAGATCAACAAGCGAGTCGGCAGGGCGAATGGACCGGTGCGGCTGAGCCGGGCGGAGTATAAGAAGCACCATTCGGCGGACCCAGCGGTGCTGAAGCTGGTCAGTGCGTTCGCCAAGGAATTCAACCTGAACGTCGAAGACGATCCGACGGCGGCGATACGACGCACGGTGCAGTTGACTGGAACCGCGTCCGACATGCAGAAGGCGTTCGGCGTGGCGCTGGAACAGAAGGTCGTCGATGGCGTCGAGTACCGCGTGCGCGAAGGCGGGATTCAACTGCCTGAGGCGCTGGTCGGGTCGGTCGTCGCGGTGCTTGGGTTGGACAACCGGCCACAGGCTAAGCCGCATTTCCGGGTGAGACAGGTTCAGGCAGAGGCTGCAGCGGCACCCGCGAGTTATACGCCGCCGCAGGTGGCACAGGCGTATCAGTGGCCGGCGAATGCGAGTGGAGCGGGTCAGACAATCGGAATTATCGAACTCGGCGGAGGCTACAAGCAGGCGGACCTGACCACTTATTTTCAATCGCTCGGGTTGTCTGCGCCGACGATCGCGGCGGTGAGCGTAGACAAGGGCAAGAATGCGCCAACGACACCCACAAGCGCGGACGGCGAGGTAATGCTGGACATTGAAGTGGCTGCGAGCGTGGCGCCGGGCGCGAATATCGTGGTCTACTTTACGCCCAACACCGACCAGGGATTCACGGATGCGATTACCACTGCAGTGCACGACGCGACCAACAAGCCGAGCGTGATCTCGATCAGTTGGGGCGCGGCGGAGTCCGCATGGACGGCGCAGAGCATGACGGCGATGGATGCGGCTTGCCAGTCGGCGGCGGCGCTGGGCGTGACCATCACGGTGGCGGCGGGCGATAACGGGTCAACCGACGGCGGGACGGGCAACAACGTGGACTTCCCTGCATCGAGCCCGCATGTGCTGGCTTGCGGCGGAACCAAGCTGGATGCGAACGGGGCGACGATTGTCTCCGAGGTGGTGTGGAACGAATTGGCGAGCAATGAGGGCGCGACGGGCGGCGGAGTTAGCACTTTCTTTGCGCTGCCGAGTTGGCAGGCGAATTCAAACGTGCCGGCTCCAAGCGGAAGCACAGGCGGGCGCGGCGTGCCGGATGTAGCAGGGAATGCCGATCCCGCCACCGGCTACCAGGTCCGCGTGGACAGCGAGAACACTGTGGTCGGCGGCACCAGCGCGGTGGCTCCACTGTGGGCGGGGCTGGTGGCAGTGGCCAACCAGCAACTGGGGACGCAAGTGGGATTTATTCAGCCGGCAATTTATGCGGCAAAGGCGGCTGCGGCGTTCACTGATATCACAGACGGGAATAATGGGGCGTTTTCAGCGGGGCCGGGGTGGGATGCTTGCACGGGGCTGGGATCGCCGATTGCTTCAGCGTTGATCCCGCTGCTGGCGCCTGCGGGGACGGTGCCGACGCCAACTCCTACTCCAACGCCAACGCCACCCCCTACTCCCACGCCGACGCCGACACCTACGCCTCCGGGGAAGAAGAAGAAAAAGAAGCATCACGGGGCTGGCGCGCCTGCAAAGACGGCAGGGAAGAAAGTAGCCGGAAAGAAGGCTGCGAAAAAGGCTGAGAATAAGAGCGAGAAAAAGCCCGAGAAAAAGAAAGCGGGCAAGAAGGCCGACAAAAAAACTGACAAGAAAGTTTCCGCGAAGAAGGCGGATAAGAAGGATTCCGGAAAGAAGAAGAAAAAGAAGTAAACGATGGTGAGGACTGGCGCGGGTACGCGCTGTTTCAAAAAATGCTTTGTGAAAGGGCACGACTTCAGTCGTGCCGGACATGGCCCAACAAATGAGGGGTTTCAACCCCTGCGCAAGCTGCCACTAGCCTATGAGAGGCACGATCGAAAGCTGACTGTTCGACCGTGCCTTTAAGGCCGAAATCGTCCCACTTTCGAAGGGTTCCGGCCTCATTCCCCGTCGGTCGGCACCTGCTCAAGCAGCCGTTTCCAGGTTTTCTGGTTTTTGCGGAAGCCGCGTTTCAGGTCTTCGAGAATTCGCTCGAAATCGGCGTTCGTGCGCAAATTATTCCAGGCCGGATTCTTCTGGAACCAGGGGTAGTTTTCGTTGCCTAAATAAATGGCGCGCCGCAGCCAGTGGAGGGCTTCGCTGGCGTCGCCTTCGACGGCGAAATATGAAGCAAGGCGATAGGCCATTTCGCTGTCCGCTTCGGCGGCGGCCATGGTGTCGTCTTTCAAGAGCGCCGCGGCGAGCTCGCGTTTGCCAGCCTGTACGTAGCAGAGCGCAAGAGTAGGAACGGCGATGCGCAGGGAATTGTCGTCGTGAACTACGCCTTCAAGAATCTCGATTGCTTTATCGAGATTGCCGAGGCGCATCTCCTGGTAGCCCGCCGAGGTGCGCAGCAGCGGATGGCGCGGCTCGAGAGCGAGGCCTTTTTCCAACTCGTCGCCGGCCAGCTCAATCTGATTCTGATAGTGGTAAACGCGGGCGCGGTGGTTGTAGAGGATGGGCGCGCTGCCGGGATTGAGCTTGAGAGAAACGCTGAACTGGTGCAGGGCTTCGTCGTACATCCCGTCGCCGCGCAAAGCCAGGCCGGCGACCATGTGCACGTTCCAATCGTTGGCGGCACTGGAGAGCAGGTTGGCGATCCCGTGGCGAGCCGACTCTTTTTCGCCACGGGAGAGCAACATGTAGATGCGGTAAAGATTGGCTTCGGTCGACGCGGGATCGAGCTTGAGAGCTTCGTCAAAGGCGCGGCGAGAGTGCATCACGTGGATCTGGCCGCCGAATCCATGACGCACATATTGCAATTCGGCGATGCCCAGGCCGGACCAGCCGGCGGCAAACTCAGGATCGGTTGCAGTGACGCTGGTGAACAGAGCATGGGCGCGATCGAGGTCGGCACGATTGCCCGTGCGCACCATAAACGAACTGAGCAGCGCGCGGGCTTGGAGATAGTCTTCGCTGACGCGGCCAGGCAGCGATCCGTTTGGCCCATTTGAGGCATTCGACCCGTTTGCGGAGTCGCGATGCCCAAAGCGTGGCGCGTCAAATTGCTCGCTGGCGGAGAGGCCGTGGAGCGCTGCGAAAACTTCGTTGGAAATCTCGGTTTGGACAGCAATGAGGTCGAGCGACGAGACGCGAATGGCGCCGCCGGATCGCACACTTTGTGAGGCGACATCGAGCAGTTGCCAGTTCAGGTCGAAGCCCTCTTCGGAACGGAGAAAATTGCCCGCGAGAACGAAAGAGACCAGCAGCTTTTGTCCAACTGATAGCGGGTCCATCTGCGAGATGGGAAGAGGCATCAGCGTACTTGAGGGGCGGACGACGAGAGCGGGAATGCGCGCCAGGCGAGCGGCAATGGCGTCGGCCAGCGCAAAGCCGTAGAGCGGAGCCACCTCGGTTGCGCCCAGATTGGTAAAGGGTAATACAACCAATGAATTCTGTGGCGCACGATCGACGGCCGACTCGCGAAATCGCTCCGCCAGCATAGAGAGGAAGCCGGTCGAACGCTTTTCCGCTTCGGGGCCGGTGGTGGGCAAGTTGGCGGCAGCATCTCCCGGGATGATACCGGTTTCAATTTGCAGCGCCTTCATAATGGTCTTGAGAGCTTCGCGAACTTCGGCGGCAGAGGCGTACCGCTGTCCGGGGTTCTTTTCAAGACAACTGGCGATCACGCTTTTCAGCTCCGCCGAGATGCCGGGAACAATGAAACTCAGGTCTTCAGGATTAAGGAACTGGATGGCGCGGATGGCCTGGAAATCTTCGCCGTCGGGCCGGGCGAAGGGATGGCGGCCGCTGGCCAGTTCGTACAAGAGGACGCCGAGAGCCCACACGTCGGACTGCACGCTGGATTGGCCGGTGACGAACTGCTCGGGAGCCATGTAGCGGATCGTGCCGCCGCGGGCGGTGTAAGTTGCGGCGAGAGATGCTCCTTTTTCGAGCCCGGGTTTGGAGGGATCGAAATTGGCATCTTCCGGATGCAGGCGGCGGGCCAGACCGAAGTCGAGAATCTTGACCAGCCCGCCGTCAGTGAGCATCACGTTCTGCGGCTTGAGGTCGCGATGGAAGATGCCGAGGGAGTGCGCGGCCTGAAGACCGTCGGCAATCTGGATGCCGACCGAAAGAACCAATTGCAGGCTAGCCGGTCCGCGGGCGATGAGGCGGTCAAGCGACTGGCCGGGAACGTACTGCATGACGATGTAGCCCTCGTCGCCGCTTTCGCCGACTTCATAAATGGCGCAGACGTTGGGGTGCTCGATGGCGGAGGCAAGGCGGGCTTCGCGCAGAACGGTGGTACGGAGCTGCTCGGCAGAGAGGACGCCGGTGCGCAGGATCTTGAGCACAACCGGGCGCTGCAGGAGGGTGTCGTTGGCCAGGTAAACTACGCCGCTGCCACCGGCGCCCAGCTTGCGGAGAATCTCGTAATGCTCGATGGTTCTTCGCTTCATCTACATCAAGTTTACCGGTTGGGCCGTTAGGAAAGTCTCAAGAGCCGGTGAATAGAGAGTAAGTTTCCCAAATTGAATGATTTATGGGTGCGGGCGGGAGTAGTGGGAATGCTCATTCCGAACCGGTTTGACCAGGATGCTGGCTGCGGAAGGTCTCGATTGGGATCTGATACCTTCGTACAGAGTAAGAGGCTCGCCCGATGAGCCGCCAAGATCGAAGATATTGCTCAGGTCTGCCTGCGCTTCAAAGTTCGCATGCGTCACCGCTTCGCTCTCGGGTAAAGTCCGGATGCTCTCGTTCATAATAGGCCCATCCTTCTATCAACTCGAAGCTGCGGAGCGGCATCTTCGCGTTGTTCTCTATCCGTCAGTGCCCAAGGCGGGAGCGAGTTTCGTCGACAGGCTCCGGCGGCAGCTTGGCTAGCCGCTTCTGACTCCGGCGGCCCAGGAAAAACATCGTCAAGCCAAAGACAAGCAGCACCAGCCCCCACCAGAGATTCGCGTTGATGCCCAGGCTCTTTGCATAAATCGCCTCGCCGTTCGTAGCCAGGCCGAAGGCCGTGAGGATCATGCCAACCAGGGTGAACATCAGCCCCATGGGCACGCGTAAATCCAGACTCATGATTTGCTCCTGTCCTGCCACTACGATCGCAGAAGAATCCTCAGTAAAAGAAAATATTCAACGCAACGGCCATCAACAGCACGGCAGCCGCCAGCGCTTCGGGGCTTTTCCACCACACATTGTGAGCCTTTGGCGGTTTCGGGGTTAGCGAGTGGACCAGGCCGACTAGCTCCGACTCGGGCCGGGCCTTGGTGGCTAGGCTCACCACTACGGTAACAATGAAGTTCGCGCCGAATGCGAAGATGGCGCCCCAGAAATTTTGCGCCATGTCGCTGGGATAATGGTGAACGACGGTAATCCATCCGCCGTGGATGCCCGCGTGCGCCTCGATGGGTAGCGTGAGTCCGTGGTGTAGCATGGCGGCGCTAGTGCCGGCGATGAGTCCGGCGAATGCGCCGTGCCCTGTTGCGCGCTTCCAGAACATGCCCAACAGGAAAGTCGCGAAAAGCGGCGCATTGACGAAACTGAAGACTAACTGCAGCGTGTCCATGATGTTGTTGAAGTTGATGGCTGCGTAGGCGGTTCCAATGGACAATAGTATGCCGCCGACAGTGGCCCATCGTCCTACCGCCATGTAGTGTTTATCGGTGCCGCCTTTGTGAATGTAGGACTGGTAGAGGTCGTAGGTAAAGACGGTGTTGAAAGCTGTCACGTTGCCGGCCATCCCGCTCATAAAGCTGGCCAGCAGCGCGGTGAGACCGAGTCCGAGAATGCCGGTGGGGAAAAAGTGCAGCAGCATGTTGGGCGTGGCCATGTCGTAGTCGAGCAGCGGCTGTCCGTTGGCCATGTACATCGGCTGCCCGGTCACCGGGTTGATCTTGGCTGGAACCAGGCCGCGCCCCTCTTCCACGTTGTGGGGTACGACGTTGGTCTCGCGAACGATCATGCCGTTGATGTTGCGCTC
>JBELAI010000252.1:0-7980 GCA_049508975.1 Occallatibacter sp. | reverse complement strand
AGAAGCGAGCTAATAGCTGTCAGCTTTCAGCTATCAGTTCTGGCATTGGTCGAGTGAGCCGATGCGGCGAGTATAGGCAAGATGGAACTGAGAGCTGACGGCTGAAAGCTGAAGGCTGGTTCAAAGGTTTTGGGGCTGGAGCCGGATGGCCGGCGCCCCTGGTTGCAACGGGCAGCACAAGCTACGAAAGGGATGCAGGGACTTTTATGGCGAAGGAAAAATTTGATCGTTCGAAGCCGCACGTCAATGTCGGGACCATTGGTCACATCGATCATGGCAAGACGACCCTGACGGCGGCGATTACGAAGGTATTGCAGAAGCACAACCCGAAGAATACGTTCCGCTCGTTCGATTCGATCGACAACGCTCCTGAAGAGCGCGAGCGCGGTATCACGATTGCCACGGCGCACGTGGAGTACGAGACTGCGAAGCGGCACTATGCGCACGTTGACTGCCCTGGGCACGCCGACTACATCAAGAACATGATCACGGGCGCGGCGCAGATGGACGGGGCGATACTGGTGGTTGCGGCGACCGACGGCCCCATGCCGCAGACCAAGGAGCACGTTCTGTTGGCCCGCCAGGTTGGCGTTCCCTGCATGGTTGTGTTTTTGAACAAGTGCGACGCGGTTGAAGACGAAGAGCTGATCGAGTTGGTGGAGATGGAAGTGCGTGAGCTTCTGTCGAAGTACCAGTTCCCCGGCGACGATGTTCCCGTGATTCGCGGCTCGGCACTGGGCGCGTTGAATGGCGAGCCCAAGTGGGAAGCCCAGATTGACGCGTTGATGGATGCGGTGGACAGCTATGTTCCGCTGCCGTCGCGCGCGGTGGACCTGCCCTTCTTGATGCCGATCGAAGATATTTTCTCGATCTCGGGCCGCGGCACTGTTGTGACAGGCCGTATCGAGCGCGGCAAGGTGAAGGTGGGCGAGGAATCTGAAATCGTCGGCTTCCGCGAGACGCGCAAGACGGTGGTTACGGGCGTTGAAATGTTCAAGAAGCAGCTGGATGAAGGCATGGCGGGCGACAACGCCGGACTTCTTCTGCGCGGCATTCCGAAGGAAGATGTGGAGCGCGGCATGGTACTTGCCAAGCCGGGATCGATTACGCCACACACGAATTTCAAGGGCACCGTATACGTACTCAGCAAGGAAGAGGGCGGCCGTCATACGCCGTTCTTCAAGGGCTACAGGCCGCAGTTCTACTTCCGCACGACGGACGTGACGGGTGTGGCGGAGTTGCCGGCGGGCGTTGAAATGGTGATGCCGGGCGACAACGTGGAGCTTGCGATCGAGCTGATCACGCCGGTGGCGCTCGAAAAGGGCCTTCGGTTCGCGATCCGCGAAGGCGGACGCACGGTGGGCGCCGGTACGGTGGCGGAGATTACGAAGTAAGAACAGATGACAGATTGCAGATGACAGATGACAGTTTTGAAGTGCAACAGTTGAAACCTGTCATCTGTGACCTGAAAGGACTTGAAATGCGGGAAATTGTTACGTTGCAGTGCACTGAGTGCAAAGAGCGGAATTACTCGACGACGAAGAACAAGAAGACGACCACGGGCCGTCTCGAGTTCAAGAAGTTTTGTAACCGCTGCCGCAAGCACCAGCCGCACAAGGAAACGAAGTAAGGACAGATGACAGATTGCAGATGACAGGTTACAGTCAACTGCCTGCGATTCGGGCACTGAAAACTGTCACTGTCATCTGTTACCTGACATCTGCCTCTTAGGGGCGTAAGCTCAACGGCTAAACTGTCGGTCTCCAAAACCGAACTTGGGGGTTCGAATCCCTCCGCCCCTGCCAGATTAGGTTGTAATGCGACCGGCAAGATGCTGGACGCGAAGGACAAAGAAGTATGGCGACCAAAGCAGCACTCGCGAATGGTGAAGAACGGCCAGCCTCGGGCAAGTTAACGCCGACGAAGCGTCAGGGGCCGAATGCGGAGCCGAACATGTTAGACAAAGCGGTTGGTCAGTGGAAGGAATTCACCCATTTTCTGAGCGATGTCCGCGGGGAGCTGCGCAAGGTGGTAACCCCCTCGCGCAAGGAAGTGGAGGCAACTACGACGGTGGTTCTCGTGGCGGTCTTCATTTTTGGGTTGTTCTTCTTTGTGGTGGATAGTGTATTCGCTTACGGTCTTGACCGGCTGCTGAAGCAGCTGGGCGGAGTGCAATAAGCGCAGGCCTGGAAACGAGAGCATGATGGCAGATGAGTTAGAAGTTCCCCCCGAGCAGCCAGAGCCACTGCCGGAGCGCAACGAGCGCTTCAAGTGGTACATTCTGCACGCCTACTCGGGCTTTGAACGCAAGGTGCGCGAGTCCATCGAGAGCCGTGTACAGGCTTTTGGCCTGAAGGACAGGGTGGGGCGGGTGATGATTCCCACCGAGCCGGTGACAGAGATTGTCAACGGCAAAAAGCGCACGGTGGAGCGGGTATTTCTGCCTGGCTACGTGCTGGTGGAGATGGAACTGGACAACCATCTTTGGCACGTGTTGAAGGACACGCCCAAGGTGACGGGCTTTCTGGGCACGGGCGACAAGCCGGTGGCTCTAAGCGAAGAAGAGGTGAGCTCGATTCTCTTCCGCAGCGAAACGGCCAAAGACAAGCCGCGGATGAAGATCAAGTTTGAGAAGAACGAGCAGGTCCGGATCACAGAAGGACCGTTTGCCAACTTCAACGGTGTGGTGGACGAGATTAACGAGGATCGCGAGACAATGAAGGTCATGGTGACCATCTTCGGACGCTCAACCCCGGTCGAGTTGGAATTTGGCAAGGTCGAAAAGATTGAGTAGTTGCTGCTTCTAGCTACTAGCCTCCAGCTTCTAGCCGGGTTTTTCTCCTAGCGGAGCCCGGTTGCAGGCGAACGCTTGGGCGCAACATCAAAATTTGAACAGACAAAAGACCAGATTAAAGCTGACGGCTAGGAGCTAGAAGCTGGTTCAAAAGGAACTAACATGGCACCTCCGAAGAAAATTACCGGGTACGTGAAGCTGCAGATTGTCGCCGGCAAGGCTACTCCCGCTCCTCCTGTAGGACCGGCGCTGGGCCAGGCGCAGGTCAACATCATGGAGTTCTGCAAGCAGTTCAACGCGCGCACCTCCAACAAGGAGATGGAAGGGCTGGTTATTCCGGTCGTCATCTCGGTCTATGGCGATCGAAGCTTCAGCTTTATCACCAAGACGCCCCCGGCAGCGGTTCTGCTGTTGAAGGCGGCAGGGATTCCCAAGGGCTCCGGGACGCCGAACAAGGAAAAGATCGGCAAGGTCACGGAAAAGCAGGTCCGCGAGATCGCCACACAGAAGATGCCGGATTTGAATGCGGCGTCGGTTGAGACGGCGATCAAAAGCATCAAGGGCACAGCGCGGTCCATGGGGATTGAAGTGGTCGCGTAGCTTCTGGAGTTTCTGGAAATTCAAGACAGGAAGGCCTCACCCTTGCGGGTGGGGCTTTTCGCATTTTGGCGTCAGATTTGAGACAAACTTGACACGAGAGCGAATCGGCGTCATTCTTCTGTAGAAATCTAGGGGAACGCAGTAATGACTCGAACGAAGGGCGACAACCTGCAGGGATCCCTCGCGCTGCTGGTTTTGAAGAGCCTGGAACACGCGCCGATGCACGGCTGGGGAATCACCTTGCACATTCAGCGAATCTCCAATGAAATTCTTCGCGTGGAGGAAGGCTCGCTTTATCCGGCGTTGCATCGCATGGAGGGGGATGGATGGATCGCTTCCGAGTGGGGCATGAGCGAGAATAATCGCCGGGCTCGGTTCTATCGGCTCACCGCGATGGGCCGAAAACAGCTGGCCGAGGAGCGGGAGAACTGGCAGCGGATCGCAGGCGCTGTCGGCCTGGTGCTGGGTTTTGGTGAGGCGTAATTTCCGGAGGGCCTGATGGCATTGTTTTCGCGGCTTCGCGCACTTTTCGGAAAAGAAAAACTAGCGCGCGAGCAGGACGAAGAGCTTGAATTCCACCTCGCCATGCGCGAGCAGTTGAATGTGAATCAGGGACTGACGCGCGAAGAGGCGCGACGCGATGCGCGGCTTCGGCTTGGCAGCAAAAGCGCATTGCGCGAGCGGATGAGCGAGATCGACCTGATGACGCTGCCGCAAACGGTGTTTCAGGATTTGCGCTACGGGGCGCGGATGCTGGCGCGCAATGCTGGGTTCACAACAGCGGCGGTACTGGCGCTGGCCATCGGCATCGGGGTCAACACCGCGGCATTTACCGCCTACAAGGCATTTTTTGAACGACGCCTCGATGCTCGCGATTCCGGACGAATGGTTAACCTGGCCTTGAATCTCCACTCCGGCTCCACGCTTTCCAACTTCAGTTTTCTTGACTACGAGGCATACCGGGACAATATTCGTGCGTTCAACGGGCTGATCGCAACCAGCGCGCCGCAACAATTGACGCTAGTTGGCGCTGGAGGGGTCGAGAGCCAGCGCAAGTCCGAGGCCGGCACTCTGGTGGGAAGATTGGGAATCCTTCCGAACGGAAAGAACGCGAGCGTCGAAACTGCGAGCACTTTCCTGGTCTCGGACAACTACTTTTCGGTGTTGGGAGTGCAGCCGGTGCGAGGCCGGACCTTCGATACGCAAGACTCTGCAAATCTGGCCGCATTTCCACCAGTGCTGATCAGCGAAAACTACTGGCAGAAGCGTTTTGGCGGGGATCCCTCGGTACTCGGCAAAACTGTCCGCCTGAATGGCGTTGCATTCACGATCGTGGGGATTACGCCGCACAACTTTGTCGGTACTACTGTGGAAGCGCCTGATTTCTGGCTCCCGCTTAGCCTCGAGCCGCTAGTTCATCCGGATGACAACTGGCTGCGCGACCGCGAAAACACCTGCCTCAGGATCTACGCCCGTCTGGCTTCCGGCTCTACCATCGGCCAGGCGCAGGCGGAGATGACGGTGTTTGGCGATCACCTGCGCAGTCTGCATGACCCCCACGCGGATCTGGCCAAACCGGTCAGCGCGCTGGTGTGGCCCGGCTCACCATTCCCGCTTCCCTTGAACCGGTTTCATGGATTGAAGTACGTGCTTCTGTTGATCCTGATGGCCGTTGGGATGGTGCTGGTAATCGCCTGCGCGAATGTGGCCAGCCTCCAACTGGCCCGCGCCGCGTCGCGTCAAAATGAGCTGAGCATGCGGCTTTCGCTCGGAGCGAGCCGGTTGCGGATCATCAGACAACTGCTCACGGAAAGCGCGCTGCTGGGTATGGTGTCAGGATCTGTGGCATTGCTGTTCAGTTGGGCCATGCTGGAGACCATGGTGGTGGCGGCCGCTGACGCCTTCCCCGCAGACTATGGCACGTTCATCTTTCATGTGACCCCCGACCTGGGAATTTTTGCCTACGTGTTTTGCCTGAGCCTGGTAGCTGGCGTCCTGTTTGGGCTGGCTCCGGCTCTGGAGAGCTCAGGAGTGGCGCTTTCGTCTGCACTGAAGGCCAACGTGGGCAGCGGGCGAGTACGCGGCCGCCGGATGCGCGATTTCCTGATGGCTGCACAGGTCGCCGTCTCGCTGGTACTGCTGATTGCCGGCAGCATGCTGATCCGGAGTTCGATTCGGGCGCTCAAGATGGAGACTGGCTACGACAGCAAACACGGTGCCAGCCTGGGTCTGAAATTTCCCGAGGGGCCGAAGTACAGCGCGGAAAGGAAGCTTGCACAGGTGCGTGAAGTGCGCACGCGCCTGACTGCTCTGCCTGGAGTGGTTGCGGTTACCAGCGGCAGGGCGCCGGATGGCACCGAGATTCGAACAGCCGCAGTCTCGCTGAATGGAGAAAAGCCCTCTCCACAAAATACGCAAGCGATTCTGTATTACGACTACATCCAGGCGAATTATTTTGAAACGCTGGGCATTCCCTTGTTGTTCGGTCGCGGGTTTCAAACGCAGAGCGGGCAGCCTGAGATTGCAGTCGTTCTGAGCGAGTCGGCTGCGCAAGTGCTTTGGCCGGGCCAGAATCCCATCGGCAGAAGATTGCGCCTGGGGACCGACGGGCAGTACCACACGAAGGGCGAGGTTCTGCCCGATGGACCGACCTACTCGGTGATCGGCGTGGCCCGCGATACCCGGGGCGTTTTGTTGAACGGCGCCGATTCCGAGCAGATTTATTTACCAATGCCAGAGGACCGGCTCCAGGACTACCCAATCGTGATCCGGACTCAGGGCGACCCAACGCAGATCGTGGATGAGGTCGGCCCGATGATCTCGGCCATCGATCCAAATATGGTGGCTTACTCTTTCACTCTCGAAGAAATGCTTCGCCAGACGGAGTCGTTCATCGCTTCGAGCCTGTCGGCGGCGATCGCTTCGAGTGTCGGTATCCTGGGTCTTCTGCTGGCCTCAATGGGCATCTATGGCACGGTGAGCTACATGGTCGTGCTGCGAACGCGTGAGGTGGGGATTCGCATGGCGCTTGGCGCGAAGAGGCGCGATGTTCTGCTGCTGATGCTGCGCGAGAGCACGCAGCCGGTGATCGCGGGCCTGATTACAGGAATGATTCTGGCCGTGGGTGCTTCGCATTTGCTCCGCAAGGTGCTCTATGGACTCAACACCATCGATGGAGTTTCGTTTGGGGGCGTTGCGCTGCTGTTTTTGACTATCGCGCTGCTGGCATCGTGGTTGCCCTCACGGCGAGCGATGCGGGTCGATCCTATGGTGGCGCTGAGGTACGAGTGAGGCAATGATTAAATCGAAGCGCGTCAAGACAAAGGGGGGAAGAAGGACCAACATTCTTCCCCTTCTCAGGAGTCCAAGAATATGGAGACCGCATGAACGGAGTTATTCTTCGACCCTGCAGAACCTGCCATTTTTTCGCGGCCGAACCGCTGTTCATTCTGTACGCAGGGCTCGCATAGGATCGATGCTTGCGGCGCGCCTTGCGGGAATCGCGCTTGCTGCCAACGCAACCAGCGCTACGCCCGATACGGCGACAAGGTAACTCACTGCATCGAGCGACTTGATGCCATAGAGCGACGAAGCAAGCGCGCGGCCTACCTGCATGGCCAACGGAATGCCGACGACCACGCCTGTCGCGGTGAGCAACAAGCTGTCTTTCAGAATCATCCAGACAACCTGGCTGCGACGCGCGCCGACGGCCATGCGTACGCCGATTTCCGCAGTGCGTGTGTTCACCCGATAGGCCAAAGTTCCATACAGGCCCGTTGCTACAAGCACTACTGCAAGAAAGCCGAAGAACCCGGCGAGGCGCGCGAACATCACCTGGTGCGAGATTGTCATATCGTATTGTGCGCGCTGCGTCATGGGTTGAATGAGCGGCAGGTTTGGATCCATTTGCTGCACAACTTTGCGCGCCGAGGGCAGAATCGCGAGGGGATCGCCATGCACGCGCATCTCCACTTGCATGGGGCCCGTGATCGGAATCTGTGCGTACATGTACCATGCCATGGGGATTGGTGCTTCGTCGATGCTTCGATATTTGTGGTCTTTCACAACACCGACAATTGTCATTGCGTATGAGCTGTTAGGGCCGATGGTATGGCCCAGCGGATTCACATTGGGCAGAAAACGCCGGGCAAATTCCTCGTTGATGATGCCTGCGTGAGGCGAGGTCGCTGTGTCGGAATCGGCGAAATCGCGGCCAGCAAGCACTGGCACACCGAGCGTAGTGAAAAAGCCGGGCCCCGCCACATTGCTGCGGACTGTTATGGACCCGCCGTCCGCCACATCCGGAAGCCTGCCGTCGACTTCCATGGCGCCATTGTCTGACCAGCCCGCGCCGAGGCGCTCTTCCATAATGGTCACCGATTCAACACCAGGCAACATGCGCAACTTGTACATCAGGTTTTGATAGAAGGCGATGCCCTCGGGAACAACTGTAATGTTTGGCTTCACGCCGAAGACAACCAGTCCGTCGACGCGCATACCCAGGGGAGTGTTCTCTAGATTGCGAAGGGTGCGAATGAGCAAGCCTCCGCCAACCAGCAAGACTACGCACAGCGCCATTTGCAATA
>JBELAI010000251.1:0-8012 GCA_049508975.1 Occallatibacter sp. | reverse complement strand
GTCCTCGCTCAATGCGAGGTGGAGAATTCGCCGGAGAGCGCTTCCGCTCCGGACAAATGAACGGCCGCAAGCGTGAGGAGGCCAGCACGGTGAGCCTCAACCACCCACTGGCGGCCAATTTCAAAGGAAGCAGGAGGAATATGCGGAAACTTCAATACGTCTTCATGGTCATGGCGATGCTTTGTTTCGCTATGCCCGCATTCGCGCAGGATGGCGGTGCGTCAGCTATCAGTCTGGCTCCAATCGGTGCCGGCATCGGCATGGCTCTGGCGGCGGGTCTTTGCGGCCTGGGTCAGGGCAAGGCAACCGCTTCAGCTTGTGAAGCGCTGGCCCGCAACCCCGGCGCTCGCGGTGGGCTGATGATTTTCCTGGTTCTTGGCCTGGCGCTCATCGAGTCCCTCACCCTCTTCACTCTAGTCATCATCCTGATCAAGGTGAAGTAGTCCAAATTCGAGCAGCAATTCGGCCTCGCCCTTCTAGGGATGAGGCCGATTCGTTTTTCCGGCCACCAGACTAATGTCCCGGCTGCCCACCCGTTGCTGGAATCGATCGCAGCAACGGGATCGCCTGCTTGTAGCTCATGTCCGGCGCCAACGGAACAAAATCCGTATATTTCTGCTCTGAATCGGAGTTCTTGGTCTTGAAGAGCACGCGCCCGTTCATCACCAGCTTCAGGTGAACGATCCGCCACTGATGCCCGCCTACATCCGCCTGTTCGATCTCGACCCAGCCGCCCTTGTCCAACTCCACGATCCCCAGGGCAATGTTTTTGTCCTGCTGCAGACTGCCCGCCAGGCGAACCACGCGCTCTTCTACCGGATCGATCCATATTTCCCCGGCCATTGCGGTCAGAATCCCGGTTTCCAGGTCGGGCGGAGAGAATTGCGGGTTGGGCTTGAAAGTAAACTTCTCCACCGTCCCAGTAGATGCAGTAGCCGTGCCAGCGAACTGGTAGAGAAATGCCGCGGGCAACACGCGCAGTATCTTCAGCGCACGTGCCGTATCGCTGTCCTCGCTCTGTTTGCGGTGCTGCTGCAAGCTGGGATTAGCCAGCAGTGCATCCAGCCGTGCCTGTTCCTTCTCTTCGTCGGCTTGGCTCAGTGGCTGGTCGTTGATCTGCAACAGGCGAGCTACATCTCCATCGTGCGTCTCAACAATTTCTTTTGTGGACGTAAGCCGGGGACTCGTCTTGCGCAACCGGTAGCGCATGGGGTGGCTGAGGTGCGTCAGGTCAAGGGCCGCGCGCGATTCCGTGGCGAGCGCCCTCTCGACCAGTGCCTGGGCCTGCGCAGGTGTCAGCGTGGCGGGCGGCGCGGTTTGGACGTGCAACGGCGGACTTGCGTATGCGATAAGACAGAAAAAGACAGGCAAAAGACGGCGCACTGAGTATATTCTAGCGGCCATCGATGCCCTCTGCGCAGCATTTCAATTGCATGCAAAATTAGACTCGCCAAATGCGCATCGGATTCCACAGCCGGAAGCGTTGCCCATTGTTGTACCCTATAGTTCATACATAGGCTCTGAGTTTGAAGCGGAGCGGCCCGTTTGCGTATAGTTCGGGCAGGGGGTCTGTGTCCCCGGAAGGAATACGACAATGGCAGGGGAAAATACTCCAGCGCGCATCGGCAAGAGCGTAATTATTTGCGGCGAAGTAAAAGGCAGTGAAGACTTGATTGTGGATGGCCGCGTGGAGGGGACCGTCAACCTTTCCGAGAGCCGTTTGACCATCGGCCCGAATGCGGATGTAGCCGCGGATCTAACCGCAAAAGATGTCTTGATTCTGGGCCATGTTCATGGCAACGTGGTGGCTAGCGGTCGGGTGGAGTTGCGTGCCGGCTGCGTGGTCGAAGGCGATATTCGCGCACTGCGGCTGGCAGTGGAAGACAACGCCGTCTTCCGCGGCAGAGTCGATTTGACGCAAGGCGCCGCCAAGCCAGCCGAGAGCCCCACGGGCTCAGCTGCGGGCGGGACCTTTTGACGGTGTGCTCGAACTCCAGTCTGCCAGACATTCACCTGTTTGACCGCAAGGGGATTTCAAGTTGCTAGGCCGTTGGTTCGATAAGAAGCAGGAAAGCGGTGCTCCGGCGTCCGCGCCTGGATTTACAGGGCCGCGTGTGCCGCGCCACTCTCATGGTTGGGCGTTGTTGCGCAAGCGCCTGGAGGCAGAGCCCGGCCTGCGCATTATTGACGTCGGCTATACATCGCCGGCAAACATAAATTACCTCACCGGCCTTGGCCACAGCGTCTTCCTTGCCGACCTGGTTCCCGATGCCTGCACCGGCGATTGGAAAAGCGGCGTGGATGAGGACGGAAATCCGATTTGGAACGTGACGGGATTTCTCGACCAGACGCTGAATTTTTCCGGGCGCACTTTTGACGTGGTGTTCTTATGGACCGCACTGGATTATCTGCCTGAGCCTTTCGTCGCTCCCGTCGTCGCTCATCTCCACGCGTCCATGAATCCGGGTGGCCAGGTCTTTGCGCTTTGTCACACCCGAACCAAGGGCGAGGAAGCGGTCTTTTGCCGATTCCACCTGACCCCGGGCGACGATGTCGATGTGCAGTTGGCGCAGCCGTTTCCCATTCAGCGCGCCTTTACCAACCGAACCATCGAGAAGCTGTTTGCGGGCTGGTCCGGGCACAAGCAATACCTTGCCAAGGACAGCGTCTCCGAAGTCATCATGACGCGTTAGTGCCCTAACTCCAAGGTTCATATCAAAAATAGACCTGTCATCCTGAGCAGCCTGACTCGCGTCAGCAAGTTACAGCGATGGAAATAAACGCCGCGCCACAAAGGCTCCGTGCCCCGTTCTTGCGATTTCCTTTTGTCGCAAGGGCGGGAAACCTCAACTCTCGACCGGCCCGTTCATCAGAAGCGAAGCGTACTTCAGCGGAGTCGAAAGCCTGCCCTGAGTGAAGTCGAAGGGGACCTGCATTTCGGAACGCGAATTGCGCGAAACTCCGCAAGCCCAAAATGCATCGAAAGTGGGGTATACCACACTAAGTGTCAGGAGAACTTGAATTATGGACTCATTGAAAGGCACAAGCATTACCTGGTTGGGTCACGCTACCGTGCTCATTTCCACTGCAAAAGGAACAACTATTCTGATCGATCCGTTCATCGCCATGAATCCCAAGTACCCGAAGGACTTTGTGCTGCCGGAGAAGATCGATTACATCCTTCTGACTCACGGCCACATGGACCACATCGCAGACGCGGTACCGGCGGCCAAGGCGCATGGGGCAACGGTAGTGGCGATCTATGAGCTTGCCAATTACATCGCGAGCAAGGGAGTAGCAAATACCGTCGGAATGAATCTGGGCGGAACCGTGCAACTGAGCGACGTAGCGGCCACCATGGTCGACGCGAAACACTCTGCCGGAGTGCAGGATGAAGACGGGACTCACTATCTTGGGGTCGCTGCGGGCTTCGTGCTCAGCATCGCCGACGGGCCTGTCCTTTATCACGCTGGAGATACGGCCGTCTTCGGAGATATGCAATTGATTCGTGAATTGTACCAGCCGGAAGTGGCAATGCTGCCGATTGGCGGTCACTTCACCATGGGTCCACGCGAGGCTGCAATCGCCGTCCGCTTCCTTGGTCCGAAGACGGTCCTGCCCTTGCACTTTGGCACTTTTCCGCCGCTAACTGGAACGCCCGAGCAATTGGCTGCACTGGTAGATCCCGGCGTTGAGGTTATCCGTTGGCTTCCTGGCGAATCTATCTAGAGCGGTTCTCCAATTTACGTGAAGACACCAAAGTTATAGAAGGTGGCTTTTTCTTGAGGAAAAGCCACTTGAGGGCAGTAGTTTCCCCTACACCAACTGAAGAACCGCTATAGTCGAAGTCATTTCTCCTAAGTCGCGCGCACGAAAGGCTGGCGACCAAGCCAGCCTTCCCTTCGAAATTAAGAGTTAATCCCCGGCGGCTGCCTTCCTTTGTTCCGCCCAGCGCCGCTTCACCGCTTCAGCAATGCGCTTGCGCCCCTCCGGTGTAAGATTCCGCTTCTTTTTCTTACCGGGTTTCCTGGCGGCCGGCGCAGCCTTGTCTTTCTTCGCTGCCTTGCCTGCCAGCAAAGCGCGGGCATGTTGTAACTGCGCGATCTCGCGATCGATCTGCGTCAGAATGTCTGATAGTCCCACAGTTCCTCCTGTTAGTTCTTTCATAGGTGGCCAAATTGTCATTCTGGTTAATGCGAAATCGTGTGCGGGTTCAAGATTTGGCCTTTGCAACACAATACTCAACTGTTCACTCTTTTACAAACAAAAAATAAAAAAATCGCTGAATCCAGAGGTTTTTTGCGAAATCACTCGCGAATTCCGGCCTCGTATGCAGGTGTTCATTCGGCATGAAGACCGTGTTCAGGGAAAAATGCGAGGCGGGTGGAAGAGTTAGCCTGACGCCATAAAGCTGCGATTTGTAGCTTGGAGAGTCTTTGTTACATGCCGCCAGCCACTTGCCCCCGGCAATGCGAATAGGTCAATCGCGGCAGGGTGTTTCCACAGAGTTAGCTCAAGGAGCGAGTTTGCGTAACTCAGGAAGCATGTGGGGGCCGGGGAGAATAGGTCGGCTGCTTCGGGCCTTCTTCGGGAGACGGCGTCGCCTGGCTGCCGAGGCGAAGTTTTGCCGGGGCTTCTGCCGCGCGGTAGTTACGCAGGTCGCGCAAGATCTCCTGTTTTTCGCGGGCATACTGGCCAGCCATCCGTGTAAGTGCATAAGTGATGATGTCACTATGATGCAGGTCCGGCATGGATGGGTCGCGCCGCATGTTCAGCCAAAGCCTATGAACCAATTGCACGTCGTCCGGACTTAGATTCGGAGCGTGCGGCCCGATGTAGAACACTTTGACTTCGGCGTTCGGATCGATGACATAAAAATTGAATTGGCGCTTCGGCTCCGGCAGTGCTTCCCAGGCCTGCCCCATGTGAAACGCCTGGTCCTCCGCGGTCATCTTCGACGAGACGCTGGAAACAACCGATTCCACCTCTAGCGAATTCGCTCCCTGCACCAAGGCGGCGAATACATCGCCCGCGGGCACCACCAGCAGCGAGACCTTTTTTCCAAAACTCTCAGCCACTGAGACAGCCTTCGTGAACAGCATCTGCTCGTGCTCACTGAAGCTCTGATCCTCAGCACTCAGATATTCCGGTCCGCCCACACCCATCATCCGCACGCTGATGACCACCACATCCTGATCTTCCGTGCTGGTGCGGGAGAGCGTCCACTTTAAGGCGAGCGGGTTGGATGGATCGCGCATGGTGACCATCACGCCGCCGGGGCGGATCGCCGCCGATTCGCTGCTGACCGTGTCCTGGTGTTCTAGTTGGAACTGATCTTTCATCTGCCGGGCCGTCGCGGCATGTTTCCGCAGGTTTTGCCGCTCGGAGATGGTGAAGATAACGAAGAACGCAGCTGCAAAAACAATGCCGCTCACCGTTGCAACCGACTTGGTGAATAAGTTGACCACGGCTACAGAAAGCAGCACCAGGAAGACCGAGATCAGCCCGACCGGGACCTCGGTTTTTCCGATTTTAATATTCGGCGGAACCTTCCACCCGCGCTCGCCGTGGTACTTCCACCGCAGCACCAGCATCGCCAGGCTGTTGAACGTGAACGACCAGATGACACCGAATGCATAAGCCTCGCCGAGGGTGATGATGTTGCCCCTCGTCGCAATAATTGTGACCATCTGGAGAATGAAAACCAGGTTGACGATGCGCGAGCTGGTGCCGAACTTGCGGTGCGGTTTGCGGAACCAGTCCGTCAGCACGCCATCTTCAGCTACGCGCATCAGAACGCCCGTCGAGCCGATCATCGACGTGTTGATAGCGCCCGACAAAATCAAGAAGCCCACGAGAACAACAAAAATGCGGAACGCAATCCGCCAGAACATCGGCCCCACCATGTACATGGCCAGACCGGCAATCAGGTTGTCCTGGTAAATATGTGTGCGCTGCCATGTCGGGATCAGCATGGAGGCCAGCAGGGTAGCGCCACCGGTGAAGATCAGGCTGTAGATCGCAATGACGATTGCTGCCCGCTTAAGATTCTTCAGCTTGGGGTGTTCAATCTCGCGATTGACCTGCGCCAGGCTTTCCTCGCCGCTCATGGCCAGCACCGAGTGCCCAAAGGCCATCAGGATGCCAAACAAACCAAAGATCGGTACCAGCTTCGTCCCCTTCAGGAAACCCAGCGCATCGTCGCTGAACTTCAGGGTTCCTGTGGTCGGCAGCGGCGGAAGGTGAACCCCTTGCGGCCCCATGATCACCGAGAAAACACCCCAAACCAGCAGTACCACGACCATGATCGTAGTGATCTGCATAACCCGCAGTGCCTTGCCGCTCGACTCTTCGATGCCCTTGATGTTCTGCCACCAGTAATAGATAGTCACTGCGGCTGCGAACACCGCCGAGGTGTGGTTCATGTTGAATTGGAACGCGGCGCCGGACGAGTCCATCAAAGCCGGCGGCAGCCAGTGGCTGGTGTTCGCCACCACCATCAGTTCGTTCATCAAGCCTGTAATGTATTGCCCGGCAGACACGCCGGAGATTGGCCCGGTAAGAATGTAATCGAACATCAGCGCTGAGACGCTGAGCTTGGCAAAGGTGCCGCCGAGGGCTTCCTTAACGACGCGGTAGACGCCGCCGCGCGTAAACATGGAACAGCTCTCCACGTAAACCGCGCGCACCGCAAAGCTGAACAGCATGATGCCGAGAATGAACCACGGCGCAGCCGCTCCAACCGCCTCTTCCGCAATGCCTCCAGCGTAGAATGCCGACGAGCCGAGGTCGCAGAGAACGATTGCCGCCGCACGCCAAAAGGAAATGAACGTCAGCATCACTGACGATGCCACAATGAGGCGAACGCGGACGGAAGGAGGGGCAACGGTCGTGCGGGATGAGGCCATCGTTAAGGAGCCGGCTCAGCGCCGGCTATCAGTTTTCCTAAGGAGCGCAATAACCCGCTGCCCTGCGGTGAGTTTAAGTCTGAATGAAGACAGAGTCAATCGGAATCGGTGGGAGGCTCAGGAAGTCCGCAAACGTAGGTCGTTATTCATCTTTCCCGAACAGCTCTTTCCCGTCTTCGATGAAGCTGATCAGCACCACCACCGTCGACCCGGCCAGGCCCACAAAGAAGAGAACTTCAAGCAAGCGCATTCCAATCACGGCAATCAGCATAAACCTGATTGTAACCGGTTTTCTGGCATTAACCGCGAATTCAGCTGTTCTGAACCCCGATGGATTACACTCGCCCCTGTATGAAGCGTTCTTTATTGACCGCCGGCACGTGGAAATTGTGGGCCGCGGCCGCCATTTCAGCCGCCTTGCTCGAACTGCCGTTTCCCCTCGCCGGCCCGCTTCCCCTTTGGCGAACGGTTTTCGCCTGGTTCGGCCTGGTCCCGCTCCTCGCCGCCATCCTCTCCAAATCAGCCATTACCGATCCCCGTCCCGTCCGCCGCGGATTCCTCCTCGGCTATCTCTGCGGCTTTCTCTGGTACATGGGCAACTGCTACTGGGTCCGCGACACCATGGCGAAGTACGGCGACCTGCCCGCTATCGTTCCCATCTTGTTGCTGATCGGATACAGCCTGGTGCTCGGCCTCTATATCGGCGCCTTCGGCCTCGGCGTGGCTCTCCTGCGGAAGGCAACCGGCAGCACGCGCCTCGCGCTGGCCGCCGCGCCCATCCTCTGGACCGCCCTCGATCTGGCCGCCGCTCGCATCACCTCCGTACCATGGGACCAGCTAGGCTACTCCCAGGTCGACAACGCGCTCGTAAATCAGCTCGCTCCTTGGACCGGCGTCTACGGAATCAGCTTTCTCCTGGTCGCCGTGAATGCGCTGATCGCAGGAGGCCTGGTGATCGATCGTTGTCCCCCCAAGCCGTTCCTGCGAGGACCAAAGCCGTGGGGAATTGCCGGCGTTATCCTCATGACCGCTGGAACCATCGGCGTATTTATTTCTCCTCCCCGGCCTGCAGCCACAGCGACCGCCGTTCTCATCCAGCCGAAC
>JBELAI010000250.1:0-8048 GCA_049508975.1 Occallatibacter sp. | reverse complement strand
CACTTTTTCAATCGCGAGCAAAGTTTCAGAGTTGCCGCAGCGTATGGGCCATGGCGAACGAGCGGTTGCTGGTGGTCGACCGAAGCATGGAACACAGAAGAGTGGGACGTGCTTGCCGAGGAGAGCAGTGGCGCTTCGGTTGCTTGTCTTTTAGTACATGATTGCGCACAGAATCACTGGCAACTTGAAGCTTATTATGACTAATCCAAACTTATAGCAGGAACTTATAACTGCAACCTGTAACCTGTCATCTGTCATCTGTTCAAGGCGTCCCATGCAGCAGGATCATGAATATATCGAGTTACACGCAGCCAGCGCCTTCAGCTTTCTCGCTGGAGCCTCGCAGCCTGAAGCGCTTATCGAGCGCGCTGCAGCGCTTGGCATGCCTGCCCTGGCACTTGCCGATCGCAATGGCATCTATGGCGTAGCTCGATTTCATACGATGGCGAAGAAGACGGGCGTACGGGCGCACATTGGCGCGGAGATTGCGGTCAGTTCATTCGGAGACGGTTTAACTCCAGCCTCGTGGTTGCCGCATCAGTGCCCTGCCGAGCCTCCGCGCCTGCTGCTGCTCTGCGCCTCGCAAACCGGTTATCAGAACCTCTGTCAACTTATTACGCGTTTCAAGATGCGCGAAGCAACCAAGGCCGAAGGCGCGGCAACGCTCGAAGATCTCGAAGAATTCTCCGCCGGACTTATCTGCCTTACCGGAGGAGATGAAGGCCCATTGGCTGCTGCCCTCGCCGACAATGGTCAGACAGGTGCGCGCAAGTTAGCCGATCGGCTAACTGCTATCTACGGCCGAAGCAATTTGTATCTTGAACTGCAGCGCCACGGGCAACGCGAAGAAGAGTGCCGCAACCAATCGCTGCTTAGCCTTGCATCCACACTCAACTTACCAGTCATTGCCACTAACGGCGTCCGCTACGCCACGGAAAATGACCGCGAGATTCTCGACGTGCTCACCACCATCCGCCATCACACATCGCTCGACAAGGCGGGGCGTCTGCTCTCACTCAACAGTTCTCGACAACTCCGCTGCATGCAATGCCTCTTTGCCGATCTTCCTGAGGCAATCGCGAACACGCGCATCGTCAGCGATCGTCTCGAATTCACACTCGACAATCTCGGATACGAATTTCCTCACTCCCCCGTGCCTGATGGCGAAACCATGGACAGTTTCCTCGAAAAACGAGTGGAAGAAGGTGTGCGCAAACGCTATGGTTCGCCGGCAAAGAGGTCTCTACTGGACAAGGCGCGCACACAGGTGAAGCATGAACTGAAGCTCATTGCCAAGCTCGGATTCGCTGGATACTTTCTTATCGTCTGGGAACTTGTGCGCTATTGCCAGCAGCACGGCATTCTCGTGCAAGGGCGCGGTTCGGCAGCCAACTCCGCCGTTTGTTACGCGCTTGAAATTACTGCCGTCGATCCGGTCGGCATGGAACTTTTATTCGAGCGCTTCCTCAACGAGAACCGCGGCGAATGGCCCGATATCGACCTCGATCTTCCCTCTGGCGATCAGCGCGAACAGGTGATTCAGTACATCTACGAGCGTTACGGCCAACTGGGCGCAGCCATGACCGCCAATGTGATCAGCTATCGCGGCCGTTCCGCAGCGCGCGAGGTCGGCAAGGCACTCGGATTTAACGATGAACAACTGGCACGGCTCTCAGGCCTGGTCGGCCATTGGGAGTGGCGCGGCGCCAACGACACCATGGCGCGCAACTTTGAGCAGGCAGGTTTTGACGCGCGCCATCCGCGCATTGCTCGCTATCTCGACCTTTGCATGCGCATGCAGAATCTGCCGCGCCATCTTGGCCAACACTCCGGCGGCATGGTTATCTGCGCGGGAATGCTGAACCACGTTGTGCCGCTTGAACGCGCATCGATGCCCGGCCGCACCGTCATCCAGTGGGACAAGGAAGACTGCGCAGACATGGGGCTTATCAAAGTAGATCTGCTTGGCCTGGGCATGATGGCCGTACTCAAGGACTCAATTGAGTTGATTCCGAATCACTACAAAAAAGAGATTGATTTGGCCGCGCTGCCTGAGGATCCGGAGGTTTATCAAACGCTATGCAAGGCGGACACGGTGGGCATGTTCCAGGTGGAGAGCCGCGCGCAAATGGCTTCCATTCCACACAACGCGCCGGTGCGCTTCTATGACCTCGTGGTGCAGGTCGCCATCATTCGTCCAGGCCCGATTGTGGGCAAAATGATGCATCCTTACATGCGGCGCAGGCAGGGGAAGGAGGAGGTCACTTATCCCCATCCATCGCTGGAACCGGTGCTCAAGCGCACGCTGGGCGTTCCGCTTTTTCAAGAACAGCTGCTGCGAATGGCGATGACCGTAGCAAGTTTTTCCGGTGCTGAAGCAGAGGAGTTGCGGCGGGCTGTGGGGATGCGGCGATCGATGCAGCGGATGAAAGACCTTGAAGGACGGCTGCGCGATGGCATGAACCGCAACGGCATTGGCCCTGAGGCGCAGGACAATATTGTGCAGGGGATTTCATCCTTCGCGATGTATGGATTTCCTGAGTCGCACGCAGCGAGCTTTGCATTGATCGCTTATGCCTCGGCCTATTTGAAAGTTCATTACCTGGCGGCGTTCACATGCGGCCTGCTCAATAACCAGCCCATGGGCTTCTATTCGCCTGCAGTGCTTATCAAAGACGCTCAACGCCATGGACTGCGAGTGCGGTCTATCGATGTGCAGCGCTCCTTCTGGCTATGCACACTGGAAGCAGAACCGGATGGCTCGCTCTCCTTGCGCATTGGTTTGAATTATGTAAAGGGATTACGGCAATGTTCGGCAGAAGCGCTGCTTGCGGCACGCATCCATGGGCCCTTTGCAACTGTCGATCAACTCGCAGCGCGCGTTCCTGAATTGAACCGCAAAGAACTCGTTGCCCTGGCCAGCGTTGGCGCACTTAATCCGCTCGATCAGGTCGAGCATCGCCGCGATGCGCTATGGCAGGTGGAACAGGCTGGACGGCCTGTTGGCCCCTTGTTGCGCAGTGCTGGACCTCTTCAGGCAGCAGCCTCAAGTCCATTGCAAAGGATGACGACAGATGAGCGCGTTTCAGCCGATTTTGCCGGCACCGGTCTCACCACCGGTCCGCATCCCATGGCATGGCAGCGAGCCAGATTGCGCCAGAAAGGCATTCTCTCTGCAACGGAACTGGAAAATTGCGAAAGCAATCGAGCTGTTCGAATTGCGGGTTGCGTGATCGCGCGTCAGCGGCCTGGGACCGCCAAGGGATTCGTTTTTCTCTCCGTTGAAGACGAGACCGGTATCGCAAACGTGATTATTACGCCTGACATCTTTGAACAAAATCGGTTAATCGTGACGCGCAGCCGCTTCCTGGAAATCCAGGGCAAGCTGCAGAATCAGGACGGTGTGATCCACGTGAAAGCACAGCGCATTACGCCGATGGAAGTCACCAGCGCGGATATTCGTTCACACGACTTCCACTAGGACAAGGACCACATTAATTCGTGGTCTCCCAGGTCTCGTCAGCGAGACCTGGGGTACCCAGCTTATCTTCAAGTTTCCTGCGCGGCAGGATGAATTACCACCATTCCATCATGCGGCCTGAGGCTACCTTGGCACTACTCACCGGCTTGGGGGTACGCAGCAGCAATACCGGGCAGGCGACGAGCTTCATCACCTTCTCGGCAATCGACCCGAAGACCAGCGGATGCCAGCCGGTAAGCCCGTGTGTTGAAATCACAACCATGTCGGCATTCTCGTGCTCCGTCGCTTCCAGAAGACTGCTGGCAACATCGTCGCCAACTTCAACGCTGGAGGTCACTTTAATTCCCTTTTTGGTCAAATCCGCCTCGGCCGACGCGAAATGCCGCTCGGCTTCTTTCTTCGCCTCCTCAGTGAATTTCGCTTCTGGAATGAAGTCCGGCAATGTGGTGGCGGGGAACATCGGGACCACGTGGACGAGATGGATCGCAGCGCCAAAATGCTGGGCAAGATCCGCAGCCGACTCCAAGGCTGCATGCGATGAGGGGCTGAAGTCGATGGGCACCAGAATCTTGGTGGGAATCGTACTGAAGACATGTGCTTCGGGCATTACGCTCTCCTTGATCGGTTCTCCAATTTACTTGCCGTTACGAACTGCGCAAAGGGTGTCTTTTCTTAATGAAAAAGACACTTAAGGCCAGCGGTTTCGGCGTAGAGCAATTCGAGAACCGTTATTGCCAGACCACGCGCGGGTCTGGCCTCTAGTTTTCGCTCCCCATCATACCAAGCTGATGCGCACCTCGACATGTGACATACAGCACGCATACTTTCGGTTGGCAAACCCGGACACAATAAAATGGAATACGTATGAGCAGTGACTATCCACGAGAGGCCGAACCCTCCCTCCGGCGGCTCACAAGCAGACGTCAATTCATGTACGGCGCCTCCCTCACTGCCGCAACAGTTATTTCACGACTGGCATTGCATTCCAGAGTAGATGCGCAGGCCGCTCTATTGGTTCCGCGGGCCTTGCAGCCAACCACGGACACAGCACCCGACTACCGCATTGAAATCAGCGAGATCGAATGGGAACTCTCGCTCAAAAAGAAAGTCCGCACAGCCGCGTACAACGGAAAGATTCCTGGCCAGTTAATCCGCCTGCAAGAAGGCAAACCCGCCTCCATCGAAATCGTCAACCGCCTGGATCATGCGGAGATTGTGCACTGGCACGGGCAATGGATTCCGCCCGATGTTGACGGATCAATGGAAGAAGGCTCGCCGATGATTGCTCCCGGCGGACGGACGCGCATCGCCTTCACGCCCCGGCCATCCGGCTTGCATTGGTATCACACCCATGCCATGGCCAACCGCGATCTGAAGCATGGACTCTACAGCGGCCAGTTTGGACCCTTGTACGTGGAACCGCGCACGAATTCCGGCCACTTCGACCAGGAACTGTTTCTTCTGCTGCACGACTGGGAGCCCTACTACTCCGCCAGCGACGATGGCTCATTGATGGTGGACTATGTTGCCGGATCGATCAACGGCCGCATGCTGGGATTCGACGCGCCGATTCAAGTTCGCGAAGGCCAGCGCATTCTATTTCACATTGTGAACGCCAGCGCTACGGAGCCCCATTGGCTTGCGCTACCAGGTCACCAATTCCAGGTGCTGGCACTGGACGGGCGGCCAGTGCCGAACCAGGCTAAGGTGGATGCGCTGCGGCTGGGTCCGGCGGAGCGCGTGAGCGCACTGGTTACGATGGATGCGCCTGGCGTGTGGATACTCGGCGAGATTCGCACT
The DNA here is from genome assembly GCA_049508975.1 of Occallatibacter sp. Lineage (GTDB taxonomy): Bacteria > Acidobacteriota > Terriglobia > Terriglobales > Acidobacteriaceae > Telmatobacter. The sequence continues at coordinate 2,767 of JBELAI010000250.1, read as the reverse complement.
GCTTTTCGCAACTCCGGCATGGGGACGGTCATCGAATATGCAGGTCGAACGGGAAAGCCGCAATTTGCTCCGCCTGACCGGCTGCAATGGGACTATCGCGCATTTGCGGATCTGGTTCCCGCGAAGCATAAGCCGGATGTGACGATCCCGCTGATCTTTACATCGAAGTTTCAAGGACACGGGGCGCTGGACCGCTGGATGATTAACGGCAAGTCTTATCCTGAGACTGCGCCCGCGCTGTTGCAAGAGGGGCTGCGTCATCGGCTGGTCTTTGACAATCGCAGCGTGGACGATCATCCGATTCATCTTCACCGGCACGCATTCGAACTCGTCTCTATAAAAGGCGCAGCTCTAAGTGGTGTCTTGAAAGACGTGGTAACCGTAGAAGCAGGAAGCGTGGTCGAGGCTGACGTTGTCGCCAATAACCCCGGGAATACGCTCTTCCATTGCCACCAGCAAGACCATATGGATTCGGGGTTCATGGCGTTGTTTCGCTACGCGTGATCTCTTATTGAGCAAGCCCACATTCAGACCCGAGCCCGCACTAAGACCAAGGAGCGCATTTGAAGTACAGTCTTATAGCCCTTTTCTTACTTACCGCACTTATCCCGATGGCCCGTGCGCAGGGCAATTACGAGATCCAGGTCTATGGTGCTGAGACTGTAGCTCCGCGCAACACCATGGTTGAGCTGCATTCGAATTTCACAGTCGATGGACAACGCGGTTATGTCCAGGGCGCGGCGCCCACTTATCACGCGGAACACGAAACCGTTGAAATCACGCAGGGGATCAACGACTGGTCCGAAGTTGGTTTCTACATCTTCACCAGCGAGCAGAGCGGGCTGGGAGTGCAGTGGGTCGGCGACCATATTCGCCCACGCGTTCGCATCCCTGAGAAGTGGCGATGGCCCGTGGGCGTGAGCTTGTCGACCGAGGTCGGCTATCAGCGCGCGCTGTTCTCGCCGGACACATGGACCTGGGAGATTCGACCCATCGTGGATAAGACTGCAGGCCGCTGGTATTTCGCGGTGAATCCGGCGCTGGAGCGCACATGGCATGGCCCCGATGTCAATCTGGGTGTGGGTTTTTCGCCTGCCGCGAAGATCAGTTACGACTTTACGAAGAAGATCACGGGCGGCTTTGAGTATTACGCGGACTACGGAAGCATTACGAACATTGCCAGCTTGCACAATCAGCAGCAGCAACTGTTTCCGGCGATTGACCTGAATGTTTCACCGGATTGGGAGATCAATTTTGGGGTAGGAATTGGGCCGACGGCGGCAACCGATCATTGGATTGTCAAAGGAATCGTTGGGCGGCGGTTTGATTGGGGACGCAAGAAGAAGACGTCTTAGCCGGTTCCCCAAGCAAAGGTCGGTCGAGGGTTGAGGTTTCCCGCCCTTTCGACAGAAAAGAGTCGAAAGAACGGGGCACGGAGCAGTATTTGCGAATCCGCCTTATTGCTTCTCCGTGGCCAGATAGACAGCTACGGCGCCGAGCAAGGCCACGGTGGCGAAGATGGGAATTAGAACCATCAGAGTGACGCCGGAACTGAGCCATGCGGATGGACTAAGTGAATCAAAGGCCGCGCTTGAGGATTGGCCCAACCAGTCAAGCCAGCGCAAACCATGCCGCGCCTGGGTGACGGCGAAAACCGATGCGACCACAACCGTGAGTGCCAGTGCGAAAACGTAAGCGCCGAGGATGGGCTTGCCTACGCGCTCGACGGCGGCGTTGCGGCGGCGGAGCTGAGCGCGCCACCAGATGGCTCCGGCTGGGGGCAGCTTGACTTGCGCCGCAGCCGTGGTGCGCGCGTGCTGAAAGGCCTCGGTCACGAGCAGTAATTCAGCACATGATCGGCAATCAGCCAAGTGAGCGCGAAGGTCGGGAGAACATGCATGAGGCCAGTGCCCGTCAGCCAGCATTTGTAGGACTTCGGGTTGTCTGGGGCAGGGTCGGAATGTCATGGCTGACTCCTGAAGGGTGCGATGGTTTCTTTCTCGGCAGCGGGATCGCTCGACTGCTTGATGGCGTGCAAAGGCGTTGCTTGGTCGACGAGGATGCGGGCGATCTTGCGGCGCGCTCTGAACAGAAGCAGACGAATGCTTGCGCCGGCCATGCCAGTGATTTGTGCGATTTCGCGGTGTGAGTACCCCTCTGCGTGTGCCAGCCACAACAGCTGCCGATCTCGCGGGCGCATCTTCGCCAACGCTGTGCCAAGCACGGCTTGCGAGTCGGCCTGCGCCGAGCGGTCGGGGTTGGAGAGGATTTCCTCGGGGAGTTCTTCGATTGAGGCGGCGACGGGACGACGCCAGTGATCGCGCAGCAGGTTGGTGGCGATGCGGAAGAGATAGCGGCGCGCTGCGACTTCGCCTTCGGCCGGAGAGAACTCCGGCCGCGAGGCGGTGAGGAAACGGACGAAGCTTTCCTGCATCAGGTCGTCGGCCAAAGCCGGGTCGCCGGAGACGCGCGCCAGATAGGCCCAGAGGGGCCGTGCTGAACGTCCATAGAATGCGGCAAACGCGTCGCTATCCATCAGCGTTTCTGCGGGCAGACCTTTGCTGAGGTCCGCAGCATGCGGTGCGTTGCCGGCAATCGGATTCAGGAAAACAGCTTCCCAGGGCATAAGCGCTGGCTCTCTCAACGTGCTGGCTGTCATGCCGGCTCACTCGGCGTCCTTGGCGTTAAAGGAGCGAGGGGTAAGCCGGGTTTGCGGGCTATCCGGGATCAGGCCGAGACGGCCGGCGAGAACCCACGTGATGCCTGC
>JBELAI010000025.1:0-42202 GCA_049508975.1 Occallatibacter sp. | reverse complement strand
GGAGGGCCTTTTCGTCGTCCTGTTTCCAGTCTTTCAAAAGCTCGGTCACCTGACCGCTGGCGTCGTCGGGCATATGAATCGCCGCCCCCTTGCGGAGTGCTTTGAGTTTATTCGTGCGTTTCTCCTCAGTCAATTGTCTCACTTTCTTAGCTCTACGCCCAGGTGGGGACTAAACCTGGCAATTGATATCAAAGCAATTTCGGATTCGGATTTCAGCCAGAGAGGGTCTCGCTTCGCTCGTTCAGAAAGATATTTTCATTTCGGATGAGACGATTGGCGAACGCATTCCGCTTTTCTGTCTGAGACCGCGAAAGTACGGAAGCGGTGCAGCCTCGGAATAGTCGGCAATCTGGGACGACTATGTAATCGCACTTTGAAAAATGAAGAAAAGTTGGCCTTGAAAAGGACTACCTATGAATCGCAGAGCTTGCACCTTGATTTGTTGTCTGGCGACGGCCGTCGCGGCTGGGTTCGCCCAGGATGGCACTGGCACCCAGCCGCGTGAGCCCAAGGGCATCTACGTAACGTTCCTTCTGGGGGGAGCGGCGCAAAGCGCTTACACGGCAGCCTATACCGACCAGTATTATGGGGTGCCCAATTACCCATCCCCGGCGCTGACAGAGACACCGACAAACGATGTGCTGATCAACTACTTGACTATCCTTCTCAACGATCCCAGCGTTTCGGGGTTGGCGCCCGCGATCCCGTGGAACTTGCTTAGTGTTGCGAATCCCGGTGCGGATCCGCTCAAACCGGCGGCGCATTCGTATATCTGGCAGCCGCTGGACGATGTGTTTATCGCCGTAGATAACTGGAATTTTGCGCACCCCTGGTCAACGCCCAAGACGATTCAACTGATGATTTCGCCTGGTTTCAACTCCCCTCCCTGGGTTTTCAACGATATCGATGCTGGAGCCTTCGCCGCTGGGTGCGGGGGTGGCATCTGCGTGGGCGACTGCGACGGTCTCTTCCTTCTTGACCCACCGCCTTCACCGCCATTTCGGAATTACAGCAATTGCGGTTATACGACGATTTTCTGGGAGGTAGAAGGCAGTCCGCAGGTGCAAGAACCGCTGCCGCTGCCATGGAACCAGACTTACAAGAACGACTGGAAGAGATTTCTGATCACTCTCAACAGTCATCTACAAAGCGAGCCATCCAGTAAGTCTCTCGTATCGATTGCAATCGCGGGGCCGACCGCGTCGTCGACAGAGATGATTCTTCCCAACGCAACGGATCAGAAGCCACTGCTGAAAGCTACAGGGGGATTTCTTGCGCTGTCGCCTAATTATTGGGGCACGGATCCGACCCGGCCGAATCTCACCGTAGCGGATGGATGGAACGTCCTGCTCGCAAACAGCTATGGGTTCGGGTCGAAGTACGTCAACAACGATAAGGCATTCCTCGAGGAATGGGACCGCGCCATCGACGTTTACTCCGGCATCTTCAGCGGAATTACTTTGGCGTTGACGACTACATCGGATTCGCTTCCCACGTTTCCGCAGGTGGCAGGCGGGACCGCAGTCTTCACGCCTGCGGCTGGGTTTGAGTCCGACTGCGACGACACGCCCGAATCTAACAAGGCGATGGCGTGCGCGGCGGTGACGCAAGTGCTTGCCTATTTCGTGAATCCAGATGTGGGCGGAAATAACGCCAAGGCGACCCAGGAGGACGGCCTGACAGCGCGAGGCGGACAGACGGACCTGGGTCCAAATGGGATCAAGTGGCTGGCTGTTACAACAGCGGCGGGCACGGCGCCCCTGCCTGGGACAGGGGACTCAATGTCTCCCGTGATTGGCGGATTGCAGATGGGCAAGTCCTTCTCATCGCAGAAAGCTGAGGGAAACGGTCTGACTATCGCTCAGCTTGAGGGTTGCCCCACTTATCCGAGCAAGGAATGCGACGTGACGCCATCCCAGGGTTTCAACTTCGTGCTAACTGATAGTTTCTTCCCCGGAACGCCGGCTGCTGCTGCGTTTGGAGATTCTGCAACCGTCGCTGTTGACCACTTCAGCTACTCGAACGCGCACATGAATTTCCTGCAGATCTATAACGGCGACTTTCTGTACGCGGAGAGTCTTGCCAATTGCAATATGTTCGAGCTCGTTGGCAGTCCCGACTTCGGCTTAGCGCCCAACACCGCAGATTGCAAACTAAAACCGAAGAACAAGTTCTTCAACGACGCGCCGATTGCGGAAAGTGAACTCGAGGCGGCAAGCGTGAATCTGTTGGGTATGGCTGAGCAGGTGCAGTAGGGGCGGCACCTAAGAGGAAAACAGTAGCACACAATATCGCAATCAGAATTCTCATTGCCTATCTCTCCGTTGCTGGCGAGGACCAGGTTCCGGCTCACGCCACGGCATCGGGTCGTTTCGATGCGACTGCGACAGACCAGCAAAAAGCTGCTTACATTTTGCCTGCGATCGCAACATCAGGTGGACCGCTATATGTAGTTCCGGGCGAAGTAGCGGGAGAGTCAACAATCAGCCTGACCGCCGCAACCGGCGTGGTCTGCCTGCGAGCCGGTTATTGCACAAACGTGGCTGGCGTCACGATGGCGGCATACGGAAGCGCAACACCGACAGGGACGACTTCCGCCTTCAATGCCACCTTCGGCGGGACAATCGGCACATGGCACTTTGGCGCGCTTCTCAGGTCCATTGAGGGTGTGGGCACGGTGAAGGTTTTCAAGGCCGATGCGGCGCACGGGTTCCACATCGATGCTCCGCCCACAACATTCTCACTCACGGAATCTTCGTCGGAATTACCGGCGGTAAAGTCGTACCGGGCGTTGGGCTTTCCGGCATTCAAAAACGGCAAAGGCAGGCCATGCACTCGGTTCGCATGAGCACATTGGCCCGTAAGGATGTGCTGAAGATCGGGAGATTCTCGCCCCATCGATCAGATGCGGTTCTGTTCACAAGCGAAGACGATGTCTATACTGCCTAGCGAGGATCAATGCGAATGATTCGAAGTTTGATTCCGCAGCGCACAATGGAATTACGGCACCTTGAGCGTAAGCGCCCACTACGCATCGTCCCTCTCCAGGGCGTCCTCTTTGCACTCTGCTGCGGTTGTGCCTGGTCTCAGCCTCTAGTAATTAAACATGTCACTGTGATCGACGCCACGGGAAACGCTGCTCAACCCGACAGGACTGTCATCGTCGACCGGGATCGCATTGTTGCGGTTGTTCCATCGAATAAGGCTCATATCCCGAAAAACGCAAACATCGTCGACGGTGTCGGCAAGTTTCTCATCCCCGGTTTATGGGACATGCATGTGCACGGCGCCTCAGACGCTCGCGCTCCTTGGAGCCACCTTCTTTTTCTCGCCAACGGAGTAGTTGGTGTTCGCGACATGGCAGGCCCCCCAGACGCCCGTGCGTGGCGCGCCGGGCAGGCTTCCAGCCCAGATTCATCGCCAACCATCTACCTTGGCAGTCCCATAGTCGATGGTTCAAATCCGGTCTGGCCTGATTCCATTGTCGCCACAGATGAAGCGCAAGGGCGCCAAGTAGTGGATCAGCAGCAGCAGCATGGCGCGGACTTCATCAAAGTCTACAGCCGGTTGTCTCGCAACGTTTACTTCGCGATCGCCGACGAAGCGATTAAGCGTGGCATTCCATTCGAAGGGCATGTGCCGGAGCTGGTAACCGCAGCGGAGGCTTCCAACGCCGGCCAACGAAGCATCGAGCATCTGACGCGCGTATCAGACGCCTGCTCAAAAGAAGAATCAACGATCGATTCTGAGATGCAACAGCAAGAAGCGCTGTTCCGGGCGCCGGGTGGGACAATGGCGCAAAAGATAGACTCAGGGAAAAGCATCATTCACCTTAACATGCGCGTCGTTGAAACCTTTGACGAAGCCACCGCCCAGTCGCTATTTGCGCAGTTCGTGAAGAACCGGACTTGGCAGTGTCCGACCCTTACTTTGCTGCGCGCGCAGATCGATGAGCCGTTGCCAGTCGCTGATCCAAGATTGAAGTATCTGAGCAAAGACGTGCGAGCAAAATGGGATGGCGGATATTACAGGCACTTTCCTCCCGAACCTCGAGCCGCAATGGCCAAGTTAACAAAAGCCGAATTTGACGAATCCATGAGAATCGTAGGGCTTATGTACAGCGCGGGCGTTCCTATTCTCGCGGGTACTGACGCGATGAATCCAGAGTGCTTTCCCGGCTTCAGCATTCATGACGAACTTGCGCTACTGGTCGATGCCGGTTTATCTCCCCTTGCAGCTCTCCAGGCCGCCACGCGCAACGCCGCTCAATTTATGGGGCAACTTGACCGCCGTGGGACAATTGAAGTCGGTAAAATCGCCGATCTGGTCCTCCTGGATGCGGACCCGCTCGCCGACATTCATAACACGCGCTCCGTTCGGGCGGTTGTGCTGAACGGTAGGCTTTACCCGCACGAAACGCTCGACGCGATGCTCTCGAATGCCCAGGCTCTGGCAAGCCGTCAAAACGAATCGTCTGAAAAGTAAATGAATCGAAGTCTCCTCAGCATAGAAGGCTGAATTGGCTCAGTCAGGCCCGCAGCCTCTCGGCAAGCAGGCTGCTCGCGCCAAGACACGTTTAACTGTCAATTTGTGCAAGATCGCCATAAGCCATTCCACAAACCGCAAAGTTGGATACACGATTTGGACTATTCCCAACTGTTTACCGGTTTTGAATGGGGAATGGGAACGGGATCCCCATGGGCTTGAGTTACCGGCACGAAGCGAAGAGAATAGGTCATCGTGCTTTCAGCGGAAAACAAACGTCGGATCTCATTTCGGCCGATGGGGCGTTCGGACTTCCATTTGGTGCCGAAGTGGCTCGCGGCTCCTCACTTGGCGATCTGGCGGAACGAGCATTTCGATTTGACGAGCCTTGAGGCTAAATATGGTCCTTGCATTGGTGGCACCGAGCCGATCCACGTATACCTCATACAATTCGATTGCATTCCGATTAGCTGGATTTAGTGGTTCCTCTGGCGCGACTTTCCGAAGCATGCGATTCAATTGGGCGCTGACTATCGGTCGACCGGAATCGACCTCGCGACTGGCGAAATAGAGATGACGGGCCACGGGCTAGGGCCAACTGTGATTCGGAAATTCGCGAGCGAGTACATTTCAACAACGGCGACCTGATTGCCATCGTTGCTGATCCATCCGTTGGCAATCTGCACTCAGTCAGCGCGTTCAGGAAAACTGGCTTCAGTATTCTGAGCACTGTGCAACTCGTAGACGAGGAGTTTGAACGCGACGTCAATCGCTTACATCGTATTGAGGAAAAGACACTCTAGGAATCGGCGCAGAGCTTGGGTTGAGTAAACCAGCCGAGTGCGCTATCTCACTTCGTTCCTTTCAATCCGATCTGGAAATTGAGTCCGTTCAGACTCGCCTGAGAAGTGCTTGTTGCAAGGTTGAGAAGTTGCGGTCGGAGCGGCCCCGCGCCTCCGGAGAATAGGCAGGAATCATCTGCCCTCCCAGTTCCTTCATGACACGGCCCAACTGCGTGAGAGGCTCGTAATCGACCCTGCCCCCGCTCTTCGACGTCAACCAGAAATGGGGTCCGCGGTCGGAGTACAGCGCCGCAACAGGAATATTAGCGCGCTCCGAGGCTATCCCTCTGTAACCTCTGTCGCGCACGTAGGTGGACCGGTTGAAGCTCGCTCGAATCTCTCTGCTCCTGCTGCCGGATGGCGGGCGCAATTGTCACCCGGGGGCTTCACCGTGGAGTCGGGATTGGACGAGACTCCGGGAGGGGAAAATGCTTGCGAATTCAATCAGGCGGATGGTAGAGTTTCCGAACTGCGCCGAAGAGCACCCACGTTGCAGGCTGCTGCTGACCCGACGTAATCCATCAAACCTTCCATGGACGCATATCTTCCAGTCAGCAATGCGCAGACGATCGAAATCAGCTTAGGTGCTCTGCACTGTGCACTACGCAACCGGGAAGGCACTACTGAGATTTGTCTTGTGGTGGAATTCCATTCCACGCAAATGGTCTCGACGATGCAAAGCTGAGACCATGTGGCGTCCCTAACAAGGAGGTTACCCATGTCCCGAAACATTATTGCCGCCTACACCTGCTTAACAGTGCTCCTGTTGTGTGCAATTGCGTTTCAAGCAGGCGCCCAGCAATACCACCAGGCGCCGCTCGGCGTCTACGCCCACGTTGATCTCGATAACGCGATCAAAGCTTACAAGAAATACAAGCGTTCCAAGGAATTTAATGGCGAGGACGAGCGTACCTTCCTTCTTAACCTGTATCAAGGAATCCTCGCGAATAACCCGGGCGTGGCGGGCATCACGTTCGGAATCCACTGGGACCGCGTCCAGATCAACGACCCGGATTGTGCAACCAACCCCAATTGCCCGCCTGGCACGGATGCAAACGGCAACGATTGGACCTACCTGGACGACGTTTTCACGCAGACCAAGGCGGCGGGCAAGCAGGTGCAGTTGATCCTTACGCCCGGCGTCGATTCCCCGTCATGGCTGTTCGACAGACTTCGCCCGTCCTGCGACTCGCTCTTTGGCAATGCGGATACAGGCCCCGTACCCAATTGCGGCAAAGTGACGTTTTCGAAGTTCCCAGAGGCATTTCGCGCCGACGGTCATATATTTCCGCTGCCCTGGAACACAACCTATCAATACTGGTGGCAGCAGTTTTTGTCCGAGGTGAATGACAGGTATAAGAACCATCAGGAATTCGCCGCAATCGCCATTGCGGGACCCAACGGCGCTTCCACAGAGATGATTCTGCCAACCGATACTAACGGCTCGCGTCAAGGTCCAGGCTGGAAAGCGGATGCGGCATGGAGCGTGTTGATTGGAAACTCTTTTCCACTCTCGACCAACGAGTACCAGCACTCCGACGATGTATTCGTGACCCAATGGGAGACGACCATCGATACCTACGAGGGGATATTCAAGAACGTGACCCTGTTCCTGAGTCCAGACTCCGGCGACGACTTTCCCGAGTTCAATGAGAAAAGTATTACGGACCCCGACTGGCTGTTCACCGCCGACTGCTCAAACGCAACCGATTATCCCATGTCTTGCAAGGCAAAGACGGATGTTCTGATTTATTTCCTGTCAACCGAAGCGGGCCGCCAACTTGCCACGCAGGTGGGTGGAATGACCGCCTCGAGCGCTCGAACTCCGGATGATGGGGACGCTGGTATTGGCGTCGGCGGCGTCAAGGTGCTCACTGGGCCACTATCGCAATCGTCGCCGATTCTCGGCGGCGCAGAATTCGACTTTTCCGTCACAACCGATGATCTCGAAACTCGAGAGGAGCAGGGATGTACGCATGAGGAGAGGGCGGCCAATGAATGCACGGGCATCAGCCCGGAGTTGGCCGCATACAACACACTGAGACTTTTTTTCTATGGAACGCAATTCGGCCAGGCTTACGGTTGGCCAGGAAATACTCCGCCAACTGGGCCGATGCAGTGGGTTGAAATCGACTTGAGCGACATCGTATGGGCTCAAACGAATGGTGCGACCCCGAATAACGGAACCCCGTGCAATCAATCTCTGCAGGATTTGATCAATGGAGCGAGTTGGAACCTTTTCACGATGGCCGGCCAAACGCCGCCGGTGGCACCGCCCTCTTGTAATTGATAGCAAGAGCGCTCCCTTCGCCCCAGGACAAAGGCGGTGAATTCGTAGAGTGCGCGGAGTTTTCCCTAAAACCTGAGTCCGATTGTTGTAGATCGAAACGAAGGCAGGTTGTCGCGTGCTCGTGTACACGTCGTTGTCAAGCCGTCAGATCTGCACTGGTCAGTATTCAGACCGCAATTGCCGGAATGCAGATTGCCATTAAGCAGGTTGTTGTTACCAGTTCGCAACCAGGTCGGAACTTTGGGCGAACGAACGGTTCTGCAACATGCGACGATTGGCGACACATTTGAGCAATCCAGTATGCGCGGGGCAGCAACTAGAAGGCTGAACTTGTAACATAGGTCCCAGCCAACAGGATGACCACATCCCAAGTGTCGTAAAGCAGGTCGCATACAGATTGAAACTTTGGGCGATCCAGCGGTTGTGCAACAAACCAGTGATTGGCGATACATTTGAGCAATCTAGTTCGGCTACTCCGGGTTTCTGCCGACAAACTGGAAAGCTGAAAGCTGGAAACGCGATATGCGTTCGTCGAGAAGACCGTCACGAGTCAATCGTCGGCAATCGGTCGGCAATCACTTGTCCAAGGAGCCGGTTAGACGCGACGATGTTGTCTGTATCGTTTAGCTCTTAAAACACGCAGCAATCAAGAAGCCCACCTTGGCTAGCCGCTCCACCCATCTCCGGCAACACCGACGCCGAGTAATTCGGAAACGCCGTCCGCAAGATGTTCTCGATCTCGAAAGATGAGGTGATGCAGCGCCGGGGATCTGGGTGGCAGCGAACGAAAGGCTAGCGACCAGCGAACAACGATTATCTCAACGAACGGTTGCCCTCCCTCGCTTCCTATGCTGGTTCGTGACTACCTTTCTGGTGGCCACTCATGGCGACAACCGTCCGCGATCCAAATGCGTTCGACATGAGAACGAAAACGAGGAGTGCCAGTCATCAATATGCGTTTGTGGTTAGGTTGCACTGCGCAGATCGGGTATTCAAATCCTTTACCACCTACGGCGCTTCCCCTGGTACACAATGGGTGCCAGGTAGGGGCCCTGCTCGATCTTGTCATCTAAGCATCGCTGCGAGCGACTCTACTAAATTCACTAGTACCTTGACCGAGTGATTCTGTAATTCGCCCTCCCACTGTGGGTGCCCCAGGTCTCGCGTTTGAGACATGGGAGACTACCGATCCACGCGGTCATAGCACTAGTGGACACTGCCGAATCAGGATTTCCATTACAAGCTGTCAGGTAAACCACACTCCTTAATGGTCTCCAATGATTCCTCCCCAGACGAAAAGAAATCATAGTTCTTGGTCAATTGGGCTCATTCGCGAGAATGCGGTTGGCGCTAAGGTACTCGGCAATGAGGAACAAAACTGTTCCTCGGTTCAACGTGAATGGGTACGTGCCGAAGTGCGTTTCTTTTGGAGGTAACGAATGAGGCAGGCCGCAAGTGGTTTTCGATTTGCATCAACATGGAGCAGCGTGATGCTCGTGGCAATTCTGGTTATCTTGACGGACTTTGCCATTCAGGCACAGGAATTTCGAGCAGTTATCACCGGGCAGGTGACTGATCCGTCCGGTGCCGTGATCAAGGATGTTACTGTGACGGCTGTCAACATTGCGTCCGGCACATCCTATACGAGCAAGACAACTGCTCAAGGGGTCTACTACATTCCCTATGTGCTTCCCGGGATCTACACAGTCACAGCCGAGCAGGATGGATTCAAGATTGCGGTTCAGGAAAACGTCCTCCTGACGGCATCACAATCGTACGCTCAGAACTTCATGCTGGATGTGGGATCGGTCGCCGAATCGGTGGTAGTCACCGCCGCTCCACCGGAGATTGAGGCCGCCAGTGGCTCCGGCGGTACCGTGATCGATGCGCGGCAGCTTGAGGGCGTGCCATTGAATGGCGCGCAGGTGTACATGCTGCTCGGCACCACTCCGGGAAGCCAGTTCACGCAGACCTCGTTCGGCACCGGCGGCTACTCTGGAACCCGCGGCTGGGACGTAACGAACTCCTACAGCTTGGGCGGCGGTGTAGTGGGTAACAACCAATTCACCTTGAACGGCACCAACATAACTCAGCAGACGGCTGCGCAGAACGGCGCCGGCGCCTGGATCGTGTCTCCGAACATCGATGCTATTCAGGAAACGAATGTCATGACGACGAGCTACGATGCCCGTTACGGCCGTACGAGCGGGGGCACCGTCAACATGGTGACAAAGAATGGCTCCAATCAATTTCACGGTACGGCGGATGAAGCGTACGAAGGCGCACTCATGAACGCCAATAACTACGAGAACAACCTTACCGGCACACCGAGAGGTGGTTGGGTTCAAAATCAGTTCCACATCACAGCGGGCGGCCCGGTCAAGCGGAACCGGCTGTTCTTTTTCTTTGGGTTTGAAGGATATCGCGAATCGCTGTCCGCTCAGGTTCTGGAACATGTTCCTCCGGCGTATCTGCGGCCGGGGTACAACGGCAACGCTGGCGTTGACTATAGCCTGATTCAGACACTGGATCCGTCGGAGTACCCAAACGGAATACCCATCTATGAGCCTGGGACGGCGTACTGCTTGACCGGCGGACCGGCAACCGCTTGCGGTGGCAACAGTCTCGCGCAGGTGCAGTTTCCTGGCAACACTATCCCTGGCGCGCAAATCAACTCCGTTGGCGCGGCGCTGCTTCAATACGTTCCATTGCCAAATATTCCCAACGCGACAAATCTGGCGGGCGGAAACAACTATACAGCCAGCACGCCCGACGTATACGACTATAACCAGCCGATGATCCGCGTGGACTACAACCTGAATCAATCGACCAAGATGTACAGCTACTTCGAGTGGCAGAAAGGCACCGAGAACCGCAATCAGAACGGCTTCCCCGGCGTCGCGGCTCACGGCAACATCAACTGGATGAGGGAGAACTGGGTTGCCACGCAGGACTTTACCCACGTCTTCTCGGCCACCCTATTGGGAGACTTCAAGGCCTCGTTCACGCGCTTCGCGACAAACACGCCAGATGGCAATCTGGCCGCCGCGGTCGATCCAGCCAGCGTCGGGCTGGCCATGCCCCTGCCGGCTACGACCACGCTGAAGGATCTTCCTGAAATCTACGCGGGTGACATTATTGGCAACGGTAGAGTTTTCGGCAACACGCCGGGCTCCGACGTCAGCAACAGTATCGGCTTCGATACGGACTTCACGAAAACGTGGGGTTCGCACAGCATTCACGTTGGCGGCATGATCTACGAGTTCCAATACAACAATTTCGGCGACGTCGGAAACGGCAGCGGCAACTTCGGGTTCTCGTCTCAATTTACGCAGTATAACCCGCAAAACGGCAACTGCTACCAAGCGACGCCGAATCCGATTAACCCTTGCACCTCAAATCAAAACAACGGCTTGGGCACAGCCTCACTCCTGCTCGGCTATCCCACCGGCGGCGGTGTTACCTGGAACGTAACACAGGCTATAGGACAGCCGGTTTACGCCATTTATGGCCAGGACGACTGGCGAGTAACTCATCGCCTGTCGCTGAACCTCGGTTTGCGCTGGGACATTGAGCGCGGATTGCGCAGCCGTCAAAACCTGTTGGATCGTGGCTTGTGTCTCACATGCGTGAGCCCGATTACCAGCGATCCAAATTACGCGGCGAATATTACCAACGGAGCCAACCAGGCCGCCTGGGCTGCGGCCGGCATCCCAACCCCCGGCACGGTGTACGGCGGGCTGGAATTCGCCGGCTATAACGGCCAGCCACGCAGTGCGTACAACTTGGACTGGGCGGATATCGGTCCGCGCATTGGATTCGCGTTCGCCCTGGATCCCAAGACGGTAATACGTGGCGGATGGGGGCTCATGTACTCCTACGGGCTGGAAGGCGGCAATGCCAGCGGCGCGAGTGCGAACACGCCCTACATCTCCAGTTTGGACAACGTTTCTCCAACTAATTACTTCCAAGGTGGCAGTCCTTTCTCGAACGTCTCGAACGTCTTGAACAAACCGCCGGGCGACTCGCTTGGGCTGTTGACCGACGTGGGCGAAGGCATTGGCCAGGAAGATTTCCCGGACCGCAAGATTCCGAGGGAAAAGATCTTCTCGTTCGGAATGCAGCATGAGTTTCCAGGTGCGGTGGTGCTGGATGCGCGGTATGCGGCGAATTACACCAGCAAGCTGCGCACCGGTCTGTGGCTCAACGGTGTAGCGACTTTGGCAGAGGAGAACGCTGCGATTGCTAATCCCTCTATCTGGGATCAGCAGGTGCCGAATCCCTACTATAATGTGGCCTCCATGGTGGGAAACGGCTGCGGCCAAGGCAAAACAGTCCAGGCGATCGACCTGTTGTTGCCGCTTTCCCAGTATTGCAATGCGGGCGGTAACTCCGTAACCGGCCAACCCAATGCCCCGCTGGGACACAACTGGTACAACGGTATGGAAGTCAAGCTCACCAAACGCATGCAGGGAGGCGCGGCTCAGGGCCTCACCTTCCAGGTTAGCTACACCTGGTCGAAGACAATCAACGGCGACGGCTACCTGAATGGCTGGCCATATCAAAATACGGAGCAGATCCATCAACTTGCTGGTTCGGACCGCACCAATGTGGCGGGCATAACCACCGTCTATGATTTGCCCTTCGGCAAGGGAGGCATGCTGTTCCACAGCCCGAACAAAATCGTCGGCACGTTCATCAATAACTGGAGACTGAGTTCCGTAATTGCCGCGCAGAGTGGACAGCCGGTTGGAATTAATCAAGGCTACCAGTACTCTTGCGACCATACCTACCGTCCGGACAACGGAACCTCGGTTGGCGGAGGACACTGGTTCTATGCCAATAAGTCCTGCTGGCAGGGGAACACGCAGTGGGAACTGATGGATTTGAAAGGCGAAACGGATGTAGTGCGCACTCCAACCATCACGAACATCGACTTGTCTCTGGTGAAGCAGGTACCGATCCGGGAGTGGGCGACCTTCTCTCTCCGGCTCGATGCCTTCAACGCTTTCAACTCCGTGCTGTTCGGCGGGCCGGATACCGGCCCCGGGGATGCGAATGCAACCCTTACACAGGGAGCGGGCTGGAGCGGCTTCGGGACTGTTGGACCGTACCAGCAGAACTTCCCTCGAATACTTCAGGTCTCCGGCAAAATTACATTCTGACCCACTGAGTGTCACCGGCTCTTGCGCCCAGTTTTAAAATCGCAGGAGCCGGGGCTTTATGGACTGGGCTTCGTGCTGATGATATTGGAATTTGAAAAAACGGGAAAGACATCGTGCTGAGACGGTTGGCGAGGCAAGGCGTGACGTTGGGCGGACTCTGCATCCTGTGTGCGGCGGCCAGTGGCAACGGCGACTCTTCCGGTCTGTCCAGTTACTCTCAACAAGCAACTGCCGGGGTCCGCACTTTACAACAATGGTACTCACAAGATTCGGGACTCTACGCATCGCCATCAGGTTGGTGGAATGCTGCCAACGCAATTACCGTACTCGCAAACTACTCCAGAGCCACCGGCAGCAAGCGATATCTATCCGCAATTTCCAACACATTCAAGAACGCTAACAAGGCAAATGGCACCACGAACTTCATCAACACCTACGATGATGACGAAGGCTGGTGGGCGCTCGCTTGGATTGACGCCTACGACCTGACGGGTACGCAGGCTTATTTGACGATGGCCGAAACGATATTTGCGGACATCGCCGCAGAATGGGACACGAACTCGTGCGGTGGAGGCGTATGGTGGCAAAAACCCAACAATTACAAGAACGCTATTGCGAACGAGCTCTTTCTCACTGTCGCCGCTTCGCTGGCAAACAGAACCACCGGAAGCAAGTCGGCTCCCTACCTGGAGTGGGCGCGAAAAGAATGGATGTGGTTCAAGGCTTCCGGCATGATCAACTCGCAAAATCTGATCAATGACGGGTTGACCGTGACCGGCCCAGGCGCATGTACAAACAACGGCAAAATAACATGGACCTATAACCAGGGAGTTATTCTGGGAGGGCTGGTTGAACTCTCGAAAGCCGAACATGACCCAAAACTATTGACTCAAGCGGCAGCAATTGCTAACGCAGCAATTACCACTCTGACTGTGAATGGAATTCTCGTTGAGTCGATAATAAGCGGGAACGATGCACCGCAGTTCAAGGGCATTTTCATCCGCAATCTAGCAATTCTGAATAAGTCCGCTCCCAATGCCGCGTACAAAAGGTTCGTCGATGCGAATGCCGACAGTATCTGGACAAACAATCGCGGACGCAGTTATGAGTTGGGAGCTGTTTGGCAAGGGCCATTTGACGCAGCCGACGCCATTCGTCAGACCTCGGCGCTGGATGCACTGGTTGCTGCAGCCGAGCTTCAAAAGCAATGAGAGATTCCTCATTGCCACACGTATATAAACCGAAAAAGTCAAGGCATTATGTGTTTGGAGGAGTTGCAATGCACAAACTCTGCTCGACTTTGATCGCGGTCTTACTGCTTGTGCTTGCTGTGCCCGGTTTGGCAGACGCGCAAACCACCGATGCGCCGGATCTCAGCAAACAGCCGACGCTCTATGTGGTTGGATACGCGCACCTCGACACAGAATGGCGCTGGGAGTATCCGCAGGTAATCAACGAGTACATTCGAAAAACCATGGAGGATAACTTCAAACTGTTCGAAGAGTATCCGCACTACATCTTCAATTTCAGCGGGTCGAACCGTTACCGCTTCATGAAGGAATACTACCCCGCGGATTTTGCGAAGGTGAAGATGTATGTGGACAAAGGACGATGGTTTCCCGCCGGTTCTTCCGTAGAAGAGGGCGATGTGAATGCGCCCAGCGCGGAAGCCATCATCCGTCAAATTCTGTATGGAAATGAATGGTTTCGTCGCGAATTCGGCAAAGCCAGCGCCGAATACATGTTGCCGGACTGCTTCGGATTCCCGGCCTCCTTGCCCACGATCCTGGCGCACTCCGGCGTAGTGGGATTCTCAACACAGAAATTGGTGTGGGGCTCATCGGCCCCTGCGGGAGGTTTGCAGTCGCTTGAGAAAACGCCGGAAGGAACGCCATTCAATGTTGGCATCTGGGTTGGACCCGATGGCGAGAGTGTTCTTGCGGGACTCAATCCTGGAAGTTATGGCGGCCACATCGAGACCGACCTGAGCAAACCGCTGCCTTCAGAACCAAGCGATCCGGCCGTAGCGGATATGGAGAAGAGGATCGGTGCGCTGCAGACGAAGCTGCAGCAGGCCAGGCAGAGTTCACAGCCAGTCGATCGCAAGGACGTTGAAGAGTTCCGCATTCTGCGCAGTGAGCAAGCCGCTCTTGTCAGTGGACAACGGGATCGTGACGATCAACGATATCAAAGCGATTGGGCTGCTCGCGTCGTGCGGAACGGCGAGGTCAGCGGTGTGTTCACCGACTATCACTACTATGGAACGGGCGATATTGGTGGGGTTCCCAATGAAGAGTCGGTGAAGCTGCTTGAAGCGATCGTCACAATGGGGAGCGTCGCACTTCCCCCACAGGAAGGGTTCTTCGCTTCCGGGCGGCAGCAACCCGATGGGGACCAGGTGAAGGTCGGCGAGGGTCCGGTGCATGTGATTTCCGCGACCGCCGACCAGATGTTCCTCAATATCACGCCCGCTGAAGCCGCCGGGCTCCCGCGCTACACCGGAGAATTGGAATTGACGAATCACTCCGCCGGGTCCCTCACTTCGCAGGCTTACCAGAAACGTTGGATTCGGCAGGAGGAACTCCTCGCCGATGCTGCGGAGAAGATGTCGATTGCGGCGGAATGGCTGGGTGCGCGGACTTATCCGCTCGAACGGCTCAATGATGCCTGGACACTTGCAATGGGTGCACATTTTCACGACCTTGCGGCTGGAACTGCAACGCCCAAGTCGTACGAATTCGCATGGAACGACGACGTGATCGCAATGAATCAGTTCGCGGGTGTGCTGAACAGTGCTATCGAGGGCGTCGCCGCGACATTGAACACTGAGACAAAAGGGGTGCCCCTGGTTGTTTTCAACCCGCTCAACATCGCCCGCGAAGATGTTGTGGAAGCGAACATCGACTTCCCAGCCGATACTCCCAAGGGAGTGCGCGTGAGTGGCCCCGACGGAAAGGATGTTCCTGCGCAGATTTCAGGCGGCAAAGTGATATTTGTGGCGCGCGTGCCGTCGGTCGGCGATGTGGTTTATGATGTCCAACCCGCCGCCGAAGTGGCTGACTTACCATCGTCTTTGAAAGTATCGAAAGATGGCCTCGAGAACGAGTATTACCGCGTCGGACTTAACCAGGATGGAGATGTTGCGAGCATCTTCGATAAGCAGAGCGGTAGAGAATTGCTCTCGGCCCCAGCGCGCCTCGCTATCTCCTACGACAATCCCGCCCAGTGGCCGGCCTGGAACATGGATTGGGATCAGGAGCAGGCTGCGCCGAAGGAGTTCGTCGCAGGTCCGGCGCAGATTAGAGTCACAGAAAGCGGGCCGATCCGAGTTGCGATTGAAGTCTCGCGAGAGACTGCGGGATCGCGATTTGTTCAAACCATAAGTCTGTCGGCGGGCGATGCAGGAAGGCGTGTAGAGTTTGGAAACGTGATTGACTGGAACACGCGGGAATCGAATCTCAAAGCAACGTTTCCGCTCACAGCCTCGAACGAAATGGCCACCTATAACCTGGACATTGGCACAATCGAGCGGCCCACGGCACAGCCGAAGAAATTCGAAGTGCCGTCGCATCAGTGGGTCGACCTGACTGACATGAGCGGGCAGTTCGGCGCAACGATCCTTACTGGCTGCAAGAATGGATCGGACAAGCCGAACGACCACACCATTCGGCTGACACTGATCCGGACTCCTGGCATAGCCGGAGGATATGCGGATGAGGCAACTCAGGACATTGGACATCACGAATTCGTCTATGGCATCGCTGGGCACGCGGCTGGCTGGCGTGATGCGCAAACCGACTGGCAGGCGCAACGATTGAATGCGCCGCTCATCGCCTTTCAAACATCGAAGCACGAAGGCACTCAAGGCCGGAGTTTTTCATTGCTTAGCGTAGACAACCCTCGGATAAGGGTGCTTGCCGTTAAGAAGGCAGAACATGGGGACGAAATCATCGTGCGCCTCGTGGAACTTGATGGCAAACCCCAATCCAATGTCCGCGTTTCTTTGGCTGCCGCGGTCACCAGTGCACGCGAAGTGAACGGGCAGGAACTGCCTGTTGGAGCGGCGACCGTGACCGCGGGAGCGCTGGTGACTTCGTTCAGCGCGTATCAGCCGCGTGCGTTTGCGCTTCGGTTGACCGCACCTGCCGGCGAGGCTGTGGGCGTGCGCTCGATTCCGGTTGCGCTGTCCTATAACCTGGCGACTGCCAGCAACGACGGAGATAGTTCTACAGATGGCTTTGACGGCAAGGGGAATGCGCTGCCGGCAGAGATGCTCCCCACACAAATTCTGTTTCACGATGTTCGGTTCCAGTTAGCGTCGGCAAAAACTGGCTCACCGAATGCGATTGTGGCGAAGGGGCAGTCGATCGATCTTCCATCGGGCCACTTCAATCGCGTTTATGTATTGGCGGCATCGGCCGATGGCGACCAGAGGGGAACGTTTGAAGTCGGCGCGGAAAAAGTCGAGCTGAATGTTCAGGATTGGGGCGGATTCGTCGGTCAGTGGGACGACCGACGATGGAGTTCATTAGACATCTCGCATGACAACTATGGCGAGATGATTGGGCTGAAGCCCGGCTATATTAAGCGTGCAGACCTGGCTTGGTATTGTAGCCATCATCACAACGCGTCTGGCCAAAACGTAGCTTACGCCTATTCGTATCTGTTTGGATATGCAATCGACCTGCCGCTCGCTGCCAAGACCATCAGGTTGCCGAACAACAGCCGGATTCGAATATTGGCAATCTCGTTGGCCGATGAAAATCCTGAGGTGAGGCCGGCACGTCCGCTGTATGATGTGCTTCCCTCGCCCAATGCCGGCCGCAGCGACTTTACACTGTCTACCTCGTCGGAAGGCGTTTCGGTTCCCCAGGGAAGGACAGCCGCGACTAGAATCATCGTCTTGCCAAGGGGTAGTTTCAATGGCAAGGTACAACTCACCGCGTCGGGCCTGCCGGCAGGCGTCGCTGCAGCTTTCAGTCCGGCCAGCACCGACGAATCCAGCATCATGACGCTTACCACAAGCAGGTCGACGCCTCCTGCAACCGCTTCGGTCACCGTCAACGGTGTATCAGGCACCTTATCGCGCGCGCTTGCAATTGGCGTTACGGTTACCCCGATTCTCGCCAGCACCGTGGCCGTCGATCTATCTTCCGCCTTCAACGTCACGGGCATTTATAGTGACGGCTTGAAATTCCCACCTTCAACCGGTCTCGACCACGATGGCGCGGCCTTTTCCGAACAACAGCTTGGTTCTGAGCAAGTGGGCGACGGCGTCATCTTTCGCCTTGGGCCTGCCAATGCGCCCGACGCAGTAACAGGCAATACGGTGACGCTCCCGGCCGGCAAATTTGTCGGCATCAAGATCCTCGCCGTGGCTGTCGATGGCAATCAGACACTGCAGACATTCACAGTTAACTATGCAGACAGCACATCTTCTTCGTTCACTCAGAGTCTCTCCGACTGGGCCGTGCCCGGCAATTTGAGCGGCGAGTTCGTGGCCTCGGAAATGTCCTATCGACTCACCGCGGATGGCTCTAAGGACGTCAACGCATTCTATACCCACGCTTATTCCTTCGCTCTCGATAGCAACAAAGTTGCGAGCAGCGTCAACCTGCCGGCCAATGCGAATGTCCTTGTGCTCGCCGTGACCCTTGTGCCGGCGACGAAGTGAGCATCCTCGATGCGCTTCCGGCCTGAGTCGGAGGAACTGCTTTCATGATCACTCCCTGTCCATCGTCCAGAGGCCTGGCCGTCGTTTTGATGTTTGGATGTTTGCTTGCTCCCGGAGCGTTAGCCCAACGCGTGCCCACTTTCGGCAAGCGGCCGGTCGACTACGCAAACGGACTGGTCGGCACCGCGCCGCTGGACGATCGGAAGTTAATCGGCAATGCGCCGCCGCCGGGCGAGCAACTCTATTCCGGATTTACTTCGGCAGGTGCGCTGCTGCCTCACAGCTCAACTGAACTAGCGCCCATCAATGCAAATCTTGACTTGAACTATTCTGCCGGCGTCAGAGCGCCCTACTTTTATCCGAACCGGACGATGGTAGGCTTTTCAAGCGGATCCGAAGACGGCCCGACTGTTATGCCGGTGGTTGGCGACTGGACTGTTCCCCCGGAACGTAGCGGCTCTGTCTATGACAAGGCTCGTGAAAAGTCCTCGCCGGGATACTATAGCGTCTATCTCAATGACTTCAGGACCAAGGTCGAAATGACCGCGACCCTCTGGACCGGGATCTTTCGCTTCACGTTTCCTGAGGCACAAGACTCGCATCTTCTGCTCGACCTTGGCCGTTCCGGAGGGGAGATCGAAATCGTCAACGACCATACCGTGCGCGGAAAGTCTCACCGCGGGACTTTCTTTGTCGCGAAATTTTCCCGACCGTTCACGGCGTTCGGCACATTCAAGCAATTTCCACCCTCACATCCGGATGGGAGTCAGTCGCTGATTGGGGACAACGAAGTTGAGCCCGATGTCCGCACCATCTCCGGAAACTATGCCGGAGCCTATCTGCGATTTGCCACTTCAAAAGACGAACAGGTGCTGGTTAAGATTGCATCCGGGCTTACTTATCGGATGGCCGAAGACAGAATCCAAGAAGAAGATCCGGACTGGGACTTTGATCACGTGCGAAATCATGCCGAGCAAGTATGGGCAACGCTTCTCGATCAGATAAGAGTGGAGGGCGGCACGGAGAAGGAGAAGATGCTGTTCTACTCCTGCCTCTATCACTCCTTCGCGAGCCCACGCCTGGTTGCAGCCAAGGGGGAACAGTTTACCGGTTTGGACGGAAAGGTCCGTACCGCCGCCTACGACCGCTACGGCCCTGTGCCGTTCTGGGATACCGGACGAAATCAAATTGTACTGCTCACCATCGTTGAACCCGCAGTAAAGCTTGACATCCTTCGTTCGCAACTCGACATGGCTCGCGAATCCGGTTACATGGGTACGTCCTTCCATGGAGACAATGCCGTCTTTATGTATCTTGGAGACTGGGAGCGCGGTCTGAATTTCGATTGGGCCGAAACCTACGACTACCTCCGAAAAAATGCGATGGATGCGAAAGGTCCCAGAGGTTATCTGGCGGAATACTTACGGAGCGGTTGGATCTCGGATGTCATCCCCGAAGGCAATCCCAGCCCTCCCAATGCTGGGGGTAAGGCCGGCGTCGCGACCACCCTCGAGTACAGTTGGGACGATTATGCGCTCGCCCTCTATGCCAGAAAGCTGGGCAAGGAAGACGACTACCAAATGTTTCTGAAGCGGGCTCACAACTATCGAAATCTGTTTGATCCTTCTGTAGGTTTCATGCGCGGCAAGACTGAGGACGGTAAGTGGATTTCACCGTTCGACCCGCGCGAGCCCTATTACAACTTCATGATGAAAGAGGCTTCTGGCTGGTCAACATTATGGCTTGTACCTCATGATGTTCAGGGACTGATCGCCCTGCTCGGCGGGCGTGAGAAATTCTCCGCCAAGCTGGACGAGTTCTTCAGTACGCCCTACAGCGCGAAGGGAATCTGCAGGGATTGCACCGGCGTGATCGGGCAATATGTGCAGGGCAACCAGCCCGACCAGCAGGCCGCCTATTATTACGACTGGAGCGGTCAGCCCTGGAAGACTCAGGAACTGACGCGCCGAGTTCTACACCTCATGTATGGTAGCGATAAGTATGGGCTGGCATTCCCAGGAATGGACGATCAGGGCTCGACATCGTCTTGGTATGTGATGAGTGCGATGGGCTTCTACACCGTCGACCCATCAAGTCCAAACTACATCATGGGAAGTCCGATATTCGATAAGGTGACCATCCATATGGGTAACGGAAAGGACTTCGTAATTGTCGCAAGAAACAACTCGCAAAAGAACATGTACATCCAGTCCGCAACGCTGAATGGAAAGCAATGGAACAAGCCGTGGTTCAGCCACGCGGAGATGGCGAACGGCGGAAGCCTGGTGCTAAATCTGGGGCCTTTGCCGAACAGAAAATGGGGCAGCGCACAGGATGCGGCGCCCCCATCGATACCGTAGCGGATGCACGGGTGGTCCATAAACTGTAATCTGCGGACTACCTCGATCGCACAAAACCTGCGCCTGAAAATGAATGGTTTTGCAACAAACGGCGATTAGCGATACATTTGAGCAATGAAGATGGGCTACGTCAGAGCGTCGACCGAGGACCAGGACACCGCCGTCCAAGAGAAGGCGCTCAAAGCCGCTGGTTGCGAGCGCATCTTTCGGGAGAAGGCGTCTGGCGGACGCTGGGACAGACCCGAACTCCAACGACTTCTCGATCAAATGCGCAAGGGCGATGTGCTGTTGGTTTGGAAACTTGACCGGCTGTCTCGCTCTCTCCGCGACGTACTTACTATCATGGAGCGGCTCGGGGATTGCGGGGCAGGGTTCCGCAGCCTGACTGAGGCCATCGATACGACCACAGCAGCGGGGCGGATGATGATGCATATGATCGGAGCGTTCGCGGAGTTCGAGAGGGCCATGCTTAGGGAACGGACCAAAGCAGGATTGGATGCCGCACGCAAGGAAGGTCGCATCGGCGGGCGCAAGCCGAAGCTGTCCGAGCGCCAGCAGGCGGAGATTCGGAAGATGGTCGCCAAGGGCGACAAGACTGCCGCCGAAGCTGCACGATTGTTCAAGGTCCACCCGGCCACTGTCTCGCGGCTAATGGCGCAAGCAAGTTCGGGGAAGGTCAGTATCCTCAAATAGAATGCTGACTTGGTGTCTGGGAAACAGTTAAACAGTGAGCCGAAATGAGACCTCTCACTTTGTCCAGAGCCGTCCGAATGGGATGCCATGCAAGTTGCTGGCAAAGGGAATGGTCTCCGTCCCTGCGTACAACACCACGCCGCGGACCCAATTCTTGCCTGCGGTGTTTGCCAAAGCCTGCAGCCCACGCACATCGCTGCTTCCCAGGGTTGCCGAAGCTTTGATCTCCACGCCGACCACTCTTCCGGCGCGGTCTTCCATGACAATGTCCACTTCCTGGCCGGATGCGGTGCGCCAGAAGAAGAGCTCTGGCTGGATGGCACTCCAAGTGGATTGCTTCCGAAGTTCCATTACCGCAAAATTCTCCAAGAGCGGGCCTGCCAGATTACCCTCCGTCTTTAGACGTTCCATGGTCACGCCCTGCAAATAGGCGAGAAGCCCAGAGTCGTTCACATAGACTTTTGGGGTTTGAATGGCCCGTTTACCGAGATTTCTTGACCATGGGCGTAATGGTTGTACAAGAAACGTCGCTTCCAGCAAGGCAAAGTAACGCTTCAATGTCGTTTGCGCAAGTGCGACAGTGCGCGACAGGTCGGCGAAATTCAGAAGCCCCCCAGCGCGCGTGGCAACCACTGATAGCAGACGTGGAACAGCCGTTGCGTCACCAAGATTAGCTAAATCGCGAATATCCCGTTGAAGGATCGTCAACACATACGACTGGAACCAGGCGTCGCGCCTTGCGGGGCTCATGCGGGAAATTGCAAGAGGATAGCCACCGGCCAGAACAGCCTCTAACAGCTCGTCACGCCGCGGCGAGACAGCCATTCCTGACCAACCAACGGGCCGCCTTGAAAACAGGGTGTCCACAAATCCCTCTCTTACGCCGCGCATTTCTCCCTGTGAGAATGGCCAAAGGGTCAACACTTCCATGCGCCCCGCCAGGGACTCGGACAACTTGGGCAAGAGCAGTACATTCGCCGACCCGGTGAGAAGAAAAGTTCCAGGTTGCCGGTTTCGGTCAATGGCAGCTTTGATCACCGGAAAGATCTCGGGGACATGTTGTACTTCATCTAGTGTGACCGGGGTGTTCAGGCCGGCAACGAACCCATTGGGATCGCTCTTGGCAGCTGACAGAATGCCTGGATCATCGAAAGTAAGATACTGTCGGCCCTGTTTCGCCAGATCGGCCGATTGTACCAAGGTGCTTTTCCCGGTTTGACGCGCGCCATTGACTAGAACGGCCGGCGAGTCTGCTAGCGCCTCTAGAAGTCTATGGGTGAGGTGGCGTTGGATCATGATGACATTATCGTCCATTTAGTGGTTGATAATCAACCATATTGTGGATGATTATCCGAATTTGTGCTCTTCGCAAAAAACGCAAATGTCAGACCCGCACTGGCGCATCTACAGTTACGGTTCCTATCGGCTACTTTGGGCCCCCAACGACAAACTGGAAAGCCGAAAGCAGGAAACGCGATAATGCGCTCGTCGAGTAGACCGTCACGAGTCAATCGTCGGCAATCACATGTCCGAGGAGCCGGTTTAGAGCAAGTTGCCAAAGACACGCATCGAACTGGACGGGGATCAATGA
Source organism: Occallatibacter sp. (assembly GCA_049508975.1). Lineage (GTDB taxonomy): Bacteria > Acidobacteriota > Terriglobia > Terriglobales > Acidobacteriaceae > Telmatobacter. The sequence goes on along the minus strand of JBELAI010000025.1, from coordinate 19,102 downwards.
GTGCTTTGGCCTGTTAACCGGCCAATCGGTGCCCATTCTGCTGAGTGCTCGTACCGGACGTTCAATTGTGATCGCTGTGCTCTTCGTGCGCTGCGATCCTGCGCGTTCCGATCTGCACTGCGGCATCAGCCTAGCCTTGCTTCAGAGGCGTCACTACCGTGGATTCGATGTGTCCACGGCCTATCGCAGACTCTCGTGCCGTCTCGGTCTGCAGGAACTCCCACGGAACTCAGCGGGACCACGCGCGGAAGGCAAAGTGTGAAGCACCTGCTCAAGCTGAAGGAAGAAAAATCGGGCTCAAGAATAATACAACACGCCTCTCCCCCGCACCAGATCAGGCGATTTGCAATTGTTGCCACAAACGCAAATTGGCCGGTTATCCCCCTGTTGGGATCAGGCGGGCGAGCAGAAGATCAAGCCCCGTCAGGCGAGCGAGATTTAGGCTTCCAGGCGCGGAACCGAAAAGCGTACGGATTCACATCCACTTGCACGTTTTCAAACCCTGCGGTCATGAGGCGTTGTGGAAGCGTATCGGGATCGACCAGCACCATCGTGTCGAATAAATGAAGCCATTTCGTGGAACGGCCCGGCAAGCCATCAGTCCCCGCGAAGACACCGCCGGGCTTAAGAACACGAGCCGCTTCCGCGAATAACCTATCTTGCAACGAAGCCGATCCGACATGGTGGAGCATGGTAAAGCACGCGACTCCTTCGAAGGATTCCCCAGGCAGTGTCATCGCGGTTGCATCTTCGCATTGGACAGCTACATGGCCGTTGAACTTACGACGAAGCCGGTCCGCCAATCTGCGGTCTGACTCCACACATACCAAGTGTTTCACCTGCCGTTGCAGCACTTCTGTGGCGGCTCCGTACCCGGGACCGATCTCGAGCACGTCGCTGCCCAGGTCGATTTGTTCCAGAGCCCAGGGCAGCGCATAGCGCTGCAGTACTTCTTTCCATCTCGCCGAGGAGCAAAACAAGCGGTGAAGGTAGTTCATGAGTCACACTCCGATCTCTCATTAACATCATGCGGGTGAATTGATCGTTGTCGCAAGAGGAGTATCGCGTCATAATATACCGTCTATGCGACAAGGGCGAATCTTACGAGAGTACGACCCCCCACGCGGCATTTCCGTTTCCGCGCTGTCCTACGAATACCCTGCAGGTTCCCGGGTTCCCGACCATGCCCACGGATCGGATCAGTTGATCTATGCAATCGAGGGCACCATGGAAGTTTCTTCCGGAAGAAGCATATGGACATTACCGCCCCAGTTCGCACTGTGGCTACCGGCAAAGACTTTTCACCGGATCCAGACGATTGGCCTGGTTCGTATGCGCACGCTGTACTTTCGCCCTGGAGCGGTTTTACGCAGGCAGTCCGGATCTTCGCTTCTCTACGTTGCGCCGCTGCTTCGCGAACTGATCATCGAGACCGTCCGCCTGGGGCGCTTGCGCCGGCGCAACCTGCCGGAGTGCGCCCTTCGGGATCTCCTGGCTGTGCAACTGGCAAACGCATCCGCCACGCCCCTTGGGCTAACCATGCCCTCTGAACCTCGCGCTTTGGCTGTGGCGCAGTTGATCGCTGGTAAGCTGACGGACTCCAGGCCCCTGGCAAAGCTGTGTGCGGAAGCTGGCGTCGGAGTCCGGACAGCTCAACGTGTCTTTCGAAGAGAACTGGGAATCGACATGGACACGTGGCGCCGCCAGGCTCGCCTCACAAGGGCCGTACAACTCCTGGTTGCGGGGCATTCGGTGAAGGAGGTCTCCTTTCGTGTTGGTTATAAACAATCCGGCACATTTGTCGAGGCCTTCAGGAGACTCTTTGGATCGACGCCCAAGCTCTGGACGACCAGCCTGCGCCGTGCCGAGGGTGACTTACGAAAGTCTTGAGAGGAAGAGCGCTCAATCGTCAATGCGCTTACCGACAATGGAGCCTCGGGCTGAAGTCGTTGGTGCAAAACGCGCGGGACCAGCTACCATGATCTATGGATTGAGGAGACACGGGTTATGCTGCGCTTTGTTTTCGCATGGTTCCTGGCCTTCTTGGTATTCACGCCGGCCCTGGTGGAATGTGCATCGCAGCATGATCATGCGTCGGACCAGCCGGACCGGATGGGAACAGTCCACTTTGACACGTCATGTAGCCCTGCGGTGCGCGACGAGTTCGATCTGGCGGTTGCGACTTTACATTCTTTTGGCTACCGGAAGTCAGCGCAGTTATTTGCTGACGTCTTGAGCAAAGATCCCAGATGCGGCATGGCGGAGTGGGGCATTGCGATGAGCCACTACCGCCAATTGTGGGATCCGCCGACTAAGGACGATCTAAGGATCGGCCTGGAAGCCGCACAAGAGGGTCTGTCGATGGGACCGAAGACTCAAAGGGAACGCGACTATTTGGGCGCTATTCAGGGTTTCTATCAGAATGGTGGCTCAGAAAGTCACAACATCCGCGCTAAACGGTATGAGACTGCGATGGAGTCGCTCCACAGCCGGTATCCGCAGGATGACGAAGCTGCCATTTTTTATGCCCTGTCTTTGATCGCAAATGCTCCGCCCAATGACAAGACTTACGCGAATCAGAAGAAGGCGACACAAATTCTCGAACCTATCATCCTGCAGCAGCCGCAACATCCGGGCCTCGCGCACTACATCATCCATGCGGACGATAATCCGGTGCTGGCTCCGCTGGCATTGGATGCGGCGAGGCGCTATTCCCAAATTGCGCCTGACTCGCCACACGCCCTGCATATGCCCTCTCACATTTTTACAAGGCTCGGCTTATGGGAGGACTCCATTGCCTCGAACCTCGCCTCGGCCGCCAGCGCGCGCAAACAACGGCAGGCTGGCGACGAGTTACATGCTCTGGATTACCTTGTCTATGCGTATCTGCAAACCGGGCGCATAACTGAAGCCCGCAAACTGACTCAACAACTTCCTGTTGTCGAACCGAGCGATGCGGCCCACTATGCCGGGCGTTACGCGACAGCTGCGATACCAGCCCGTATTTGGATTGAGCGCGAGCAGTGGGACGCTGCCGCGACCCTTCCGTTGCCTCCACAGACCTCACCAGGGGACGCATATGCGTCGACTCAGGCGACTCTTTATTTCGCCCGCGCGCTTGGCGCGTCAAGGCTCGGGAACAGCAAGGCGGCGGATGCAGCAATGCAACCGCTGCTTTCCTTGCGCGACGCACTCGCGCAGAGCGGCGACGGCGATGCGGATCAGGTGAATATTCAATTGAAGATTGTGAGCGCGTGGATCCAGTGGGCAGATGGTGATCACGATGCGGCCATGCAGGAGATGAGAACGGCCGTAGCATTGGAAGACGCAACCGAAAAATCGCCTGTCAGTCCAGGCTCCATTGCTCCCGCGCCGGAGATGCTGGGCGATATGTTGCTTTTGGCAAAGCAGCCGAAGCTCGCGTTGTTGGCCTATGAATCGGCCCTGAAATCCACCCCGGGGCGCCTCAGAGCGGAATACGGCGCCGCGGTTTCCGCCCAGGAGGCAGGTCTGCGGACTGCGGCGGAACAGCATTACCGCAGGCTGCTTATGAATTGCAGCCACGCCGATTCAGATCTTCCAGAGGTTGCGCAGGCAAATCATTTTTTCGGCAAAGACTAGCATGCGCTGCGGTTCGGTCCCCAAACGATGTGAACGAACGGTTCTGCAACGGACCCCTGATTGGCGATACATTTGTGCAATGCAAACTGGCTGACTAGGTCCGGCGATCAGCCGGCATTCCGGTCTTGATGCAATGACGGTGACCGGCTGTGTGGCATCGATCTTCCACACGGCCACAATCGTCTGAGGCACATCGTTCATGCCAGCTCGACCACGGCGTTCCAGCATTCACCGCCGATGCCGCGCCGTCGAACTATGCGGTCTTCAAAGGCCCGGCAACCCTGTACAAACTGAGTATGATGCCGGACGGCAACGCTTTCGTGCTGACGAGCTCGAATGAGCGTGGCGGAGTTCCATCCGCAAAGATGCGCTTGCCCGTGCCCAACAGGACGGGATAGACGACGAGCAGGACGTCATCCGCAAGCCCATGTTCGAGCAGCATCGATGTCAGCGTGGAGCTACCCGAGAGGATAAGGTCGGGGCCGTCCTGAGACTTGAGTCGGCGAATGTCCTCGACGATGTTCGGTCCAAGGGCCTCGAACGGGCCCCATTCGAGACTTTCGGGACGGTGGGTAGCGATATATTTTGTTGCCGCATTGATGCCATCCGCCAATGGACTGCTTGGCGCCTTTGGCCAGAAGCCCGACCAGATATCGTAGGTGCGGCGGCCAAGCAGCAGAGCGTAGCTCCCGCTGTACGCCGCGATGATTTCGTCCCCCCCAGCGGCGGTCCGATAGGGCACGGTCCAAGCGCTGTAGGGGAAATCGCCGTCATCGGCGGAGTGCTGGATCACGCCGTCCAGCGAGATGTGTTCGATGATTCTGAGCTTTCTCATTTGCGCCTCCGTGTTCTCCTGCGCTGGCATTCTTCACTGAGCCGGAACACTCTTGACTGTTCCGTATTGCGGGTTCTTCCACAGCTCACCTTTATATTCCATATAGTCGGCAGTTGCTTGCGCAATTTCGCTTCCGTAATACCGTTCAACCACATGCAGGGCGAGATCGATTCCTGAACTCAGGCCTCCCGCGGTGGCAACATTGCCGTTATCGATGTAGCGCAGTCCAGTTACGAAATGCACTGCAGGATACTTCCTTTGCATGTCATCCACGAACATGTGGTGGGTGGTTGCTCTTTGACTGTCGAGCAGGCCATAGGCAGCGAGCATGGAGGCGCCGGTGCACACCGACATGGTTATGTCCACCGTCTTGGAGTTCTCCAGCAACCATCTCTTCTGCGCCTCGGTTCGGCCGCCTTGTGCGGGGACGACGATCACCTGGGGCCTGGGGGCATTCTCGAAGGTGAAGTTGGGAACGATCTGAAGACCGGCGGCTGAGATCGATTTCTGCGAGTCGGAGACGGTGTACAGGTTGAAGGGCATGACCATGTCGTCGCCACCGCGCCAGGGCCGGCCATCGTGAGTGGTCATGGCATCGCCAAATACTTCCCATGGCCCTGCAAGATCAATCAGCGCGGTCTGGTCTGAGACGATGAAGGCCACGTTGACCGCTCCAGTGGCGGGCGGTTTGAGGATGCGCAACTGGGCAGAGCCAGATTGCGCATTTGCCTGGTGGAAATGGCTAGCCGCTGCGAGCGCGCCGCAGAGCGCGATGAGAGCGGAAATCGTGCAGATTCCTTTGGTCATTGGTGGACCTCTCACTTGAAGAATTTGCGAACAGGATCAGTTTACGGCTACACTGGAATGTCTCAAATGACAATTATCCGGCTTTTTGAGACATTTCGCGAAAAGCGTGCTTCAAGTGATTGACCGCTCCGTCCGTGCGCATAAATGGAACCGAGACACATCGCGATCCTGGGTTATGACGAAATCATGGGCCTGGACCTCGTGGGGCCGATGGAGGCGTTTGCAAGCGCGTATCTGAACTCGCAAAAGGCGGGCAGGGAAGCTTGTTATCGGCTAACCATAGCGGCGCTGGAGGGGAAAACGTTTCGGTCAGAATTCGGGCTCACGATCACGGCGGAAACAAGCCTCTTCGACATTCGCGATGTGGACACATTCCTCATTCCCGGCGGCAGCGGCTTGCGCGAGTCGAATGGCGACTCCAAGCTTACGGTCTGGTTGCAGAAGAACGCGGGCTCGATTCGGCGGATCGCGTCGATTTGCACGGGAATCTATGGCCTCGCACCGTCGGGATTGTTGAACGGCCGAAGAGTCGCGACGCACTGGAGGTTCACAGGTGATCTGTCGAGGCGTTATCCCAAACTAAAGGTAGATTCCGACTCGCTTTACGTAAGGGATGGGAAGTTCTGGACCGCAGCGGGAGTGACGGCGGGCATCGATCTTTCGCTGGCTCTGATCGAGGAGGACTTCGGCTCGGAGGTAGCGCTTTCGGTCGCGCGCGACCTCGTCGTGTACATGAAGAGGTCCGGAGGACAGGAGCAGTATTCGGAGCCGCTGCAGTTTCAAGTAGAATCGCGCAGCCGCATTGCGGATCTTTTGCCGTGGATGACGGCGCACCTGGAGCACGATCTTTCGGTCGAGGCGCTTGCGGCGCGAGTTTCGTTGTGCCCACGGCAGTTTTCGCGGCGCTTTACACAGGAGTTCGGGTGTAGCCCGGCTTCGTTTGTGCGGCGACTGCGGCTGGACGAAGCGCGGCGCCGCCTCTCCGCGCCGGAGTGTACGGTGGAGGGCGTAGCGTGTTCGGTGGGATTTAGCGACGGCGATAATTTCCGGCGCGCCTTTGAACGGTCCTTCGGAATTGCTCCGAGCGCGTATCGGGGACGGTTTTCGGCGAGACACTCATGACGGGGTTGAATGGATCGGAAAGGAAAAACTCGAATATCCGGTCTTCAGGGGCCTGATGAGAGTAGGCGAACCCTCTGGTAGCGCCTTGTTGGACTTGCATTGGATTCATCGCGAACAGGCGTTTGCAATTCTTAACTGCTGCCAACAGGGCCAATGCGCTCATCCAACTCGCTTTTTCCCCACGATTCTGCAACAAACCAGCGATTGGCGATACATTTGAGCAATTAAGATCGGCTATGCCAGTCGCTGGCGCGCTTTAGCAGTTCACCTAAGCACGACAAATCTGGGAGACCTTACTGTGGTGGGAGCCCTTCGACGATGTAAATCCGGCTTGTAGAGGAGTCTTGCCGGATTGGGCGGATAGCCGCGTAAGCGGAGGAGTCGTACCAGTCCCGGGCTTTCTGTGCGCTATCAAATCGGATTACCACGATGGCACCCTTCGGTGGGTCAGAGCCAGATAGCCAGAGAAGGGTTCTTGCTTTGAAGCTTATGGTCATTATTTTAACCATTTAAGTATATAATAGCCTTGTAGAGGTAATATATTGGCTGTTAATTTCAGGACGGTGCAAGAGGTTCAAATAGGAATTGCAGGGCGGTTCAAGGCCCGGCGTCTTGCAATGAACCTGACGCAGAGAGAGCTGGCGGCTCGCTCGGGCGTGACCTGGAGTTCGCTCAAGCGATTTGAGCGCGAAGGACTGATTGCGTTGGACTCTCTTCTGAATCTAGCCTTAGTGCTGGATTGCCTTGAAGATTTCGACAAGCTGGCCGTGGAAAGCACGTTAAACCCAGTCGCACAATCGCTCGACACCCTACTGGCTGCGCCGGCGTTGCGACGAAGAGCGACAAGCAGGAAAGAACAAAGCCATGGCGCATAGCCCGACAGAGTTGCTGACCGTCCACCTGGACGCGCGAAACCAACGCCGCAAGGTTGGACGCCTCGCATTTAAGGATAGGCAGGTCCTTTTCGAGTACGACACCTCATTCATCGCTTCAGGCATCGAGATTTCGCCTATAAAGCTTCCCCTCAGGTCTGGCGTAACCATTGCCGACACGACGATCTTTGACGGCCTGTTCGGCGTATTCAATGACAGCCTGCCGGACGGATGGGGTCGCCTTCTGCTCGACCGCACGGTGGAAAAACACGGTATCCATCGCGGCCAACTGAATCCACTCGACCGGCTGGCCTATGTGGGACGGTACGGCATGGGCGCTCTCAGTTACGAGCCGGAACTGGGTCTGCAAAGCACCGATGACCGTCCTCTGGCGCTCGACAAACTCGCTGAGGAATCGGCTGCTGTACTGGCCGGAGAAAACGAAGAGGTTTTCGAAGAGTTGTTGCGGCTTAATGGCTCCTCTTCGGGCGCCCGACCCAAGATCGTGGCGCAGGTGAGCAGCGACAAGAAAATGATCATTCACGGCCAGAAGGAATTGCAATCCGGTTTCGCGCACTGGATGATCAAGTTTTCGTCCTCGCAGGACGCGCGGGACGTGGGGGCGATCGAATACGCGTATAGCCAGATGGCAAAGGATGCGGGTGTGGAGATGTCTGAAACCCATCTTTTCCGCACGAAAAGGAACAAATATTTCGGCACGAAACGATTCGACCGGGATGGCGATGCCCGCATCCATATGCATAGCATCGGCGGCCTGATACATTCCGATCATCGCAACCCCACCCTGGACTACGATATGGTCCTGCGCGTGACTCTGGCGTTGACCAGAAATATCCAGGAGGCGGAAAAGGCATATGCGCTAGCCTGCTTCAACGTCCTTGCTCATAACCGCGACGATCACGTGAAGAATTTCTCGTTCCTTCTTAACGCGAGAAACGAGTGGATTTTCGCGCCCGCCTACGACCTGGTCTTTTCCTATGGTCCGGGTGGCGAGCAAAGCATGCTCGTCATGGGTGAGGGAAGGAATCCCGGTACAGCCCAACTTCAGGCATTGGGCAAACAGCATGGGATAAAAAACGCATCGGAGATTCTGGCGAAGGTAAAAAGTGCCATGGCCGACTGGCCCCGATATGCCGAACTGGCAGAAGTATCGCGAAAATCCACCAGAGAGATCGTAGGCAAGATCAAGTTACAGTGAATGTCTACATCCTCTCTGTTCAGGACACGAACGGGAACTTTGGACGAGCGAACGATTCCGCAACAGGTGGCAATTTGCAATATATTTGAGCAATAAACATCGGCAAATTGTAACGCCTTGGCGCAAGGCAGTCATGCAAGAGCCTTATTAGCATCATGTTTTGGGTATCGTATGGCGCATGGCATTTCAATCGACGACACATACCGCAGCCATGGTGTTGCGTCGGAATGCCGACATTCGCTAGCGGCGCTTTGCTCTGGCTGCCCATCACAATCACACTTACGATTATGGTAGCAACGACAGTTCTTTCTTACATTTGGGTGCGAGCTTTTAAGCGCAATATCGACGTGGCCCTCCTTCCGTTGCGCCTTCTAACTCTTGGAACGTCTTGGTAAATAGCCAGGAAGTTGGTCCGTTAATCCTAATTTGAGATGTAAGCGTCAGAGCGATTCAGAGCGATTACTCGGTTGACAGGTTAGAATGCAGGCCCTGTGGCCATCCGGATCTTTCCGACATCATCTGTTCCAATCTTTCTGTGGATGCGTGACTTCTTGCTATGGCGGTTTCATAGAGTGCAAACAACGAGGGCGTGCTACATCTCGGGACCGGGGCCGCTCCCCAGATGCTTGGGTTGAACTGGCTTCGCTGGTTGGCTTAACCGTTCCGTGCATGCGGTAGTATTTTTCCGGCGGGGCTGTCACAATTCGCCCGCCCCTGCCACATAGGATCACAAGCAAGACAGCGTGCTGTGGGTACAGCGCGCCGCTCGGACCTTTCTCGATGACCTGCTTCCGCGCGGGCGCGTATTACATTGCGACCTCCCCCGGCTCGAAAGGACCAACTCCGATGCATAACTCTTCCCTGACCTCTCTTCTCTGCGCCGGCGGATCCCTTCGCCGACGTGCGCTTTCGTCCATGGCTGGCACCATGATTCTGGCGGCTTGCGCTCAACTGGTTCCTGCCGCGGGCGGGCAGGCCCACTTTTCGGGCGCGCCGGTAACGCTTGTCAGCGGATTTGGAATTCTTGATATCGCAGTGGACGACGCGGACAACATCTATATGGTCGCCGACGGCACGGTGTACAAGCAGACGCTAACCGCGACCGGCTACGTTCAGACGACGATTGGGAGCGGGCTTGGCAATCCGGATGGCGTGGCGGTGGATGCAAAGGGAAATGTCTATATCACCGACATCGCGACCAGCCGGATTCTGAAAGAGACGCCGTATCAGAACTCGTATATACAGAGCCTGGTAGACTCCACTCCCTTTGTATCGACTGCCTCCCTGGCCGTGGACGCCGAGGGGGATGTTTATGTGGGATTGGGGGGTGACGGCATAGCGGAGATCTATAAGGAGACACCTTCGGCCAGCGGATATAAACGGAGCCTGGTTTTGAGCGGGATACCGGATCCGGAAAATCTGACAGTGGACACAAAGGGCAACGTGTATGTGACGGATAACAGCACCAGGCGCATCATCAAGGCAACCCCAAACGGAATCGGTTACTCGGCATCCACCATCCTCTCTGGATTTACGAATGCCGGAGGCATGGCCGTGGACCGAAACGGCGTGCTGTACATTTCCGACTATGTCAATAATCGCGTTCTGCGCGAGACACCCTCCGGCAATTCGTACATTCCGTCGATTCTCGTAGGGCCTATATTCCAGCAGCCAGTGGACGTGGCCCTGGACGGGAACGGCAATGCCTTTGTGGTGGATTCGGACGACTTTAACAGCGTGCTCGAGATCGCCACTACGGGCGCAAATTTCGGTGCCATGCCCATCAATGCCAACTATACGGACGTGATTACCTACTACTTTACTTTCGATGAAGCCACGACGCTTACCTCCGACCCCATTGACCATTTCACCGCTGGCGGATTCTCAATGGACTTTGTTACCTACGGGACAAATAACGGGACATGCACGGGAGGAGCTCACTTTAACGCCGGCGAAAGCTGCTACGTGAACGTGTTCTTTCAGCCACAGACGGCCGGAAGCCGGCACGGCGCGGTGGTTTTGATCAACAGTCAGGGCCAGGCGATCGCGACAGGATACGCCTCCGGGGTGGGGATGGGATCGCAGGTGAGTTATCTTCCCGCTGTGCAAAAGAGCGTCCCCTACTCGAATCCGGGTAATGACCTGCCCTGGGGACTGGCTGTGGATGGGTACGGCGACGTCTTCATTTCCGATTACGCGAACAACGCCGTGAAGAAGGAGTTGCTGGTGAACAGCAGGTTCATCGAACAGCGGATCGGTAGCGGGTTGAACTCGCCTGCCGGACTGGCGGTGGATGGAGCTGGGAACGTGTATATCGCCGATTCAGGGAACAACCGCGTTGTGAAGGAATCGCCATCGGGGTGGGGCTACGCGCAGAGCATAGTCGCCTCGGGGCTGGGTGCACCGATGTTTGTCGCGGTTGACGGGGGCGGCGTGGTGTACGTAGCCGATACCGGGAACCACCGTATCCTGGCCGAAACTCCTTCCGCTGGCGGGTATGTGCAGAGCGTGGTTCCCTCGATTGGGCTGGGAGCAGACTTCGGGATCGCCGTGGACGGAAGCGGAGGCATCTACCTGGCCGATACCGCCTTTGGCCGCGTGGTGAAGGAGACCCCGACGACCGGAGGCTACACGCAGGAGACGCTCTTCAGCGGACTGACCGAACCGTACGGCCTGGCAATCGATCCGGTGGGAGATGTCTATATCTCACAGTAGGGAACCGGAGAGGTAATCAAGGAGACATGGACCGGTTCAGAGTACGTGAAGATACAATTTCCTCTCGAAGGCGCTCAGAATCCCATCACGCTGGCTACCGATCGCAAGGGGAATCTGTACGTGGGCGACATCGGCACGCACGGAGTGAACGAGGTAGATACGTTTGATGCGCCGTCGTTCAGCTTTACAGCCACGCCGGCAGGCTCGGCAGGCAGCAACAATGCGAAGTACCTTGAGGTTATGAACTCCGGCAACATGCCGCTGCAGTTCCCCGTGCCGAAATCGGGCACGAATCCAAGCATCGCGCCCAACTTCACGCTGGAGAACGAGGCGCTGGATGGGTGCCCGGTGGTGAGCACGCGCTCGCGGGCTTCCGGCATGCTCCAGCCCGAGCAGTCATGCCTGCTTTCCATCAGTTTCACGCCCCAGTCGGTGGGCACGGTCGAGGGCACGCTTACATTTACCGACAACGAACTTGGCGCAACCGCGCCAAATCTCGCACAGCAGGCGATCGTGCTAAGCGGAATCGCGACCCAGTTTGTTCCGAAGATAACTTGGGCCGCCCCGGCGGAGATTGTTTACGGAACGGCGTTGAGCGGGAAACAGCTCAATGCGGCCGCGCAGAGCGGAACCGTGAGCGTTGCGGGCACGTATGCTTACTCGCCTGACCTGGGAACGGTCTTGGGAGCCGGAACGCACACGCTGTCGGTGACGTTTACTCCAAGCAATAAGGCGGAGTTCACCACGGCGACAGCAACGGTCACTCAGACAGTGGGAAAAGCGACACTGAGGTTTAAAGCGAACAATCGTATTTCAGTTTTTGGGCATGCGCTTCCGGCGCTGACTTACACGGTCTCAGGGTTCGTGAACGGGGATTCTTCATCGGTGCTGACGGGGACACCGAGCCTTGCCACGACCGCAACTCCGAAATCGCCGGTGGGAAACTATCAGATCAGCATCGCGCAGAATACGCTCGCCGCGACGAACTACACTTTTGCATTTCTAGATGGGACACTCGAGATCACTCCGATTGGAACGGCAGCTGCTCCCAAGATAAGTCCCGCCGGGGGAACTTACTCCACCGCGCAGACGGTGACTTTGACCGATGCAACGCCCGGCGCGGTGATTTACTTTACGACCGACGGCACTTCACCGACGTCGGCATCAACGAAGTACATGGGCGGGATCTCGGTTTCGGAAAGTGAGACCATTAAAGCCATCGCGGTTGCTCCGGGCTATACGAAAAGCGTGGTAGCCACGGCGGCCTACGTGATCGAATGACGGGCGTTGTCGAGGATTGAAAGCTCTTGGGCGCGTTAGTTGGCGGGTAGGGCTGATCTGGTGAGTATCAGGTTGGGGGTGCACACGGTCATGGTCCCCCGTGGCGGAGGGACCGGGGAGGGATTTCGGCTCCCTTAATCCGCCTTCAGGCTTGAACCAAACCCTGTGACGTGACGGATTACTTCGCGAAAACTTTGAAAGGGTCAGGATCGACAGTTGCGCCTCAATGGTCACAAAACGGATTAACCCCTCAAAGGATGTGAACGAACGGTTCTGCAACGTACACACGAGTGGCAACACATTTACGCAAATGCATGGCGTATCCGATTGGCTTGCGCGATAACCGAGCGCGGTGTTCAAACGCAAGTTGAAGCACATGTTCTGCACGTCGATTTCCTACTAATGGATTACAGGAAAGAGGAGGCTATTCACGAGGCTGATCTCGCCTATCAAACTCGCGCCCGATGACCTTCAGCCGCTTCTCCCTCGATCTCAAATGCCATTCCCAGGCTCGGATCCGTTCCCGGCCGAAACCCAAAAAAACAGGCGCCAGTTAATGCCGGACACCTGCTTCGCTGGCTTGATGTCGCGCGGCACTCAAATCGCGGATTGTGTGGCTATTGTTTTCAACACGTCTCCGCGATTTAGCGGCAAAGTCATTGCCCTTAAATCGCGAATACTTGCCCTTAAATTGCGGACAATATTCAGCATCAACTTTGTCCGTGATTTTAAGTGCTACGCGGCAACTCAAAATCGTCAAATCTTAGCGCGCCCATTTGTTTCGTCGGCCTACGGCTTGTCCGCGATTTAACTGCTGTGAGAACTTTGCTGTTCGCGAATTGACTGCCGGAAAGAGGCAGTCCGACTCAAAATCCGCGATTTGAGTGCCGCGCGACAGCCGCTTTAGGAGTCGTTCGCCCGGTAGCCCGCCGAGAGCATACCCAACTATCCCCTGGATCTCGCACAACCGCCTTGTCTCCCGTGCGTTGGGGGATGCGACTGCCGGCAGTTGTTCTGCGAAGACCTTTCGCCGGCATTCCTTGTTCCGGCATCGAAAGCGCCGCGTTTGTAAGTGAATTTCGACCCGCCGGCCCTGCCAGGGGAGATCGCTCATTCGCCTGACGTAGCGGCTGTGATACGACACTTGGCTCTGCAAACAGGTCGGACAGCAAGGCATGCGCTTAGCCAGCGCTCGAAATACTACACCATCGCCTGTATCCTCAACAGATTCCAGGATTAATTCGTCCGGCGATGGAAGCGAATTCCTAACAAGATCAACACGTTGGCTCATGCCCTCAACGTACCAAACCTGTCAAGACCTTTCTCCGACCTGCACCAAAAGTGCGTAAGATCCCACAAATGCGGGGAATAAATCGAGGCTGGGCAAAGAGCAGTGACTGCCGTCACAGTCGAAGGCAAGTGAGCAAAGTCACAATCCGGCACTACAGAGAATTCAGACTGTGATTTGGAACACCGAGGCCCATTCATGATGCGAAAACGGCTTTCTCTCCTCTTCGTCGCCGTGTTAGTAGTGCTATCGATTTCGCCTTCCGCTATGGCAATTCCCGCATTTTCGCGTCGATATGGTACCTCTTGCACCACCTGCCACTCGGATTTCCCGAAGCTGAACGACTTCGGCAAAGCCTTCAAGGATGCCGGTTTCAAGTTTCCCAAAGACGACGAGTCGTTCCTGAAGCAGCCTCCAACGCTGTTGGGCGCGCCCGCGCAGGCAGAGTTGTGGCCGCACACTGTGTACCCGGGCTCCATTCCCGGGACCCTGCCGGTCGGGCTTAGGTACAACACCTACTACCAGCAGATCGGCGCCAACCGGAACAACTTTAACCAGGTTCTACCCGCAGGTACTGTCGGTAACTTCATTCCCAAATCGGATTTTCAGCCTGGATACTTCAGCATTTTCACGGCGGGAAACTTCGGCACAGGCATCTCGTGGTGGGTGGATGACGACATCAGTGTCGCTGGCGCAAACGCCAACGGAGCACTCGGCGACGGTTACTTGAAATTCAATGACCTCAGCCGTTTTCTCAAACTGCCCAAGGACTCTCTGAACCTGCGCGCCGGCCAGTTTGAGCTCGATCTGCCCTTCAGCCAGGCACGCACATGGAATCTCAGCGGCTGGGATATCCTCAGCGAAGCCAACGTAGGCATACAAAACGGGCTCGGGCCGGCACAGAATGTTACGAATGGGTCCGCAATGGAGGATGCGGCCAACGGCGTTGAATTCAGCGGCGGCCACGCCTATCAGGGGTATCACTACTCCTTTGCAGTGTTTGACCAGAACACAACAGGAGTCTTCATCAACCCTCCAAATGTTGCGCCACAGAACGCTGTAGCGTTCAATTCCGATGCAAACTTCAAAGACATGTATGGGCGGCTCGCTTACAGGTTCAATCTCGAAAAAGATCCAGTTAGCCGAAACGACGTGCAGGCCGCTGGCACTACGGGACCGCGCGACCACACCTATCTCACCCTCGGCAGCTTCTACTTCTATGGGCGCACTGCAACGCCCTTCCCTGGCGTGCTTGCCGACGGTGTAACGCCCACGGTGCTGACTGCGCGAGAGCCCTTCTATCGAATTGGCGGGGATGTCAACTTCAACTACCGCACGTTTAACGTATTTGGCGTCTATTTGGCCGCGCACGACCGCAACGAGTTGCCAGTGACCGCGCCGGGAGCCGCGGGGATCACAAGCTTTGCTCCGTCTTCTCCGGTGACATTCAGCGGCGGTTTCGCGGAAGCCGACTACCTGGCGCTGCCTTGGGCGATGACGATCATGCGCTGGGATCAAGTCAAGTCAAGTGCAGACCGGATCAACTTCATTCAGTACGATCCGACCGCGCCGCCAGGGTCCTCGTTCTTCTCTCCGTATTCGGCCACGCGCAACCGGTTCACGCCCGGCGAGCAGTTCCTGATCCACGCCAACATCAAGGCATCGATCGAATACCAGATCATGCCGCAACAGATCGTCTACAACCCGGCAACCGGTGCAGTCATCACCGGCCCATTCCGAACCAACGCGTTGATTGTGGGGCTGGAGTTTCTCTACTAGTTCTGCACGCAAAGCTCTCATCAATTTGAACCAGGAGAATACATGAAATCGAACACTCTCGTGACCATCATCGCCACAGCGGCTCTTAGCACGGCGGCATATGCCGGCACCATTCACGGAAAAGTTTCGGGCGTAAGCGGCGAGTCCGTTGTCTATGTTGAGGCAGTCGCCGGCAAAACATTCCCTGCTCCCACAGCGCACGTCACCATCGACCAGAAGGGCTTGATGTTCATGCCGCACGTCACGGCAGTCGCGCTAGGCACAACCGTCGAATTCCTCAACAGCGACAGCGTTGCACACAACGTGTTCTGGCCTTCGATCAGCGGCAACAAGAAGCTTGGACACAACCTGGGTACCTGGCCCCAGGGGCAGAGGAAGTCATTCAAGTTCGACGACCCCGGTATCGTGTCCCTGCTTTGCAATGTCCACCCGGAGATGGCGGCCTATGTGATCGTTTCGCCGACCCCCTACTTTGCAACAACAGACAGTTCCGGCAACTTCAAGATCGAAAACGTGCCGGATGGCGCCTACACCGTGACCGCATGGCACGAAGGCGCAAAGAACAAATCCAATCCCGTGAAAGTTGCCGGAGACACTTCGGCCGACTTCACACTCAGCAAGTAAATCGCCTGGGCGGCGGAGTCTTATCTGGCCGCCCATTTCTTTTCTCGCCACGGGAGAGGTCCCCGCATGCAGCAGCGATTCGTCGACAAGAAAGTTGACCGGGATTGGTTGAACACCAACTTCCCCTGCATGATGGCCTGTCCCGCGCACACCAATGCGGGCCGCTATGTTGAGCTCATTGCGGAACGCGAGTTTGAAGAAGCCTACCGCATCGCGCGCGAGCCCAATCCAATGGCAAGCATCTGCGGAAGGGTCTGCGCTCATCCCTGCGAGACAGCTTGCCGCCGCGGAGAGATAGATAAGCCGATTACTATCCGGGCACTCAAGCGCTTTCTCACGGAGCGATACGGTCCCGAGTCGCGAAATCCGATCGATGTGAATGCCGGCCGTCAACAGCCCAAACTTCCACTTCGAATTGCAATTGTGGGCGCGGGGCCGGTGGGATTGTCTTCAGCGCATGACCTGGCCCTGATGGGCTACGCAGTTACCGTTTTTGAAGCGTCCCAGGTGCCGGGGGGCATGCTCTATCTTGGCCTGCCGGAATATCGTTTGCCTCGCGACGTGGTCGAAGCGCAGGTGCGGGAGATTCTCGCAACCGGCGATATAACTCTGAAACTGAATCAGGCGGCCGGCCGCGATTTCACCATTGCCGATCTGCGGCGGGACTTCGATGCCGTTCTGATTGCAGTGGGAGCGCATCGTAGCCGCGACCTCACGATTCCTGGGGTAAATCTGGACGGCGTCTACAAGGGCATTGATTTTCTACTCAATGTGAATCTCGGTTACAAGTTCACCATTGGCAAGAAGGTTCTCGTGATCGGCGGCGGTAACGTGGCCATGGATGTGGCCAGGTCTGCGGCGCGCGAGGTGTTGCGCCAGCATGCAGGCGGCGTGGAACACTTTGAGCCTTCCCAAGGAAACATGGATGCGGTGGCCGCCCGCGAGATGATGGACGTCTCTCTCTCTGCGTTGCGATTGGGCGCGCAGGAGGTTCACCTGGTGTGCCTCGAGACACGCGGCGAAATGCCCGCTGCACTTGAGGAGATTGAAGAGGCGGAAGAAGAAGGCATCATCATTCATCCCGGCTTCGGCCCGAAACAGATCATCGGCAAGAATGGGCGGGCCGTGGCGCTTGAGGTGCTGAAGACCAAGTCCGTATTCGACGCGAACCGTCGGTTCAGTCCAACTTTCTACGAAAACAGCGAGACGCTGCTCGATTGCGACACGATCATCATGGCAATTGGTCAGGCGCCGAATCTGCAGTTCCTCGGTGCAGAAGATGGCGTGGATATTTCGCCGCGCGGGCTGATCGCCGTGAACCCGCAATCGCTGATGACTTCCGCAGCGGGTGTTTTTGCAGGCGGCGACTGCGTGTTCGGGCCACGCCTCATCATTGACAGCGTTGCCGATGGCAAGCGTGCAGCGGTGGGCATCGATGAATTTCTGCGTGGAACTGAGCACCCCGCGCCCATCGTACAAGTTGAAGTTCTTGAGCGCCATCGCATGCCGCTGGATCTTCTCGACCTGGTGCGGCCGCAGATTCCGATGCTACCTCTCACTCGCCGCACCGGAGTTACTGAAGTCGAGATCGGCTTCGATGAGGAAGCCGCGGTGGCCGAAGCACAGCGCTGCCTGCATTGCTGGGTCAACACCGTATTCGAAGGCAATGTTGCGGACGCCACATCCTGCATTCTGTGCGGAGGCTGTGTCGATGTTTGCCCCGAGAACTGCCTGGAGCTTGTTTCGCTGGACCGCATTTCCTTCGACGAAGAGACAATCGGTCAATTGGCGGAGGTCCGCGATCTGCTCGGAGTGGAGTTGGACGACATCAAGGCAGAGGAACTCGGTGTCATCACCGGCTCGGCCATGATCAAGAATGAGTCTCGCTGTATTCGTTGCGGCTTGTGCGCGGCGCGCTGTCCGGCAGGCACCATCACCATGGAATCGTACAGCCTGGTTTCCACGGACGGTACAGGCTTAATCTCCATCGAATCCATCGATCGTTCAATGCGCGCCATGCGGCCCCTGGCAAGCGCGCCAAAGAGGTAATTCATGCCCGAAGAAGCACTGAAAGTGACCCAAACGCTTCCCAAAGAGTTCGACCGCCGAGCCTTCTTCACAAAGATAGGACTAGGCTCGCTCGGTATCGCCGCCGCGGGAACGATCGTCTTCTCCTATGCATACCTCTCGCCAAACGTTCTTTATGAGCCATCGGCAATCGTCAACGCCGGAAAGCCCGAGAGCTTCGCGTTGAATTCAGTCACCATGGACGTTAACTCGGGGATCTACCTTGTTCGTGCCGACGAAGGATACTTTGCGCTCAACGCCGTCTGTACTCATCTGGGTTGTTTGACCGCATGGAACCAGGAACTGGGCATCATTGCCTGCCCATGCCACGGCAGCAAGTTCACACGCACCGGCGAAAAAATTGAAGGTCCCGCGCCCAAGCCGTTGCCCTGGCTCAAGACATGGGTCAGCGACGAAGGAGATTTGATGGTCGATCGGTCCACCGATATTCCGCCACTGCAGTACTTGAGGATATGAACATGCCAACAAAGGCCGACGAGATTGTTGACCAAGTGCGCGAGAGCCGGGTATGGCGATCGGTCTTTCGCAGCGGTTCGGGCTCGAGTACGCTGCATCGCGCGCTGGCCATCCAGCAGAATATCTTCCTCCATCTGTTCGCGACCAAGGTCCGCAAGCGCATGGTGCGCTTCAGCGCGACATGGTATCTGGGCACACTGACCTTTGGGACGTTTCTCATCCTCGTCATCACCGGCATCCTGCTCATGCTCTACTACCACCCTTCCGTGCCGCAGGCTTACGCCGACATGAAGGACCTGCAGTTCGTCGTGTCGTCAGGCCTATTTCTCAGGAACCTGCACCGCTGGTCCGCTCAGTTGATGGTCTTCCTCGTCTTCGCGCACATGTTCAAGGTT
>JBELAI010000249.1:0-8050 GCA_049508975.1 Occallatibacter sp. | reverse complement strand
GCCATGTACATCGGCTGCCCGGTCACCGGGTTGATCTTGGCTGGAACCAGGCCGCGCCCCTCTTCCACGTTGTGGGGTACGACGTTGGTCTCGCGAACGATCATGCCGTTGATGTTGCGCTCGGTAGTCGTGGTGTGGGGCGTGGGCAGGCCAATGGCCAACAGGCCGGGAAGAATTACGAGGAACGGGAAGAAGATTTTAGGCACGGCGGCGATGAGGGGTACCTTGCGCGCCGACGCCATGTTCTTTGAGGCCATGGCGGTCTGGATAACGAGGAAGTCAGTACACCAGTAGCCGGAGCCGAGCACGAATCCAAGTCCCATGCCGAGGCCGATGATCTCAATGCCCATGGGATTAGTGGAGGCGTGGGCTACGCCGTGCCACTCGTGCATGTACTGGGCAGGAACGGATGCCTTGAGCCCGGACCAGCCGCCGATGTTGCGCAGGCCGAGCAGCACCAGGGGCAGGAATCCGGCAATGATCAGGAAGAACTGCAGCACCTCGTTGTAAATCGCGCTGGTAAGCCCGCCGAGGAAGATGTAGGCCAGCACGATTACTGCCGAGAGCACGATAGAAAAGGTGAAGATTCCCTGCTGCGGCCAGCCCAGCGTGTAGAACAGTCCATCGAAAACATGCAGTGCCTGAATGAGGCGCGCCATGGCATACATGGAGATGCCGGAGCTGAATACGGTCATCACGGCGAACGAGCAGGCGTTCAGCGCGCGGGTCTTCTCGTCGAAGCGCATGCGGAGAAACTCGGGCACCGAGCGAGCCTTCGAGCCGTAGTAAAACGGCATCATGAAAATGCCGACAAATATCATGGCGGGGATGGCGCCGATGCCGTAGAAGTGGGCTGTTTCAAGCCCGTACTTGGCGCCGGACGCGCCCATGCCGATAACTTCCTGCGCGCCGAGGTTGGCGCTGATAAACGCAAGACCACATATCCAGGCGGGTAGGGCACGGCCAGCCTGGAAGAAGTCCTTGCTTGTCTTCATGTAGCGCTTGAGAGCAAAGCCGATGCCCAGCACAAAGACGAAGTAGAGCAGCATGATCAGCCAATCGACGGCAGTGAGGTTCAGCACGAGCGGCTCCTTGGGATACGGCGTTGGCTCAAAACGGAGTGCGAGCAGCGTGGAAAATAGGTCCAGACAACTCTACTTATGGGGACGGAGGTACGTCCAGTGGAAAATGAAAAGGTTTTCATGAATGGTCCCAGCCTCAAACCGATCATGCGTGGTGGGGGCTCACGCGCGCGTGAGGCTGTTCGTTCCACGGATAAAGGGCTACGATAGGGGCAGGGAGGTGAGAATATGGCTACTATCGACTGGTCCGATTGTTCATTGGTTGAAGTCATCCCCGGCAAGGTCAGCGGCGCGCCATTGCTTAGAAACACTCGCCTGCCAGTGGATGCCATCACGGGAAACTATGACGCTTTTCGCGACGAGGGATTATCGCCAGAAGAAGCAATAACCGAAACCTTGGATTGCTACCCGGAAGCTGGCCTCGACAACATCAAGGCTATTCTTGACTATCGCGCCGAACATCAATTTCAGGCGCAACATTGAAGGTCCTCTTCGATGAAGACGTACCGGCCAAGTTGGCGAGGTTTCTGGACCGGCATGAGATTCATACGGTAGCCGGCACGCAATGGGGCGGTATCAAAAATGGCGCTTTGCTGGAGTTGATCGAGAGGGAGGACTTTGACGTTTTCCTGACCGGCGACAAGAACATGGAAAAGCAGCAGCGGCTTGAAGGTCGTCCGTTTGCAGTGCTGGTCATGTCCGCGATCAACTGGCCGGTGATCAGGCCCCACATCGATAAAATCTCCGCCGCCATTGACGGGGCCAAGCAGGGCAGGGTCCAGACGATTGATTGCGGCGTCTTCATTCCACGTGTGAACCGGCCAAGCGAATAAGCCAAACTGGGTAACCCGCGCGAGTTCCAAACATAGCTTCGATAGGTGAGTCTCATCCCTCACCCCATGTTCCCTAGTACACTAAAAGAGCATGATTCCCACCCTTACCTGGACACCGGACGGTGTCCGTTTCATCGATCAGACGAAGCTCCCTCTTGAGGAGAGCTATGTACTCGCCACCGATTACGAACAGGTGGCCGAGGTGATTGTGACCATGGTTGTGCGCGGCGCACCGGCCATCGGCGTTTCTGCAGCCTATGGCATCGCGCTCGGCGCGCAGCAAACCAAAGCCAAGACGGCTGCGGAGTTTGCGCCGGAGTTCGAGCGAATTTGCGCGCGCCTCGCCGGAACGCGGCCTACCGCGGTGAATCTGTTCTGGGCCATCGACAGGATGAAGCGGCGGTTTGCCGGCCTTCTCGCTGAAGGCGCGACACTCTCCCAAATCCAGGGAAAAATTCTCGCCGAAGCGCATGCCATGTACGACGAAGACATTGCCGCTTGCAAGGCGATGGGCGCATTCGGCGCCGCGCTGCTGCCGGAAGAAGGCGGCGTACTTACCCACTGCAACGCAGGCGCATTGGCCACGTGCGGTTACGGAACCGCTCTTGGCGTCATCCGTTCAGCCGTCGAACAGGGTAAGAATATCCACGTCTACGCGGATGAGACGCGGCCGTTTCTGCAAGGTGCGCGCCTGACTGCCTGGGAACTGATGGCGGACGGCATTCCGACAACGGTGATCTGCGATAACATGGCGGCCAGCCTGATGCGGGCGGGCAGGATTCAGGCCGTTGTCGTCGGCGCGGACCGTATCGCGGCCAACGGCGATTTTGCCAACAAGATTGGCACCTATAACGTGGCCATTCTGGCAAAGGAGCACGGGATTCCGTTTTACTGCGCTGCGCCCTGGTCCACGATCGACCTGGCGACGGAAACGGGCGATGCCATTCCCATTGAAGAGCGTTCGGCTCAAGAGGTAACGCATCACGGCGGAAAGCAGTTGACTCCGCATGGCGTGGGGATTTGCAATCCGGCGTTTGACGTGACTCCGGCGAAGTATGTCACGGCGATCTTTACCGAGCGGGGCGTGCTGCGGGCGCCGTATGCGGAGTCGCTGCGTGAGATGGAGTTGGCGGCGAGGTAAGCCGAAGCGGCTACAGTAGGAACGTGGTGCTTCCCCGCCCCAACCTCTTCCGATTGCGAGAGCGGTCGCTCTTGCGCGGAATCTTGCTCTCGCTTGGCGCATTGCTGGCGAGTATGCGACTCGCCGGGTTTCCCGATGCCAATCACCTGCACGCCTCCCACTGGGAGTTTCTGCCCGTCGTGGCCGCAGCATGGGGAATGGGCGAAACTGCGCGCTGCCTGAGCCGCAAATGGAGCCTGCACCATGCTGGAGTGCTCATCCTGCTCTGCTCCGAGCTGATGATTCTGGCGATGGCTATGTTTCTGTGGCTGTTTCCGGTGTAATGCACTGACAAACTTTCATTTAGTCTCTCTCAAATAACAGCATAAAAAGTGCTCGACTCCATTTTTGCCGTGTAAGATTGGGCGAAACACTGGTCATCGTGCCCCGCGATCACCGAGGCCAAATGCAAGGGGATATAACTGGAGGAAGAAATGCTCAAGGGTTTTCGTGACTTTATTCTGCGTGGAAATGTGGTGGACCTGGCAGTGGCCGTAATCATCGGCGCGGCTTTCAGCAGCATTGTAACGTCGCTTGTGAACGACGTCCTGAAGCAGTTTATTGCAGCCATCGTGGGCAAACCGGATTTCAGTTATGTGGTGCTCGATTTGCATGGCACTCCAATCCGGATCGGAAACTTCCTGACCGCAACTGTGCAATTCCTTATTGTGGCTGCGGTCATCTATTTCGGCGTCGTTCTGCCGCTAAACACGCTGCTGGCAAGAATCAAGAAGCCCGAACCGCCAGCGCCTCCAGCAACCAAGACCTGCCCCGAGTGCTTGAGCGAGATTCCACTCGCGGCAAAGCGGTGTGCTCATTGCACGCAGCTGGTGCCGGTTGTCTGAGAACGGAATGTGCTTTCCCAGACCTCGGAATCGAGACCTGGGCCACCCAACTGGAGCTTTCAATCCAACTCCCGCAACGGCCGAGAAACCGCATAAGTCCCGACAAAAATCGTCGCCGCTACTGCGGCCATGGCGGCCAGCGCGTGCGGAGTGGGGATATGGCGGGACATCTCCCCAGCCAGCAGCGACCCCAGCGGAGGTAGGCCGAGGAAGCACGTGGCGTAGATGCTCATCACACGACCGCGCATCTTGTCGGATGCCAGATGCTGAATAGCTACATTAAACGACGAGATCATGAGGATGGCGCTGTAGCCCTCAAACAGCAGCAGGAATTGCGACAAGGCAAAGGTGTGCGAGTAACAGAAGGATATGATCGCTGAAAAGAAGACCACTCCGGCAATCGTGACCACTCGACCGCGGTGACGCAATTGGCCCAATGCCGCGACTGTTACGGCGCCCACGACAGCTCCAAGACCTGAAGCGGCCATCAGCCAGCCCAGACCTGTTTCATCTGCGTGCAATTGAATGCGCGCGAAGTATGGGATAAACGTCAGGAAGGGCACGGCGAAGAAGCTGGCAGCGGCCACCATCCAGACCAGGACGCGCATTTGCTTGTTCGCGCGCACGTAGGCGAAACCCTCGCGCAGGCTGTTCAAGAGGCCGGGATAGTGCGAAGTTTCCTGTTCGGGATAGTGAATGCGTGTGAGCGCAAATAGCACGGCAAGAAAACTGACGCCGTTCAAAAAGAAGTTGCCCGCCACGCCTACCAGCGCCATGGCATAGCCGCCCAGCGTGGGGCCGAGGATGCGGGACATATTGAACTGCGCGGAGTTAAGGGCGATGGCGTTGGTGAGGTCTTCGCGGGGGACGAGGCGCGGGACCAGGGCCTGATAACTCGGCGCATTCATGGCCATGGCCATGCCGTTGAGGAAGGAGAGCACCACCACCTCCCACACGGTGATGACTTTGAACCGGGCCAGTGCCGCCAGTGCGAAGGCCAGCAGCATCATGATGGTCTGCGTCACGAGCAGCAGCTTGCGCTTGTTGACGCGGTCGGCGACTACTCCACCGAAGAGGGTAAAGATCAAGAACGGGATGGAGCCCGCGAAGCCCACTACGCCAAGCCAGAATGCTGAGCCGGTGAGCGAAAGCACCAGCCAGCCCTGCGCCACGTTCTGCATCCATGTGCCGATATTGGAGAGGAAGTTGCCGCTCCAGAAGAGGCGGAAGCTCGGGTTGCGCAGGGCGCGGACGATGTTCGGCAGGCGGCTGTCGCTGGGATCGGCGAATGCGGGCGTGGCCGCGGAGGCCTCTTCAACCGCCAGGCTCTGCGGTTCCTGATTCAACTCGGGGTCTGCGGTCAGAAGGCCTCCCTGCCTTCTAGTGTAAGCTGTGCTAGATTCCTGCTTCCCTGGCAACGCGGGCCTGCATTTCAGATCTTGGTAATTTGGAAACTCTCAAAAGGATGAACGAATGACTGTGCGTTCTCTGCTCGGCTTCCTTGTGCTTCCTGCAATGCTCGTGCCTGTTCTGCCGGCAATCGCTCAAACTGCTCCCGCATCTGTCTTTGGCTATACCGATTTCACGGCTGAATCAAAGATAGAGCAGCAGTTTCTTGCCGTCCCGGACGCAAAACTGGCAGGGCAGCACCTGAAGACGCTGACAGCGGAGCCGCACATTGCCTCGAGCCCCGAAGATCACAAGACCGCTGAGTATGTGGCGGATAAATTTCGCGCCGCCGGCCTCGATACAGAGATTGTCCCCTATCGCGTGCTGATGAATCAGCCCAAGGTCGTGAAGGTGGAAGCCTTCGACGCGAACGGCAAGCTGCTCATGAGCGGGCCTACGCGCGAACACGTAGAAGGCGACCCCGGCCAGGATGACCCGCGCGTCGTGATGCCGTTCAACGGGTCATCCGGCTCCGGCGATGTGACAGGCGATGTTGTGTACGCGAACTACGGCCGCCTCGAAGACTTCGATCAGCTCGCGGCGCAGCACGTCGACTTGCACGGCAAGATCGTGCTGGTACGCTACGGCTCGAATTTCCGCGGCGTCAAGGTCTATATCGCCCAATTGCGGGGCGCGGCTGGCGTGCTGATCTATTCCGACCCGGAAGACGATGGGTACTACAAAGGGGACCCATACCCGCTGGGACCGTGGAGGCCCGAAACGGGCGTACAGCGCGGGTCCGTGCAGTTTCTGTTCCAATATCCGGGCGACCCGGAAACGCCCGGCGTGGCTTCGACGCTTGATCTGCCGGACTCGGCCCGCGCTTCGCAGGACGGCAACCAGCCGCACATTATTTCCATCCCCATCAGCTATCACGACGCGTCGCCAATTCTTCAGGCGCTCAAGGGACCGGGCGCGCCACAGGGCTGGCAAGGCGCACTGCCGTTTCGCTACCACCTTGGACAGGTTGGTGGGGGCCCGGGCGGCGTGAAGGTCCACCTCGTCTCGCAGCAGGATTATCAGCGCCGCATTATCTGGGACGTCATCGGCAAAGTGAAAGGCTCGCAGTATCCCGACGACTGGGTTGTGGTCGGCAATCACCGCGACGCCTGGGTCTACGGTGCCGTGGACCCCAACAGCGGCACGGCGGCCATGCTGGAATCGGTACATGGCGTTGGCGCGCTGCTCAAGCAGGGATGGCGCCCCAAACGCACCATCGTCTTTTGCAGCTGGGATGCCGAGGAGGAAGGGCTGATCGGCTCGACGGAATGGGTGGAGCAGCACGCCAAAACCCTGGAGCGAGCGGTTGCCTATTTCAACGTGGATGTGGCCGTGGCGGGTCCAAATTTTTCCGCCTCCGCTGTTCCTTCGCTCAAGCAGTTTGTGCGCGAACTGACGCATTCGGTTCCCAGCCCGCTGGGAGCTACGGTCTATGACCAATGGAAAAATGAACACCAGGAAGGGAACGAGCATCGTGCATCGAACGCTCCCAAAGAGGACGAAGATGTGCATGTCGGCGACCTGGGCTCCGGGTCCGACTTCACTCCTTTTTTGCAGCATGTCGGCGTGCCGTCGACGGATATCGGTTCCACCGGGCCGTATGGGGTTTACCACTCCACCTTCGACGACTACGCTTGGTACATACAGAATGCCGACCCGAGCTTCGTTTATTTGCAGGAAATGGCCCGCGTGCTGGGCCTCGAGGCATTGCGCATGGCCGACAGCGATGTGCTGCCCTATGACTATGTGAGCTATGCGCGCGCGATTGATTCGTACATCGTGGCGGCGCGGCGCAGAGCGGCGGACGAGGGAATGACCTCGCTCGACTTTGCTACGGCCGAAATTGCCGCGGGCCGCTTTGTCGCAGCGGGGCAGCGGGTACACGATCTTCAGACTGCGGGAATCGGGGATGCGGGCAAGCTCAATCAGGCTCTGCGCGAGGCTGAGACCGCATTGGTGAGCGAAGCGGGGCTGCCGAACCGTCCGTGGTACAAGCACACCATCTACGCTCCGGGCCAGTTCACCGGCTATGCGGCGGTGGTAATTCCAGGCGTGAATGAGGCGATCGACGCCAAGGATGCGAACCGTGCGGCACAGCAGTTGACAGTGCTGACGCAGGCGCTCGATCATGCCGCGCATACGCTGGATACGGCGCAATAGGGTCGGATAGCACAAAATCCCGGCCCTTGTCTCTAAAGCTCATAACAAAACAGAGGCTGTCATTCTGAGCGAACGGGGCCCCGAACGTTTTTCAGTTCGGGGGTGGTGAGTCGAAGAATCTGCTTTTGTCTTTCTCGCGACTTAGGACGACTTTCAGAGACGGGACACCAGCTACTTCTCCGCAACGCTCCAATCAAAACTCAACCCATTGATCAAGCCTTCCAGCTTCTCCGTCGCCGCTTGTTTCTGCAACTCCAAATCCGCCATCTGCTTCCGCGTCGCCTGCAACTGATCTTCCGCCCGGTTCAGCTCATCCACAAACCGCTTTGCCGCATCGTTCCCCTTCAGCGCCGTCAGATTCTCGCGATCCCGCGCCTCATCCGCGGCAGCCGTTTTTTCCGTTTTCTCCGCGTCGGCAATCTTGGTTTCCAAATCCGCAAGTGCCGTCTCCGCGTCGATCACCGGCTTCAGCTTGTCCACCGCATCCGGGACCCTCTTCAC
>JBELAI010000248.1:0-8511 GCA_049508975.1 Occallatibacter sp. | reverse complement strand
GCGCCATGCTCGACCAGGGTGTGTGGCTTCCGCCCTCCCAATTTGAAGCCGCATTTCTCGGAACAGCGCACAAAGAAGCAGAGGTAAGAGCAACGATCGTCGCAGCGCGAAATGCATTTCAAGCTCTGATTGCCGGCCACGCCTAAGTCGTAAATCGAAGATTCCAGAGGGAGCAGGGGGCTTCAACCCCCTGAAAGTTGGGGAATGAACGCGGCCCTTAGATGGGATTAGACGGCTGGTCTCGCGAATCAGATTAATCTGTTCGCATCTTTTTGCCAAAGTGCATAGCCAAACTCGCGTTCCGGCGACTGCGACCCAGGGCCTTGGCCCAAAAGGCCGTCCTTAGATAGCAGCGCCCCTTCATCGTCATCGGACCCTAACAGGCACCGAACCCAAGCGGGTTCACCCAGAGTGCGGATAGAAGCCCGAGATGAATGCAGCTCACGAGAAAAGGTAAAAGGCAGTTTTCTACCCTTCGGACCTCTGAGCGATTTTCACCCCAAAACTCGTACAAACATGAGCGGAACGACCGTACAATTTCCCCATGTTGACACTACGCATTCTTCTCGTCGCCCTGGCTCTTACCATCGTCGCGCCTGTGCAGCAGACCGTCTCCTTTGCAACTGACGATGGCGGACAGGTCTGCGCCGATCTCTATGGTCAAGGCAGTAATGCTGTCGTGCTGGCTCACGGCGGCAGATTTAACAAAGAGAGCTGGCGCGACCAGGCATTGTCGCTCACATCGGCAGGGTTTCAAGTATTGGCCATTGACTTCAGAGGTTTCGGCTGTTCGAAGGGTCCTGGGCAGGAGGATTTCGACAATGCTCCGTTTGAGAAAGATGTGCTCGCTGCGGTTCGTTATCTGAAAGCGCACGGTGCGAAAACGGTGTCGGTGGTTGGAGGGAGTTTTGGGGGCTCGGCTGCCGGCGATGCATCGATCAAGTCGGCGCCAGGTGAAATTGATAGAGTCGTATTTCTCGGTGCAGCCCCTAATCTTCCGGCAGACGGCTTGAAATCACGAACATTATTTATCGTCGCGCGCGAAGACAGCAGTGGAAGCGGCGGCCTAAGGCTGCCTGGAATCCGGACGCAGTACGAAAGGGCTCCTCAGCCGAAGCAACTAATCGTACTGGATGGTTCCGCACACGCTCAGTTTCTCTTTCAAACGGACCAGAGTGCTCGCGTCATGCAAGAGATTGTGCGATTTCTTTCGGCGAAATAAGGTGCACTGCGATTCGAGTGTCCCGGTATGAAAGCGAAGTTGCGATCGGTTGGCCGGGTCCAGCTACCCGACCGGCTCCAGATGCGCCGTGAAGTGCCGCAGAAACGGCGCTTCATACGTTAGCCGCAACCCCTTGATCTTTGCGCGCCGCTCCCATACTTGCAGAATGATCTCGACAACGTAATCAATATGGCTCTGCGTGTACACTCGCCGCGGTATCGCAAGCCGCACCAACTCCATCTTTGCCGCCGCCGCGAACATCAAGCTTCCGATTTCAACTGACCGAATCCCGCCTTCCAGATAGAGTTCCGTTGCCAAAGCCACCCCTGGAAACTGCTCGACCGGAATGTGCGACAGAAACGCCTTCGCGTCGAGGTAAATCGCATGGCCGCCGGGCGGCTGCACAATCGGCACCCCCTGTTCCGCGACGTGATTGCCCAGGTAAGCCGTTGAAGCAATGCGATACCGCAGATAGTCTTCGTCGAGCGACTCCTGGAGCCCCACAGCGATGGCTTCGAGATCGCGCCCAGCCAGGCCGCCATAGGTCGGATAGCCTTCAGTCAGAATGAGCAGATCTTTCTCCTGCCTAGCGAGGATGTCGTCATTAGTGCAAAGAAAGCCGCCAATGTTAGCCATGCCGTCTTTCTTGGCAGACATTGTGCAGCCGTCCCCAAGCGCAAACATCTCCTGGGCAATTTCCTTCGGCGTCTTGTCCTCGTAGCCGGCTTCGCGCTGCTTGATGAACCAGGCGTTCTCCGCAAAGCGGCAGGCGTCGAAGTAGAGCGGGACCCCGTGCTTGCGGCAGACAGCGGCAACCGACTTTGCGTTTTCCATGGACACAGGCTGCCCGCCGCCGGAATTGTTGGTCACCGTGAGCATGACCAGCGGAACGCGCTCGCGTCCAACGCGGACAATGAGTTCGTCCAACGCGTCAACGTCCATATTGCCTTTGAACGGCAGGTTGGTCCCCGGGTGTCGCGCCTCGGGGAGCAGTAGATCGACGGCCTCCGCGCCGACAAACTCAACGTTCGCGCGTGTGGTGTCAAAATGCGTGTTGTTGGGCACCAAGTCGCCCTTCCTGCACATGACGTTGAAAAGGATGCGCTCCGCGGCGCGGCCCTGGTGTGTAGGAATGACGTGTCTATAGCCGGTGATGTCCTGCACGGAATTCTTGAAGCGATCGAAGCTCTTGCTGCCGGCGTAGCTCTCGTCGCCTTCCATGATCGCAGCCCACTGGTGCGTGGACATGGCGCCCGTGCCGGAGTCGGTGAGCAAATCGATGAGCACGTCGTCTGCGTGCAGCAGGAACAGATTATAGTGCGCGGCACGCAACAGGGCCTCGCGTTGCACGCGCGTGGTCCAGCGGATAGGTTCAACGCTCTTGATGCGGAAGGGCTCGATGATCGTCTTGGTAGACATGAAAAAGCTCCTGCTGAGGCAGCGAAAGCAAATGCAACCGCAGGTCCTTCGACTTTGCTCGGGATGACGGCGCTGTGGAATCTACTCCACTGTTACGGACTTGGCCAGATTGCGTGGCTGGTCCACATCGCAACCGCGGCGGACTGCGATGTAATAGGCCAACAGCTGCAGCGGGACAATCTCAATGAGCGGCGATAAAACCTCAATGGCCGGCGGAATGTGGATGACGTGCTCCACCAGGTTGCCGATGGTAGTGTCGCCCTCGGTGGCCACGGCGATCACGCGGCCGGCACGCGCCGTCACTTCCTGAATGTTCGACAACGTTTTTTCATATCGAAGCTTTGAGGCGGGGTCCGCTTCATCGCGCGTAACCAACACGACGACCGGCAGAGTTTCGTCAATCAGCGCGTTCGGCCCGTGCTTCATTTCGCCGGCCGGGTACCCTTCGGCGTGGATGTAGGAGATTTCCTTGAGCTTCAGCGCCCCCTCAAGAGCAATCGGAAAGTGAATGCCGCGGCCGAGGTAAAGGAAGTCGCGGACATTGGAAAAGCTGGCGGCGAGTTGCTCGCATTGCGCGGAACGGCCACGCAGAATCTCTTCGATTTTGCCAGGGATTTTGGCGAGTTCCCCGATCAGTGCGACGGAGCGCTCAGGGTCGATGCGCCCGCGAAGCTGCCCCAGCTTAAGAGCAAGCAGGAACAGTGCTGTGAGCTGCGCGGTAAAGGCCTTGGTGGACGCAACGCCGATCTCCGGACCGGCATGAGTATAGATGGCGCCATGCGCTTCGCGGGCGATCATGGCGTCAACCACATTGCAGATGGCCACGGTCTTGGAGCCGAGAGCGATCATCTCGCGTTGAGCGGCCAGAGTATCCGCTGTCTCGCCCGACTGGGTAATCAGCAGGCCAAGAGCGTTGCGGTCGGGGATGGGGTTGCGATAGCGATATTCGCTCGCGTAATCGACATCGACCGGCATGCGCGCGAGGCGCTCGATCATGTATTTGCCAGCCAGCGCCGCGTGCCAACTTGTTCCGCAGGCCGCGATATTGATGCTGGAGGCAGTCGCAAGTTCTTCGTCGTCGATCTTCATCTCGCCCAGGTAGACCTTGCCGGAATCGAGCGAGACCCGGCCCAGTGTGGTGTCAGTAATCGCGCGGGGCTGCTCCCAGATTTCCTTGAGCATGAAGTGCTTGTATCCGCCCTTTTCCGCCTGCACCGGATCCCATGTGATGCGCGTGATTGCGCGCTGAACTGGGTTGCCATCGAAGTCGGTCAGGGCGACGCCGGCGAGCGTAAGGATGGCCATATCGCCGTCGGCCAGGAAGTACATGTTGCGCGTGTGATGAAGGATGCCGGGCACATCGGAGGCGACGAACGACTCGCCTTCCCCCACGCCTATAACAACGGGCGGACCGGAGCGCGCGGCGACGATCTTGTCCGGCTCTGCGGCGGACAGAACACCGAGCGCAAAAGCTCCGGTGAGGCGCTTGACGGAACGGCGGACGGCTACTTCGAGGGCAATCGGCGCACCGGCGGCCTTCGCGTCTGTCTGGACCTGTTCGATGAGGTGGGCAATGATTTCGGTGTCGGTCTCAGTGACGAACTTGTGGCCCTGGTCGACCAGTTCGCGCTTCAAGTCAAGGTAGTTTTCGACAATGCCGTTGTGAACGACGACAAGACGGCCGGAGCAGTCGCGATGGGGGTGCGCGTTTTCTTCCGTGGGACGGCCGTGCGTAGCCCAGCGCGTGTGGCCAATGCCGAATGTTCCCACGACAGGGTTTTCGCGTAGAACCTCTTCCAGATTGGCAAGCTTGCCGGGTGCGCGGCGGATTTCCAGCGTGGAGTCGGAAGGGCTGCCGACGGCGATGCCTGCCGAGTCGTAACCGCGGTATTCAAGGCGCCGCAATCCTTCAATGATGACGGGAACTACTTTCTTGGGACCAACATAACCGACGATTCCGCACATGGATCAATTCTATGCGTCTCGATGCGTCCTTTAGGCAAAGGGAGGTAATTGACCCTGAAAAGCAGGGCCCCCAAATTCGCGTCTTTCCACAGCGCAAGTGTCCTTCTGGATGCAGGAGGGGCAATCATGAAAAGCTTGACGATTCCCGCTTTTCATATTGTCCTATGAAATATGGGATCTTGTCGCAACCTTGCACAGATAGAATCTGACGACAAATTGACATAAATTCCACGTTTTATAGACGATTTCTTGATAACTGGATCATTTCATGTGGTACGGCGCGTTTGGCATTCAAATTGCACCTCATTCGCCAAGCTTTCCGGCTTTAACTGCATCTACCAAAAAGTAACGCAGCATAACCTAACAGTTTCCAGAATCCCCCTTGACCCTTGACCTAGCCCGCGGACGCGGCACTGCCGAACAGGAGTCTCGAATGTACCGAATGAAAATGTACTTGTTTGTGTTGGTTGGACTTTTGTCTTGCTCACTCTACCTTTCAGCGCAGGACACGGCGTCGCTGACCGGCACGGTCACAGACTCCAGCGGGGCAGTTATAGCGGGAGCCAGCGTTGAGCTGGCAAACCCCTCAACCGGCAAAACCTATAAGGCCGTGACCAATTCACTTGGTTCTTATAGCATCGCCGACATCCCGGCCGGCCCCGGCTATACGGAATCCGTCAAGGCCAATGGATTCAAGACAACGGACCTGACCGGCCTCTACCTGAACGTCGGCGTGACCCGTTCGCAGAACGTCAAGCTCGTTGTCGGCGCGGTCGCCGAGACGGTGGCCGTATCTGCTTCGAACCAGACCGTGACGCTGGATACGACCGATGCCGCTGTGGGAAATAACTTCCAGGTGGAGTATCTGAATGTCCTTCCCGTCGCACTCCGCGATTCTCCCGCGGCGCTCTTTACGCAACAGCCGGGCATGACGAATACGGGTGCGTCGGCCGGCGGACGCACCGACCAGAACCGCGTGACTCTCGATGGTCTGGAAGTGAGCGACATGGCCACTGGTCTCTTCACTACGATTATTGGCAACGCCCCGGTGGATTCGGTGCAGGAGATGCGCGGCACGACAGCCGGCGACCTTGCCAGCAACTCAGGCGGTGGCGGCGGACAGTTCGATATGGTCACCAAGTCCGGCACCAACCACTTCCACGGCAACATCAACGAGTACCATCGCGACACCGACCTCGAGGCCAATGAATGGTTCAATAACTTCGAAGGCGTACCGCGCGCGCCACTGATTCGTAACCAGTTCGGCGGCAACGTCGGCGGTCCCATCTGGAAAGACAAAGCCTTCTTCTTCTTCGACTACAACGGCCGCCGCGACACTCTTTCAAAGGACGTAGTGCGCACCGTTCCGACCGATACCTTCCTGAAAAACGACACCATCACCTATTACACCAATATTGCAAGTGGGGCGACAAATGCCGCCACCCCCGCTCAGGTAGCCGGCTATGACCCACAGGGCGTCGGCTTCAGTAACTCCATGATGTCAATGTTGAACGGCCCATGCGGCTCCCGACCCAAGTGCTACCCGTCACCCAATGACTTTTCAGGCGATGTAGGCGATTTGCTGAACACGGCGGGCTTCCGTTTCAATGCTCCAACTCCGTATATCGAAAACAACTTCGTCGGCAGGCTCGATCTAAACCCCTTTAAGAATCACCACCTGTTTGGCCGCGTGACCTATAACCACATCAATGCCGTGCAGAACGCAGCTCAATTCCAGGGCGATCCCGAGACATTTCCGTTCCTCGACACCAGCCATGCCTGGGTGGCCGGCTGGGATTGGACAATCGGCACCAACAAAACGAACAGCTTCGTCTGGGGTTCCACGATAGCTAACCTCGGCTTCCCGGTCATCTATAACCCGCAGGGTCCAAACCAGTACGGCTGGGACGGGGACCCGACCGGAGGATTCTTTCTTACCGGCGTTTACCCTAACGCCGCCGGTGCGCAGGCTCGCTATTTTCCGATTCCAATTATCCGCGACGACTTTAACTGGGAAAAAGGCCGTCACAGCTTTGCATTTGGCGGTACCTTCAAGTACCCCAGTCCTCACTTCAGCCATTACTCTGACTACAACTCCCCAGGCATTGGATTGGGCGGCGGCGTTACCGGCCTCACCGACGGAGATCCAAGTGGCTGGAAGTTCCGTCCGGACGACCTGGACCGCAACCAGAGCAGTTTGACGATTTACGACTCCGCCATGGTCTTTGGCCTGGGCCGTTTCGAGAACTTCGGCGGCACATGGAACTACACCGCCTCGGGCGCCGTGGTGCCCCAGGGCACTGGCTTGCAGCTCAAGTATCAGTATTACGAGACAGAGGTATACTTCGGGGATACCTGGAAGGTTACGCCGGCTCTGACCATCTCCTACGGAATCCGTTACAACAACTACACCGTTCCCTATGAAGTCCATGGCCTCGAGGCGGTGCAGAGTGAGGGCTTCTGGGACTTTATGCATGCCCGTATCGCGCAGAGTGCGGCAGGCATCGGCGGCAATCAAACCCTGCCCGGCGGCACCAATCCTGTGCCGTACATCACCTACGGCCTGGGCGGCAAGGCAAACCATGGTCCCGCCTATTTCAGCCCCAGCCAAAAGGACTTTGGTCCGCGTCTGTCCTTTGCGTGGACTCCTACTGCGGACCGCAAGCTCGTTATTAACGGCGGCGGTGGCGTCGTGTACGACCAGACCATTGTCAACGCTATCTTGCAGGAGCAGGCGCAATACTCCTACCTCTTCCAGGGACAGGGGACTCTCAACTACGGCGTGCCAAGCACCACGGCGCATTCCTCGGCATATAACTCACTGTTGACTAATCCAAGATTCACAGCGCTCAGTTCGCCGCCGGCCCAGCAACCGACTCCACCCACAATCACCAATCCTCTTTCGCCCTTTGTAGGTCCCACCGATCCCAATTGCGGTGGCGCGCCGGGTCCTTGCGGTCTGGCACTTGGTTCGGCGTTCAACGTCTCCGTCGATCACAATCTGCCTTCGCCCTACAACATCATGTTTAACTTCGGCATTCAGCAGGAACTTCAGGCTGGCCTTATCTTCAAGCTTGGCTACGTGGGCCGGTTCGGACGCCGCCTGCTGGCCCAGGCCGACGCCGAACAGCTCATTAACTTCCCCGATGCTGCCTCCGGACAGGAACTGGATCAGGCCTTTGCAAATCTCACCACTTGGCTGCGCCAGAATCCGAATGCAGATCCTACCACCGCTCCGCCGCAACCCTGGTTTGAACACGTGCTCAACCAGGCTGTGCCAGGGCAGACCAATACAGGCGTTATCGCGGCCGACCTCGCTCCGTATCCGGCCCGCGGCGACGTTGCAGACACTGTCGACCTCTTGTCCTACTTCGGATTGCTGCCCAACAACGTCGGTATGGCGGCGCAGTTCTCTGAGAATACGTTCTTCACCGACATGGGTTTCTCCTCCTACAACGGCATGGAGGCCACGCTGCACAAGAACAACAGTCATGGCCTGCAATTTGACCTCAACTACACGTGGTCGCACTCCACTGACAACGTCTCGCTGATTGCCAACTCCTATGCTTACAATGGAACCGGCTTCATCTGCGATGTTCTGCGCCCGCGCCTGTGCCGCGGCAACTCGGACTTCGACGTGAAACAATACCTGAACGGAAACTTCTCCTATCAGTTACCTTTTGGGCGCGGCCGCGACTTTGCATCGAGTGTGCCCCTGTGGCTCGACGAAGCAATTGGCGGGTGGGATGTGAGCGGTTTGCCGATCTGGCATACCGGCACGGCCTACATGGCCAATTCGATCGCCTTCCTCATGAGCTACTCCAACGAAGATCCTGCGATTCTGATCGGCAGCACTGCACCGATGAAATCCCATGTGAACGTACAGAATGGCTCGGTCTATGCGT
>JBELAI010000247.1:0-8204 GCA_049508975.1 Occallatibacter sp. | reverse complement strand
ACGAAAGCCGCGCAGCTTGGCCTTGGCATCCATTACCGGCCCGCCGGGAATGTCTTTGAGCGCCTGCTCCAGAATTCCGAACGACTCGCGCATTTCCAGCAACCGAATCATGAACCGGTCGTACACGTCCCAGTGTTCACCCAGCGGCACGCGGAACTTGAAGCGGTTGTAAATGCCGTAGGCATCTACCTTGCGAATGTCGTAGTTAATTCCAGAAGCGCGCAGCATCGGCCCGGTCACGCCTGCATTCACGGCCAGTTCTGGGCGCAGAATGCCCACGCCCTGCGTCCGCGCCATCAGAATTTCGTTGCCACAAAGCAGCCGCTCGAACTCATCGGCAAACTTCGGCTGTCCCGCGAGCACCTTGCGCACGTCATCCAGCCACGCAGGCGTTGCATCCACGCGGCAGCCGCCAAAGCGCATGTAGTTCACCATCATGCGCGCGCCGGTCAGCGCCTCGAACAGGTCAAGGATTTTTTCGCGCTCCTTGAATGCGTACATCAATGGTGTTCCGCTGGCGCCCATTTCCTGGATCAAGAATCCGATCGCCGATGCATGATTCACCACGCGCGTCAGTTCGCCCAGAATCACGCGCAGATATTCGGCACGCTCAGGAACTTCCTGGCCGGTCAGCTTCTCGACGGCCAGCGCGTAGGCCCAGTTATTGGTCAGCGGGCACATATAGTCGAGGCGATCGGTGAACGGCATCGACCCCAGATAGCTCGAGCCCTCGGCAATCTTTTCGTGGTTGCGGTGCAGGTAGCCGAAGACAGGCTTGAGGCGAATGACCCGCTCGCCATCCAGCGCCACGTCCATGCGAAACACGCCGTGAGTCGAGGGATGGTGCGGCCCCATGGCCACTTCAAGCAATTCGCCTTCGCCGTCCGGCTCAATATGCGGTGGACGATTCCAGCCTTCGTGCTTATCCTTTTCCTGTACGAAGCCCGAAGTGCTCATGCGCCCGCGCCTTCCTGAACCACTGCCGCAGCAGCCATTTTTGCCCTGTGCGCTTCGGCTCGTTTCAGCACATCGTCGTGCGCTGTCGGCTCGTATTCAAAATCGTCCGGCTCCACGTAATCGCGCCGCATCGGGTGGTCTTTGAACTCGTCCCACATCAAAAGCCTGCGCAGATCCGGATGGCCGGTAAACACAATTCCGAAGAGATCGAAAATCTCCCGCTCCTGAAACTCCGCGGATCGCCAAATCGGCGTCAGCGAAGGTAGCTGCACCTGGTCGGTCCGGTTCACGGTCTTCATCCGGATCACCACCGGCCCATGTCCCTTGGCCACTGAAAACAAGTGATACACAACCTCGAGGCAGCCCGGCACTACGCGCTTTTTCGTCTCCTCAACCGTTTCCTCTACCTGCTGCTCCACGCCATCCACGGTCTTGGTTACGGTGCGCGTGACTTTAACCTTTTCGGAGATTTCCTTGTCCGGCCAGTCGACCCCAGTCGCATTCGAAAGAAAATCCAGGCTTAGATCCGCATCGTCGCGCAGAAACATCGCCACTTCGAATCCATGGCTCGGCGCAAGCCGCAGCGAGTGCTGGCCGCTCACGCTTGGATTGGGCACTACCTCTACCCCAGCGCCCGGCACAGCCACTTCTATCGCCGCCTTGATTTCTTCAACCGTCTTCAAAACCTAGTCCCTCAGTCCCTAGTCCCTTAGTCCTTGCTTTTTTATCGAATCGTGATCGGCACCGGCCATACGCCGGGATTCGACGTCGGCTCCAAATCGTGCTCTCCCTGCACCGGCACGGGAAACTCGCCCTGCGCCTCCGCATCCAGATGGCGTGGGCGGCCCTCACCGGTCAGGTGCTGTCCATCGATCTTCTTTTGCAGTGTCATGAATGCATGAAGCAGCGCCTCAGGGCGGGGCGGGCAGCCGGGAATATGCACATCCACCGGAATGTACCGGTCTATTCCCTTCAATACGTTGTACCCCTGCTTGAACGGACCGCCGGAGATGGCGCAGGCCCCCATGGCAATCACATATTTTGGCTCAGCCATCTGATTGTAAAGGCGCACCACCTGCGGAGCCATCTTCTTCGTTACCGTCCCGGAGATGATCATCAGATCGGCCTGCCGCGGCGATGGCCGGAAGACCTCCGCTCCAAACCGTGCCAGGTCGTAGCGCGCCATAGTCGTGGCAATCATCTCGATCGCGCAACAGGCAAGCCCAAACTGCATGGGCCAGATGGAACTGCGCCGGCCCCAGTTATAGAGTTCCTCGATGGTGGTGACGAAGACCCCCTGTTTGCCCAGCTCGATCTTCAGTCCATCGTCAGCCATTGTCGCTACGCTCCTCTAACAGATGACAGGTTGCAGATTACAGATGACAGTTCTTTCCTCGGCCATCCGCCGGGCATTTAACTGTCATCTGTAATCTGTCATCTGCCATCTGCTTTTTTCACGCCCACGTCAGCACGCCCTTGGCCCATGCCCAGGCCAGGCCTTCAATCAGCATCAATACAAACACCAGCATGGCCCCGCAGGCGGCCAGGCCCAAACCCGTAAATGCCACCGCAAACGGCAGCAGGAATACAGCTTCCACATCGAAGATCAAGAAGATGATGGCGTAGAGGTAATAGGCCGAGCGGAATTGCACCCACGCGTCGCCCCTCGACTCCAGTCCGCACTCGTAGATTGCGTTCTTCACCGCGTTCGGCTTGGCTGGGGAAAATACCCGCGCCCAAAGCCACGCCAGCGCCAAAGGCGTCAGCCCAAAGCCCAATGCCACGACGAACAGAACTGCGAGAGAAAAATAAGGATTTGAGGCCATCTGCAAAAATGAATCCTTCAAGACAACCGTACCAGTTTGAGCCCTCGTTTGGCTAAGAGGATGTGCGCTAACGCACACCGGTGAGCCCCATTTTTCCTCCATTCATCCCACTCTGTGAACCGTCCGCTGCAGGATTCCCCAGGATGTGTCCTCTCACACCCGGCATTCCCTGCCGGAGAGAGTCAAACCTTGCCCTGAGGGCTAGTCACTCCACCTTCGGGTGGAGGACAGCAGTCCCCTCTTCCCTGATACCTTTATCGTGTTCGTCGGGCTTCTCCGCGAATCCCGATTGAAAGATGGAACCTCTTCCCCCAGGAGATCGCCGCAAGATGTTCAAGATCGGGTTCAAGGCCATGCTGCGAAGCTGGTGCGTCTCAGCTTTCCTCGCCGCCCTGTCCCTGTTCATGGCGGCCTGGGGAGTCCGTGCGGCCACCGATCCGCCCGCTCATCCAGCTACGGACTCCGGATCTCCAAAACCTGCCACCTCCAATTCGACACCTTCTGACACGACTCCGGGTTACAGCGCCGCCACAGGCATTACTGGCCCAACTTCCGCCTTTCACGAATCAATCGCCTCCCATTACAACTACGCCTTCGGGAAAGACACCCCGTTTCTGCCCTCCAACGCCAACACCATCAACGGCCAGTTTTATAGCCCCAAAGCCTTCCTCACCGCTCAATACTGCGGACATTGCCACCAGGAGGCTTACCATCAGTGGCGTCAGTCCGTTCATTCGAATAGCTTCCGCGCCCCCTGGTACCTGAAGAACGTCAACTCCCTGATCGACGAAAAAGGGGTTCAATACTCACGCCACTGCGAGGGCTGTCACAATCCGGTAGCCCTGTTTTCAGGCGACCTCTCGCAGGGGATGCCGAAGAAACGGCCCTTTGAGGATGAAGGCGTCTCCTGCTCCGTCTGCCACTCCATCGTGTCCACCGACACCACCGGTACGGGCAGCTACGT
Organism: Occallatibacter sp.; assembly: GCA_049508975.1. Lineage (GTDB taxonomy): Bacteria > Acidobacteriota > Terriglobia > Terriglobales > Acidobacteriaceae > Telmatobacter. The sequence continues at coordinate 4,457 of JBELAI010000247.1, read as the reverse complement.
GATGGGAATCCCCACCGTGCTGGTCGACGAGAGCGGCGCTCCCATCACCCGCCCTGTCTCCGACGCTGAAATCCTCGCCCACCTTGACCGCCATTCCAAAGCCGTCATGCGGCCCCTTTACCAGACCGCCGAATACTGTGCCGCCTGCCACAAGGCCGCTATTCCGCGAACTTTGGATGATTACAAATGGCTCCGGGCAATTTCGCTTTATGACGAGTGGCAGGGCGCCAGCTTCACAAAACAGTCGCCGCTGCCTTTTTATCGCAAGGATTCAGTATCAACCTGCCAAACCTGCCACATGGTGCGCGAAGCCCTCCCTGCGGGCTCTGTCGACCCTGGCGCCAAGGATGGCAAACTAGTCTCCCATCGCTGGCCGGCTGGCAATACGCTCATCCCCCAGTACTACAAATTCGATGAGCAGGCGCAGAAGGTAGCCGACTTCCTCAAGAATGCCTCCGACGGCAAGGGCGTCTTCAATGTCGACATCTTCGCGCTCGAGAAGGAGAACGCTGCGGCCACTCCAAACGACCATGTCATCGTCGCACCTCTCGGCCTGACCAGCTTCTCGCTCGCCGCCGGTGAAACGCTGGTCGCCGACGTCGTAATCCAGAACAAGGGCATCGGCCATTCGTTCGTGCCCGAGCAGCGCGACTTCTACGAAGCCTGGGTGGACTTCACTGTCAAGGACGGCGCGGGGAAAACGCTGGCCGAGAGCGGCTTCCTGCAGCCCGACGGCAACCTCGATCCCAGCGCGCACTCCTTTACGAACCGCCTTGTCAACGTGAAGGGGGAGCTAAACGACCTTCACCAGATCTGGCACAACCGCGTGTTGGCCTACAACAACGCCTTCCAGTCGGGCCGCTCGCAGCTAGTGCGTTACCGCTTCCGCCTGCCGAAAGACATCGCAGGCCAGGTGTTACTCACCGCAACCGTCCGCTACCGCCGATTCAATCAGCACTTCATTGACTACGCGATGGACAAGAAGCAATACCCAGTGCCGATTGTGGACATGGCAACCGAGACCAAGACGTTCAAGATCGGCGAAAACGCACCCCAGACCCCGGACCCGTCCGAAAACAAGGAATGGATGCGTTGGAACAACTACGGCATCGGTCTACTTGACGGCCAACAATATGAAGCCTCCGTTCACGCCTTTGAACGCGTGGCTGCCCTGCGCCCCGACTACGCCGACGCATTCATCAATATGGGCATCGTTGAAATCTCGTGGGAGAAATACGACGATGCCAAGGCCAACCTGGCGAAAGCCCTGACGCTGCTCCCCGGCGATCCGCGCGCCCTCTACTATCGCGCGATTGTCGAGCGCAACGCCGGCCAGGTTCCGGCGGCCATCGCCGACCTGCAAGCTGTGTTGGTCAAGTATCCCCGCGCCAAGGATGCTCTGCGCGAGTTAGGCTTCAGCTATTATCAGCAGCACGACTATACGCAGGCCCGCGACACGTATGAGCGCATTCAGGTCATCGATCCCGACGATCTAGCCGCCCACTACCAGCTCGCCATCCTCTATCGCCGCCTGGGCGATAAAGCCAAGGCCGCCATCGAGTCCGCAAAATTCGCCGACCAGAAAGACGACCCCACCGCTTCGGAGTATGCCCTGCAATTCCTCCGCAAGCACCCAGAAGTCGCGAGCGAATCCGTGGTCTGGCACACCCACGATTTAACCGGCGACAAGCCCAAAGAGCCCCAGAAGATCGAGTACAAGTACATCCCCGGCGCAGGCTTCTAACAGGTCTAAATCTCGCCAAAAAAACCTGTCATCCTGAGCGAAGCGTACTTCAGCGGAGTCGAATGGACCTGCTTTTGTCCTTCGTTCCCACCGGCTTACTCCGCATTCAAATCTCCGACGATCGACACCACTCTTCCCGCCCCAACAATCCCATACTTGACATCCAGAAAGTCCTGCAATTCCTCCGGTACCAAAGCAGCCAGTTCCTGCCACGTCATCACTTTGCACCGCACCCGCATCTCCGCCGACCGCACCGCCGCCATTACCGCGAACCATGCCTCGCGCAAATCCGGCCGCCGCTCATCGTGGACCACGCAAAAGCTGCATCCCTCGGCATACGCCGCCAGCACATTCCGGATCAGTTGATAACTCGCATACCCAGCTTCTACCGGCTCGGCCTCCCATGCGCGCGCAACAAGACCTGCCTGAAACTCCCGCGCAATCTCTTCTCGTGTTCCGGATGCCTTGGCGAAGGGTACGGGCTTCAGCCCGTACGTTGACTCGGATGCTTTGGCGAAGGGTACGGGCTTCAGCCCGTACGTTGACTCGGATGCTTTGGCGAAGGGTACGGGCTTCAGCCCGTACGTTGATTCGCTCGAAGAACCCTGGGCTTCAGCCCCCGAGGGAATGGCATCCTCCCCAGCCTCGCCCTCCCACTCCTGCGTATATTCCTCCGCAAACTCAACCGCCGTCCGCCTCCGCGCCTCGCGTAACTCAACCCGCGGTAACAATTCCCTCTCAAACACCGCATCGAAATCCCGATACCCCTCCACAATCCGCGCCGCGCGCGTCTGAAAATCCCCTTCCGTGAGTTTTGCCTCCACCAGCAACCCACCCCACCGCATATCCACCTCCGTCCGATCGAATCGGACTCGATTTTCGGGGCCTGAAGTCAGCGGCACCCGCGCCTTCCAACCAAATACCGGCGCCTCCTCCGAATCCACACCGAGCGTCCGGCGCACTGCAGCATCCTCGACAACACCCGGCGAACAGAACACATTCATCAGCAGCGCGTCCGAACTCATCGACGAGTCCAGTTCCCTCCATCGGCGGCCACACTCCGACTTCGGCAACGCCCGGCCTTGCGCGTGAATCTTGTCGAATCTCCGCATCCACTCGGGACGCGCCGCAATGGCCGCATACGAAGCATCGAAGAAATTTCCATGCCGTCCCTCATCGGGCGAAAACACAGTCACCGGTGGAGTACCGTAACTCTCCACATGCGCCCGTCCGCGCGCCCACAATCGACTGCGCAACCCCAGTTCCCGCCGCAATTCCGCCGCATACCAGCCCGCTCGCACCGTCATATCCAGACAGATTAACCCACACGCCCCAGACCGCATTTCCAGCTTGCAAACCGGCCCGCACCAAGGCAAAATTCAAAACAAACTCTTGCCCCCGCGGTTTTTCTGACTTCTGAATCTCTCCTCGAGGACATCCTCATGACCCAAACCAGGAACAACCCTCTCAAGTTCAAAGGCGAACTCGTAGGACGTGGGCCCGGCGGCGCATGGACCTATATCCAGGTCCCTTTCAGCGTTCCTGAGGTCTTTGGGCGCAAGGGCCAGGTGCCCGTTCGCGCAACCATCAACGGATTCACGTTTCGAAACTCCCTGATGCCGCGCAAGGGCGTCCACATTCTTGGCATCGGCAAAGACATTCTCGAAGGAGCCCGCGCAACCACCGGCGATACGGTGCAAGTCGAACTGGCATTCGACGACGCTCCACGCACGGTCCCCATCCCCGCCGATCTTGAAGCCGCACTGGCAAAAGCACCCGCGCAGGCCCAATCGTTTGCCGCACTCTCTTACTCGCACAAGAAGGAATATGTGGATTGGATCGAGAGCGCCAAGAAGCCTGAAACCCGGTCAAACCGAATTGACAAAGCGCTGGCGATGATTGCTGAACGCAAAACTCCCAAAGGCTGAGACCTCTCTCGCAATTGCTCGCATGCGACACCAACTAAAGATGGAGCCGCGCGCCAACCCATCATGAGAAAATAGCTTCTGTGAGTTCGCCCGTTCGATATCTTTCTGGTTTCCTGATCCTGACCCTGGCCATCTTCGCCGCAACGCCCGCAAACGCCTTGTCTGGCTCCAAAGAGAAGGCAGCTGAGCAGGCCGGCGCCGTTCTGTTTCGCGATAAGGGTTGCGCCTACTGCCACGGTGCAGGAGGCACGGGCGGAAAGAAAGGCCCCGACCTCAGCGCCATTCGCACCGATAAGCTGTGGCCCCCTGACAAAATCACCAATCAGATTCTCAACGGCGGCCAGAAGATGCCTCCCTTTTCCGACTCGCTCACCGACGAGCAAATCGCCCAGTTGGTCGCCTATCTGCGCGCCAAGCAACGCCCCATCCCGCCCCCCATAGCCACGCCCCCTCCGCCGCCAGGAAATTGAGGTCCGTCAGGCCAATTCGAAACTTCCGACTTGGCGACAATCCAGGCGCGACGCCCATCTCAATTGAGCTTTGTGGTTGTCGAGTGAGCATTTGTCTCGTTTCGGCATAAGATCAACCTATGGTCGATTCAGCACTACGGTACTCCTGCTGCTTTTGTGGTCGGGCGATTGAACCGATTCTTCCTGACGTTGCCTCACTCGTTTACACGACATGCATTGATCATCCACGAAAGCTTCAAAAGGACCAACAGTTTTTCTGCCATACAATTTGCTTTCAAGAGAGGCTTCATCACAAAGGAAACCTATACGTGGTTG
>JBELAI010000246.1:0-8263 GCA_049508975.1 Occallatibacter sp. | reverse complement strand
CCGCTGACTATCGTCGCGAGTCCGGCTGAGCCTGTCGCATAGCGAGTACGAGGATTCGCTTTCGTGCGTGCTCCGCCTGTTGCTGGCTCTGTGTTCGAGTTGGGCAAGGCTGTTCATGGTTGAGGTCTTTGCTTTTTCATTCCTTGGAAAGTTTTTGCTTTTGTTGTTGCCTTTGCTTTTGTTCTCGTTTTTCTCAGGCCGCCATCCGCTGGCTGGCCACCGCTTCGGCCTGATCCCAATGGTCCAGATAACTGCCGCACCCACTTCAAGTACTCCTGCGTCCATGCCTTCACCCCCGTTGCCGGCTTTTACCGGAACTAGCGTCGGCGCAATTACTCAATTACCTCGCACTGGACTCCCAGCTCCGCCAACTGCTAGTAGGACCGGTCACTCCATGATGACTAACCCGCGCGACTTTACCCTAAGCGCAGAGGCAAAGCCATTGGACGTAAGTATCGATCGATACCAACGCCTCGACTAATACCATCGTCCAATTGATTTTTTCGGCATAGTTTTGATGTGATTGGCTAGTACCACGCTGAGTTCGTGGTGGCTGGCATCGATTACGCGGTATCGCAGGGTCTCGCAAAGATTTGCACTTCACTCAATGGCTGTGGATGGCGGATCAAAACTGTGGATAGCTTCGTATGAGATGTAGTCAAACGAGTAGTGACGAATCTTTCGAACGACTCTCACGGAGGAGCGATATGGCGAATTCATCGCAATTGGCAACCTATAAAGAAGCACGCACGGTCTCACTCTCTGGGTTCGATCTGATTAATACTCCGCGGCTCAACAAAGGCACTGCCTTCACCGCTGAGGAGCGCGATGCCTTTGCCTTGCATGGCCTGTTGCCGCCGCACGTGGGCGCACTTGAAGAACAGCTCGAGCGGCGCATGCAGGCGCTCGACAACGAGGCAACGTCGTTTACCAAATATGCATTCCTCCGCGATCTCCAGGACATCGACGAAACGCTTTTCTATGCATTGGTCGTGGGCAACGTGGAAAAGCTTCTGCCGCTCGTCTACACGCCCACGGTAGGTGAGGGCTGCCAGCGATTCAGCGAGATCTGGAGAAAGCCGCGCGGCCTGTTCATCAGCTATCCCAACAAAAATCGCATTCCGCAGATTCTGAGCCACTCGCGCTACGATGACATCCGATGCATCGTGGTCAGCGATGGCGAGCGTATTCTCGGCCTTGGTGATCAAGGGGCCGGGGGGATGGGCATCCCAATCGGAAAGATGGCACTGTATACGGCGCTGGGTGGAATTCATCCGGAGCACTGCCTGCCCATCCTTCTTGACGTCGGCACCGATAACGAGGATCGGTTGAAGAACCCGCTCTATATCGGCTGGAGGAATAAGCGCGTGCGCGGGCAGGAGTATGACGACTTCGTCGATGCTTTCGTGCAGGCCGTCAAGGCGCGCTGGCCGCATGTGCTCTTGCAGTGGGAAGACTTCGCCAACAACAATGCCGCGCGACTCCTGGCGCGTTACCGCAATCAGCTTTGCACCTTCAATGACGATATTCAGGGAACCGCTGCCATAGCTACGGCGACGCTGATCTCCGCGATCAACGTCACAGGAGTTCCATTGGAAAAACAAAGAATCGTGGTCTTCGGCTTTGGCAGCGCGGGCCTCGGTATCACCGAGTTGCTGACTCAGTTCATTGAAGACCGTGGCGTCGGAAAAGATGAGGCGCAGAGGCGCTTTTATGGAATCGATCAATACGGGCTCATCACCGCGCGGCGGGCAAACGTGAATGCGGAACAGCTGCCTTATGCTCGCAACGAAGAGGAAGTGCAGAGCTGGCGGCAGCCCAACGGCGAGATCACATTGACTGACGTGATTCGCCACGTGCAACCCACCGTGCTGATCGGCGTCTCAGGACAAGCTGGCGCCTTTACTGAAGAAGCCGTGCGCGAAATGGCAAAGCATGTTGAGCGGCCGGTGATCTTTCCACTCTCCAACCCTACATCGCGCAGTGAGGCCACTCCGCAAGATCTGATGGACTGGACCGAAGGACGGGCGCTGGTCGGTACGGGCAGTCCGTTTGGGCCAGTCAATGTTGGCGGACGGCGAGTGCCTGTCGCGCAAACCAACAACTCTTACATCTTTCCCGGACTTGCCTTGGGAATCGTTGCCTCCCGCGCAAGGCATGTCACCGACACCATGGTTAAAGCCGCAGCCACGGAGTTGGTGCGGCATCTGCCGACGCAGAACAACAAGGAGGGAAGCCTGCTGCCGCCTTTGTCGGAAGCGCGGGCACTCGGCAGGCTCATCGGCGAGGCGGTTGGCAGGCAAGCGATCCTCGACGGCGAGGCGCAGGTAACGAGCTTAGATGAACTGCTGCACGGGATCGAGGACAACATTTGGGAGCCGGTCTACGAACCTTACGTGAGCGCATCTTAAGCCGCAGCAGGAGATCCGACGATATGACGGTAAACGAAACAGCGGCACGTTCTTTTCGCATTGAAGAAGACGCGCTTGGCGAAGTTGAGGTTTCTTCCGGGCATCTTTGGGGTGCTCAGACGCAACGCTCGCATTTGAACTTCACCATTGGCGTGGAACGATTCCGGTGGGGGCGGCCGGTCATTCGCGCGCTCGGCATCTTGAAGAAGTCCGCGGCGCTGGCCAACGGTGAACTCGGGGAGTTGCCCGAAGACAAAATTAAGTTGATCGTGCGCGCGGCGCAGGAGGTAATCGAGGGCAAGTGGGATGCAGAGTTTCCGCTGGTCGTCTTCCAGACCGGATCCGGAACGCAGACCAACATGAACGCGAACGAGGTCATCGCCAATCGTGCCATCCAACTTGTGGGAGGAATTGTGGGTTCGAAGAAGCCCATTCATCCTAACGACGATGTAAATCACAGTCAATCGTCGAACGATACGTTTCCAACGGCCATGCACGTTGCCACGGTCGAAGCGATCGATAATCTGCTGGTTCCGGCCGTGAGTGAGCTTCGTGACACCCTGCGCGCAAAGGCGCAGGCGTATCACGACATCGTCATGATTGGCCGGACGCATTTGCAGGACGCGACCCCACTGACTGTCGGGCAGATGATGTCGGGCTGGGTTGCTCAACTGGACGAGAGCCTTGAGGGGATTCGCAATTCACTGGTGTTTATCTACCCACTGGCAATCGGAGGAACTGCAGTTGGCACGGGACTGAATGCGCATCCGCGATTCGGCGAAGTGACCGCCCGCATTATCGGAGAGGAAACAGGCAAGCCTTTTACTTCCGCGATAAACAAATTTGCGGCGCTGTCCGCTCATGACGGTATGGTCGCCGCGAGCGGCGCCTTGCGAACTCTCGCCTGCGCACTGATGAAGATTGCCAACGACGTGCGCTGGTACGCTTCCGGACCGCGCGGAGGAATTGGCGAATTGAACATTCCCGAGAATGAGCCGGGCTCGTCCATCATGCCTGGGAAGGTGAATCCAACGCAGTGCGAAGCGATGACTATGGTGGCGGTCCAGGTATTTGGTAACGATCACGCCGTCGCCTTCGCCGGCTCCCAGGGCAACTTTCAACTGAACGTATTTAAGCCCGTTATCTTGCATAACGTACTGACTTCGGTCGAACTGCTCGCGGACTGCTGCCGATCCTTCAACCAGCATTGCGCCAAAGGAATCGAACCGAATGCAAAGCGAATCCGGGAGCACCTCGACCATTCGCTGATGCTGGTGACCGCCCTCAATCCACGCATCGGTTACGAGAAGGCAGCCAGGATTTCCCGCACTGCCTTCCTCGAAGACATCGGCCTCCGGGAGGCCGCTCTAAGGCTCGGCTTCCTTACTGCCGACCAATTCGACAACTGGGTACGGCCAGAAGACATGACCCACCCACTTAACAAGAGCGGGGCATCACACTGAATGGCGTTCAAATCCCCCTGCTGACCCTACTGCAAAAGTATCCGATGCTTTGCAGTACGGCCCGAAGCAGAATCCATCTCCCACTTTGTCTCATCGAATACCCAGGAAAGGGAGGACGATGTCCAAAGTTTGGCTAATCACAGGAAGTTCCCGTGGACTCGGGAGGGCGTTCGCAGAAGCAGCACTGGAAGCTGGCGAGAACGTCGCGGTCACGGCTCGCAACGTCGCCACTCTCGCGGACCTGAAGCAGAGATTCGGCAAGCAGGTGTTGCCTCTCGAACTGGACGTCACTAACGAGCCCCAGGCGCTAAACGCGGTCAAGAGCACGATCGAGAGCTTCGGCAAACTCGATGTCCTTGTGAACAACGCAGGGTATGGGAACGTCGCGCCCATCGAAGACACGAGCATTGAAGAGTTCCGGGCACAAATCGAAACCAACCTTTTCGGGGTTATTATCCTCACGAAGGCGGTGCTTCCTCACTTCCGTCAGCAAAGAAGCGGCCATTTCATTCAAGTCACATCGATTGCTGGTCGTCTTGGCCCGACCGGACGTGCACCTTACGCCGCGGCTAAATGGGGCGTCGAAGGCTTCTCGGAGACGCTTGCGAAGGAAGTCGCACCGTTTGGCGTAAAGGTGACCATCGTGGAACCCGGCGGCTTCCGAACAGGCTTTGCGGGTGTTTCATCATCTCTACGGGAAGGTCGCACCGAATACGACGCGACGGTCGGTGCTACGGCCAGATTTCAGCGCGAATACAACGGAAAGCAGCCGGGCGATCCCGCAAAGGCGGCATTGGCTGTATTACGGCTTGCGTCCGACGAAAACCCGCCACTTCGCATCGTCCTTGGAAGTGACGCCTACTACGCCGCGGAAAAGAATGACCTTGCCAAGATTGAGATGTTGAAGGAACGGAAGGACCTGAGCATCTCTACTGACTACCGCAGTTGACCGCTCGGGTCGTCCAACGCTCATGCAGCGGGGCTTCCAAATGATCGGGAGCGTACGCTTGGTCCTCAGGGCCGCATTTTTCGTCACAAGGGCGGAAAGTCCGCTTCGGGTCCAGTTGATTTCGCGGAAACGAGCCGGACTCGAAGATCTGCACGCCGCCAGGCAAGGGAAGCGATTGCGGATCTTTCCCCCGCAGCGTCAAACCACCCGTAGTGGCAGACGCGGGTTATATGGCGAGTGTCCGAGGAATTCGGAAACCTCGCCGCTCGGGAAGCGGGAACGGATGGATAGTGCGACGCGCGCTTCGGAGTGCCACTTGTTCGTCGCTCAACAAGATTCTCAGGATAATAGTCATAAGATTCATTCGCAGAGGCTCGCATCCAGCGGCCTTTAAGCACAGAACAGGCAGCACCGTATGTTGCAAATTGCGGATGTACGGTCACCGCAATCTCGGAAAGCAGTGCCTATTGTGGTCAGTCCGAACGGAAACGGCGGGTATTCTGGCGGCCTGACCCATGGGTATTGATTCGATTTCACAATGGAGGCTTGTGGGCGCAGCTTTGGGGTTGGACCAACCTTCCTCAGCCGGATATACGAGCGTCTCTTTTGAAGGGCAAACTTTCAGCTGCGGCGTTGCTTGACCTAGTTCGATTCTTGGAGTGGCGCGAAGAGTCATGAGATGGACCCTCGGGCTCCCAATCATCTGGTTTGCCATTAACGATCCGGTGAACAGACCGGCGATTGGCGATACATTTAAGCAATCTAGATCGGTTATTCTGCGTCTCTACAGACGAACTGGAACGCTGAAAAGCTGGAAACGTGGTTTGGCGGAGATAATGCGCTCATCGACAAAGCCGTAACGAGTCAATGGTCGGCAATCACCTGTCCGAGGAGCCGGTCCTACGGCCATGTGGATTCTACCCTGATGCGGACTGGAATCGTTTGCGGATATGAGACAATTTTCATGTCTGGCGATGGAGAGAACATTGCATCCAGCGTCGGCGCTTCCCTCAATTGACAGTAATATCTCACCCGATTGCGAGATTTCGGGAGCACACTCCTCTCTCAGTGAATAAAGCGGCTTGTTTTACTGACCTGGAGAAAGTACTCAATGGCAGAGTATTCCAATTACGTCTTGGAGCCCCTGCTCGAGGGGTTCGACTTCACACTGTACTGCGGCAGAGAGCGCCGCGCTTTTGTGCGTCTTTTCAGTTTGAGAGCGTGCATACTCTTGGTACTGTTGCTTTTCTTACTACCAACATGCACGCGGTCGCAAACCCAGCTTGCGACACTTTCCGGAACCGTCACCGACCCAAGTGGCGCTGTTGTCCCCGGCGTCAGCGTGACGATTGTCGGTCAAGGTACTGGATTGAAACGTAGCGTCCTTACAGACAAGACGGGCGAATACCGATTCGCCGGCCTGCCAACAGGAGACTACTCCGTTCGCGTAGAGAAAACCGGTTTCCAGGCACAGCTTCGCGAAGGCGTTGCGCTTGCTCCGGCTTCCGGGTCGATCGTAAATTTTTCATTGACCATAGGCGACCGGCGAGAGCAGGTAACGGTCAACGCGAATGCCAGCGGCATCGACAGTACGACCTCAACTGTCAGCGGACTCATGGCAGAGCAAAGCCTGACGAAACTGCCTCTCAATAATCAGGATCTGTTTAGTGCAGTTGCGCTGGAGCCTGGAGTCGCTCCTGATCCCGGCAGCGCACCCTCGTTGCTTTCGAGCGGTAAGACAGCGCAAGTGGCGATTGATGGTACCCGCCCCACTATGACGAACGTCCTGATCGATGGTATAGATGCGACCGATCCGGTCTTGGGATATTCGCCCGCGGGTGCTTCAGGTTTTTTTCTCGGTCTCGATGAGTTGACGGAGGTCCGCGTTCTGACGCAGACCTTCAATGCAGAGTACGGCGGGCACGGTGGCGCCGTGATCGAGATGATAACCAAGTCGGGCGGTAACCAATTTCACGGGTCGTTGTGGGAATTGCATCGGGATGCGTCGTTCGATGCTAGGAACTATTTTGACTTGGGCGCCAACCCGATCCCCCCGTTCGTCCGCAACCAGTTCGGTGCCGGAATCGGAGGGCCACTGAAGCGGGATCGCACGTTCTTCTTTGCCAACTATGAGGGGTTTCGCGAAGTCGAGGCATCCACGGCAATTGCCACGGCGCCGGATGCGCTTGCTCATGAGGGTTTCTTACCGTCTGCGAATAACCCGGCGGCCTGCACCAGCGCGAGTTCAAACGGATGTGCCGCCATTCCGATCAGTCCCCAGATACAACAGTTTCTCAATTTAATGCCTCCTTCGAACGGAGCGGACAATGGAGATGGAACCGGCGAACTGATCACGGATAACAAAGGCGCCACCCGTGAGGATCACGGTATGGCTCGCATCGACCATAACTTTTCCAACGCGCATTCGGTCTTCGCGCGCTACACCGTCGATGACAGTTCTTCCCTGGTGCCGTACGTTGGAACACCGCCAGGCACCTACATGCCGGGGTTCCCGACCGTTCACCTGGCGCGTAATCAATATGTGACAATTCAGGACCGCACGGCATTCTCGACCAAATTGATCAACGATGTGCGCTTCGGTGTCAACCGGACAACTGCATCCTCTTCGCCCGATAATACGCATCCGGGCCTGACTATTTCTTTAGAACCTGACAGGCCGTTCGGAATGATCGATGTCACGGGTTTGAGCCTGATTGGCAACTACGCGGCATTTCCTTTGGGCGATTATTCGACCGTTTATCAGGTTCAGGATCAGCTCTCGCGTACCATTGGCCGCCACACCTTGAAATTCGGCGCAGAGTTCCGCAGGCTCGATCTAAACTCGACGTTGGATTTCGCAGTAAACGGACTCTACAGCTTCGACGATTTGACTCCCTACGGGCTGCCGGCATCCAGCGACAACCCGGCTCTCGAATTCTTCCTTGAGGGCGTGCCTTTGTCCTACGTTGGAGTCAGTCCCTCCAACGCCGATTCTGAACGCGGATACCGGGAAACTTTCGCGTCTGGGTTTGCCCAGGACTTCGTGCGCATAAACAGCCGCTTAACGGTAAACATCGGGTTGCGCTACGATTTCTACTCCAATCCGACCGAAGCACACGGCCGTCTCTCCACTTTTCGGAACCCTGCGACGGATTCTGCGCCGACAGTCGGCATGTTATTTGCCGCGACGCCGCTGGATCTTTTGTCACCCCAGGCAGGCTTTGCCTGGAACGTATTCGGCAACGGCAAGACTGTGGTGCGGAGTGGGTTCGGAATCTATCGCGACCAGTTTCCGGCAGCCGTGTTCGGTCTCGACCGGTTTCTGGCGCCTTTTTTCGATGTAAAGGAATTCGTTTTCCCGCAGTTTCTAAACCCGCAGAACGCTCAAGTGACCCTGCCGCTCGATCTTTTCACGATGACCTACTATCCCAAGTTCCCAT
>JBELAI010000245.1:0-8267 GCA_049508975.1 Occallatibacter sp. | reverse complement strand
GAGTTCACCGATGCGCCAGGTGATCAGGTGACTGGTGCTGGGAATGTTCAGGGCCAGGAAGCTGTCGATGGCCAGGCCTTTGGGTTCAGCGCTCACCAGCGACGCCGCGCATCCATCGGCGAAGACCAGGAAGGAGAGCACCTGCTCCAGTTCCGCGGTCTCCTGAAAATGCAGCGAGCAGAGTTCCAAGTTCAAGACCAGCACACGTGCGCTGGGCTCGGAGCGAACAATGTGGTGCGCCGACTTGAGCGCATTGATGGCGGCGTAACAGCCCATGAAGCCGATCATAGTGCGTTCCACCGAAGGATTGAGGCCGAGATGATTGACAACTTCAAAGTCCAGGCCAGGCGCGTAGAGCCCGGTGCATGATGTGACGACCACGTGAGTGACAGAACCGCGTTCCTCTTCGGTGAGCGCGAGCTTATCCAACGCGATATGCGCCAACTGCGGCGCAAAGCTCTCAAAAAACTTCATGCGACGCGCGGTGACGGGGAAATCTCCCGGCTCATACACCTGTTCGACGTCTTTCCACCTGCCGTCTTCGGTGGGAACAGGCTGCACAAACGAGTAGCGATGCTCAATGGCCGACAGCCGGGCCATGCGACGGAAAAGATTGCGCGACGTGCCTTCGGGAAGCAGGCCGGTGGCAAATGCAATGAACGCATTGTGTACATCGTGTGGGGGAACTGCGGTTGCAATGCGATTGATGAAGGCTGTCGTCATTTCGGCTCGTTTCGAGGAGGAAGCAATTCTTGCGCAAGTGTTCCAGTGCAGTCTACACGGTTAGATGCGGCCTCATGCCAGTCCTGTGGCAGGGGCAGAAGAGTATTAATTGCGCAGTTGGCCGCGAGCGGCAATCCAATGTACAGAAACAGAGTGCGGCCGTCCTTAAGTTTTCCTTCACATCAGGAACCCCTGCGAATCCTGATCAATGTTGTTTGAACTTCAAATTCATGTCCGCGTTGGGGTCGCAGGTGGGACCTTTCCAACGGTAGTCCGCCGAGTACTCCTTATGGGCGGTTTGGCCGTTGGTGATTGTGTCGATGGAATTCTTGGTGACCATGTGCTGCCTTCCGTCAAAGGCGATGCTAACGGTGCCCTTTATCTCGACGGAACCGTGCTGACAATCCATGACGTAACTTGCGCCGCTGGAAGTGATGGCAAGCTTTTGCGTCGAGCAGGCGGGGTTGTGGATGAGTGCCTTGTCCCACGTTTCATCGTTCAAACAGTAGAGCAGCACCGGAGCCTTGCCGTTCGGTGCGGCCACCGAGAGGGTGGCCGCCCACTCGCCAGATTGCATTGGGAATTTCTGTTGCGCCGATGAGACGTCGGCCGTCATGCACGCGATTGCGCCCAATGCCACCCATTTTAGAAATGTCACTTTCACCTGCCATCAGATTCTGAATCCGATGCTCAACCTTGCGTGTTCTTGGGCTCGGTTGTCAACGGCAAAAAATGACAATCGCTTTACCGATTCGATGGGCTCGAAAGACGGCTATACACCAATGACTGCGCAAAGTTCCTTCACGGCTTCGGCGCTCTTCTTGAGGGCGGAGTCTTCTTCCGCGGTCAGCTTGATCTCGATGATTTTTTCCAGGCCCGCGGCGCCCAGCTTGCAGGGAACACCGATGTAGTAGCCATCGATGCCGTACTCGCCTTGCAGATAAGCCGCGCAGGGAAGAATCTTCTTCTTGTCTTTCAGAATGGCTTCCACCATTTCAGTAGCCGCCGCCGAAGGCGCGTAGTAAGCACTGCCGGTCTTGAGGTGCTTCACAATCTCTGCGCCGCCATCGCGGGTACGTTGGATAAGGGATTCCAGCCGATCGGGCGCGATGAGTTCGGTGATGGGAATGCCTGCGACCGTCGAGTAGCGTGCCAGCGGAACCATGGTGTCGCCGTGGCCTCCGAGGACAAACGCGGTGACGTTCTCCACACTCACATTCAGCTCGGCCGCAATGAAAGTCCTGAAGCGCGCCGAGTCAAGCACGCCGGCCATGCCGATGACGCGCTCGCGGTTGAAGCCGGCCTGGCGATAGGCCGCCTGGGCCATGGCGTCCAGGGGGTTGGAGACGATGATGAGGATCGACTCGGGCGATTGTGCAACGACTTTCTGCACCACGTCCGACATGATTTTGAAGTTGGTGTGCAGAAGATCGTCGCGGCTCATGCCCGGCTTGCGCGGAATGCCGGCAGTGATGACCACAATGTCGGAGTTGGCGGTGGCGGCGTAGTCGTTTGCGCCGGTCACGCTCACATCTCGCTTCTCAATCGGCATGGCCTCAAGAAGGTCAAGCGCTTTGCCTTGCGGAATGCCTTCCACCACGTCGATCAGAACCACATCGGCCAGTTCTTTGGAAGCAATCCAGTGTGCGGCCGTAGCGCCCACGTTGCCGGCGCCTACAATGCTTACTTTCTTTCTCATTTTTCTATTCTCCTGGTTGCATCTACATGTTTCCGATGATGCGTGTAGCAAATTCGCTGGTGCCGACTTTCGTTGCGCCTGCGGTCTGCCGCTCGAAGTCGTACGTGACGAACTTCTGCAGAATGGTCTTCTCCAACGACGTTTCAATCAGCTTCGCCGCTTCTTTCCAGCCGATGAAATCAAGCAGCATAACTCCGGAAAGAATCACCGAACCGGGGTTGATCATGTCCTTGTCGGCGTACTTCGGGGCGGTACCGTGGGTAGCTTCAAATACTGCGAAGCCATCGCCGATGTTAGCACCGGGAGCGATCCCAAGGCCCCCGACCTGCGCCGCGGCAGCATCGGAAATGTAGTCACCGTTCAGATTGGTCGTCGCGAGAATCGAGTAGTCCGAGGGCCGGATGATGATCTGCTGGAAGATCGAATCGGCGATCCGGTCGTTCACCAGAATCTTCGACTTCCATGCGCCGTTTCCATGCGTCTTGCCGATGGTGTCGAGCACTCCCTTGATCTCGGCATACAGATCGTCACGAAATTTCTGGTTGCCGAATTCGAGACCGGGCTCGATCAAAGCCGCGTTCTCTTCAATCGTGATTCCGGGGTTCGCGTCCACATTGCCCAGAATCCAGCTTTCGCGCTCGGTCACCGTCTGATCGCGGAATTCTTCAACCGCAACTTCATAACCCCACTCACGGAATGCGCCTTCGGTGAACTTCTGGATGTTGCCCTTGTGCACCAGCGTCACTGTTTTGCGGCCTGTTTCGATCGCGCTCAGCAGGGCATAGCGAACCAGCCGCTTGGTTCCGAAAATGCTGATGGGCTTGATGCCGACGCCGGAATCCTGGCGAATCTTTTTCTTGCCGCCCTTAAGCAGATCGTTATTGATGAAGTCGATAATGCGGGCAGCATCTTCCGTGCCCTGTTTGAACTCGATTCCCGAGTAAACGTCTTCCGTGTTCTCACGGAAAATGACAATATCGACCTTCTCCGGATGCTTCACGGGGCTGGGAACACCCTGGTAATACTTCACCGGGCGCACGCAAGCGTAGAGGTCGAGAAGCTGCCGCAAGGCCACATTCAGCGACCGGATACCCCCGCCAATAGGCGTTGTCAGCGGTCCCTTGATGGAGACGCGCAGATCGCGAGCAGCGGCTACCGAGTCGTCCGGAAGCCAGGTGCTGAATTGGCGGAAGGCCTTCTCGCCGGCAAAAATCTCAAACCACTTGATGGCGCGCTTGCCGCCGTAAGCCTTCGCGACCGCGGCGTCGAAAACGCGCTGCGAGGCCTTCCAGATGTCGCGGCCGGTGCCGTCGCCTTCAATAAAAGGAATGATGGGACGATCGGGGACTGCGAACTTCCCGTCGCGGTATTCAATGGGCTTTCCGTCCTGGGGCAGTTCCAATCCGTTGTAGGTGTTTTGCATGAGTTTGAGGGGATCCTTTCCGTGCGTGGTCAATCTGTGCGTTGTCAACGTAGAGGCTAACACCTGCAAATTGGGAGTGGCAATGCGGTGGCCTGGGGTGTTGAAAATGCAGGAACTCTGCGGAGAATTGGCTTGGAAAGGGCTCCTGTCGAGGTTGACATCATGATGTCTAGCTAAGTAACATCATGATGTGCGGACCACACTTACTATTGACGACGATATTGCCGGCCTGGTGCAGCAAGAGGTTCGGCAGTCGGGCGATTCCTTCAAGGCGACGGTGAATCGGCTGCTTCGGCAGGGGCTGATGGCCTCTCGAGAGAAGGCGGATGTGAAGCCCTTTGTGGTAACGCCGATTCCGATGGGGTTGCCTCCCGGGCTAAGTTATGACTGCATTCCCGAGCTTCTGGAGGAAATCGAAGGGCCATACCATCGGTGATCGTTCTTGATGTCAACCTCCTACTGTATGCCTACGACAGCGCCTCATCGAAGCACAAAGATGCGCGAATCTTTGTAAGGAAGCTGTTTTCTGGGGATGAGCTGGTGGGTGTGCCATGGCAGACAATCTGTGCGTTTCTGCGCATCGCCACCAATTCCCGGTTGCCGGGCCAGCGTTTTTCGATGGAAGAGGCAATTGCGATCGTTCAGGGATGGATGGACCTGAACCGCGTTCGCGTTCTTGTTCCAGGAGAACGGCATTGGGAAATCCTCCACAGGATGCTCATAGAGGGGAAGGTCAGAGGCCCATTAGCAACAGACGCACAACTGGCAGCGCTGACCATTGAGCACGGAGGCGTGCTGTACACCACCGACCGAGATTTCGCACGGTTTCCGGGGCTGCGATGGGTGAATCCGCTGGCTGCGAGCTAGGGCATTTGTAATTCATTCGAAAAACTATTTTGTGAATTGGCGGTGAATTGACTCAGCGCACTTCTTTGACACGCCCAAATGCGATAAACTCATGCGGGAACATTAAATGGGAACGACAATCTTGAGACTCACGGAGGTTACATAAGAATTGGGAAAAAGCATGGTCCCGAAGAAGCTTTTCTTCACCAAAGGCAAGGGCACACACAAGGAGCGGCTGACGTCGTTTGAGTTGGCACTGCGCGATGCCGGCATCGCCTCGCAGAACCTGGTGCGTGTTTCTTCCATTTTTCCGCCGCGCTGTAAGGTCATTCCACGCAAGGAAGGCCTTACGTATCTTGAACACGGCGAGGTTGTGTTTTCCGTGATCGCCGAAAACTCGACGCGTGAGCCGCATCGCCTGATTGTGTCCAGTATCGGCGTGGCGATTCCGGCCGACAAGAACACATACGGCTATCTGAGCGAGCACCACAGCTTTGGCGAGACCGAGGATCAGGCCGGCGAGTACGCCGAAGAACTGGCCGCCGAGATGCTCGCAACCACGCTGGATGTGGATTTCGATCCGGATACAAGCTGGGACGAAAAGAAGGAAATCTACCGCATCTCCAACAAGATCGTCCGCACCAGCAACATCACGCAATCGGCCGTTGGCGACAAACGGGGCCTGTGGACGACCACGATCGCAGCAGCGGTGCTGATTCTGGAAGAGTAGGCATTGCGTGCAGCGGGCTTTGCCTGCGGCAGGCGATTGCACTGAGCGGAGAATGAGGGCCAATCTCGGAACCGGGATTGGCCTTCCTGCATCAAGGGAGAAGAGGGAGTTGGGGGCAGACGAATCCATGACGATGAACGGACGCAAATACGTTGTAGGACTGGTGCAGATGAGCATGGGCGCGGACCCGGAGGCTAACTTCGCGGCTGCGGTCAAGC
Organism: Occallatibacter sp.; assembly: GCA_049508975.1. Lineage (GTDB taxonomy): Bacteria > Acidobacteriota > Terriglobia > Terriglobales > Acidobacteriaceae > Telmatobacter. Next base: position 2,628 of record JBELAI010000245.1, on the reverse strand, counting down.
ATATTCGCGAAGCGGCACGGCTGGGCGCAAACATCGTTTGCCTGCCGGAGCTTTTCCGTGCACAGTACTTCTGCCAGCGCGAAGATATCCGGATGTTCGATTTGGCTGAGCCAATCCCTGGCCCCTCCACCGCCAAACTGTCCGAGGTAGCTCGGGAGTTGCGCGTGGCGATTGTTGCTTCGTTGTTTGAACGGCGCGCACCTGGCCTTTATCACAACACTGCGGTCACGCTGAATGCGGATGGCGCCATCGTCAGCGTCTATCGCAAGATGCATATCCCGGACGATCCGCTGTACTACGAGAAGTTCTATTTTGCCCCTGGAGATCTGGGATTTCAGGCCGTCGATACCGCGTTTGGCCGCGTAGGCACGCTGGTGTGCTGGGATCAGTGGTACCCCGAAGGCGCGCGGTTGACCGCCCTGCAAGGCGCTGAGGTTCTGTTCTACCCCACGGCCATCGGCTGGCACCCCGCGGAGAAAGAAGAGTTTGGCCCAGCTCAGTACGATGCCTGGCAAACCATCCAGCGCGCCCACGCCATCGCCAACGGAGTTTACGTGGCCGGCGTCAACCGCGTAGGCGAAGAGCATGGCGACGTTTTAGGAAATCGTGCTACCGGCCCGGGCCTTGAGTTCTGGGGCGGAAGCTTCCTGGCCGACCCGTTCGGCCGCGTGATTGCCAAGGCCTCGCACAACGCGGAAGAGATTCTGCTGGGTGAGGTCGACCTTGCCCTGCTTGAGGACACTCGCCGCAACTGGCCATTTCTGCGCGACCGCCGCATCGATGCCTATGCGCCGATGACTAAGCGGTATATCGATCCCGTGAACTCGTGGCCGGCAGACGGAGATTCAAAGTAACTCCTCAACTCTGTCATCCTGAGCGACCGCCGCGAAGCGAAGGGAGTCGAAGGACCTGCTTCTGTTTTTTTTCATTTCAACGTGTTGAATAAATTCCGTGTGCAAGAATTCCCATAATGGCTGATATGCCCCACCAACTTGGTTATCGCATGCCCGCCGAATGGGATCGGCACGAGGCCACCTGGCTCGCCTGGCCCCATAATCCCGAAGACTGGCCCGGAAAATTTCAGACCATCCCGTGGGTATACGCCGAGATCGTGCGCCTGCTCTCCGCGCGGGAACGGGTGCACATTCTGGTCGACGACGCAAAAGCCGAACAGCGCGCTTTGAGCATTCTTGAGCGCGCCGGCGCGGTGCTTGACCAGGTCAGCTTTCACCATTGGCCGACCAACCGCGTGTGGACCCGCGATTCAGGCCCAATATTCGTTCGCAACGCCGTGGGCAGTGCCGCACTGACCGACTGGCACTTCAATGCGTGGGCTAAGTACCCCGATTGGCAACTGGACGACCAGATCCCCGGCCGCATTGCAGCGCTTTTGGGTCTTCCTTCCTGGCAACCTTCAATCGACTTGGGCGAAGGACAGCCGCACCGGCTAGTTCTGGAAGGCGGCTCCATCGACACGAATGGTGAGGGAATTCTGCTGACCACGGAGGAATGCCTCCTCAGCCATGTTCAAGAGCGCAACCCCGGAGTCGATCGCGAGAAACTGGAGTCAGCCTTTCATGATTTTCTAGGCATCGACCAGGTTCTTTGGCTGGGCCGCGGCGTAGCAGGCGATGATACCCACGGCCATGTCGACGATATCTCGCGATTCGTAGGACCTGAAACGATTGTCACTGCCGTCGAACCTGACCCGGCCGACCCGAATCACGAGCCGCTGGCCGAGAATCTGGTGCGCCTGAATGCCGCACGCACGCTGGAAGGAAAGCAATTCACCATAGTTGATCTGCCTCTTCCGAAACCGGTGGTTTTCCGTGGTCAGCGCCTGCCCGCGAGTTATGCCAATTTCTATATCGCCAATGGCGTGGTATTAGTCCCCACTTTCAACGACTCTAACGACCGCGTAGCTCTCAGCATCCTCGCCGAATTATTTCCGGGCCGCGAAGTAATTGGAGTTCACAGCGTCGATCTTGTCTGGGGACTCGGCACGCTGCACTGCATGACCCAGCAGCAGCCGGCGGCAGGCTCGTGATGACTGACCAAGACTTCATGCAGGCCGCACTCGCCGAAGGCCGCTTGGCCGGAGAGGCCGGCGAAGTGCCCATCGGAGCGATCGTACTTCGCGAAGGGGAAATCATCGCACGCGGCCAGAATCGCGTGCTCCGCGATGTGGACCCCACGGCTCACGCGGAAATCGTTGCGTTGCGTGAAGCAGCCAAGTTGATCGCTAATTATCGCCTCAACGGCTGCACTCTATTCGTCACGCTCGAACCCTGCGCCATGTGCGCGGGAGCGATGATCCACGCACGCCTCGACCGCCTCGTCTTCGCCGCTGCCGATCCCAAGGCGGGGGCTGCAGGTTCCGTGCTCGAAGTACTCAACCACCCCCAGCTCAACCACAAAATGTCCGTCGAGCAGGGAATTCTCGCCGAAGAATCGGCCGAGTTACTGCGGGCATTCTTTCGCGAGCGTCGTTCCTAACTTCGTGTCAACGCTTTGATCCGTGCAGCTTCCTCCGGCCATTTCGCCGCTAACTCCTCGTAACTCCCATTTCGATAATCAGCGAAGTCAAACCCGGGAGTTACTGTGCAGCCCAGGAGCGCTACCTTCCCA
>JBELAI010000244.1:0-8312 GCA_049508975.1 Occallatibacter sp. | reverse complement strand
AACAAGGGCCATCGACAGGTATCTCGCAGCGGTTCGCGCGTGCAACCGCTCTAGCGGCCTTTACTATGCGGAAAAGGCGGTTCCAGCGCCTGTGGCGGCGCTGGCCGGGGGCTTGATGCGGATGCCCTACATGCGTTGGGCAAGACGCACTACGCGTGAGGTCCTCGAGAGTTTCACCAGTAATCGAGAACTGATCGGTGTGCTTACCGGGCAATGGGGCGATTATGGATTGCCACCTGGGAAAAGCAGTTTTGCTGCGCATGCCACTATCGCTGAGCATTATTTTGGCGGGGCATGCTACCCAATGGGAGGAGCGGGCGCGATCGCGGCGGCTATCGTCCCACGGATTGAGGGGGGCGGTGGCGTGGTGGTGACCAGCGCCGAGGTTTCAGCCATACTGCTCGATGGCACAAAAGCGACCGGCGTACAGATGAGCGACGGACGCGAATTCCGCTCCGGCGTGGTTCTGAGCGATGCAGGCGCGTCCAACACATTTGAGCGCCTTCTGCCGCCGAACCTATCTGTTCTGGATTCGTTGCGCCGCCAGTTGCGTAGGCTTCAACCCTCCACTGCGCATGTCAGCCTTTATGTTGGACTGTCGCAGAGCGATGCCGCGCTTGGGCTACAAGGCACGAACCTTTGGGTGTACCCGTCGTTCGATCACGATGCGAATGTCGAACAGTTCGCGCGCAACATCGATGCGCCTTTGCCGGCTGTTTATCTCTCCTTCCCTTCGGCCAAGGATCCGGATTATCAACGCCGCCATCCGGGAAAGAGCACTGTCGAAGCCATCACCATGATTCCGTACGCGGCATTCGGCCGCTGGGAACAGACGCGCTGGAAGCGGCGCGGCGAGGAGTACGATGCGCTGAAGGAGCGACTTGCAGCGCGACTGTGCGCCGAACTGGAGCGCCAGGTGCCCTCCGTAGTTGGTAACATCGTCCACACCGAATTGTCCACGCCGGTCACAACGCGCCACTTCATGAACTACGGGCATGGAGAGATCTATGGCATAGCCTCCACGCCGGGGCGTTTCCTCACGCGCAAACTTGGAGCCAGAACGCCGATTCGCGGCCTCTTCCTCACGGGCCAAGATGCAGCCAGTCTGGGTGTGGTCGGCGCGCTTTATGGCGGAGTCATTGGCGCTTCGGCCGCTACCGGGAAGAACTTTTTTTCGGTTGTTTCGAAACCCTATGTTGCGCGAAACGTGACTTACCCACGCTGATTTGGCGCTGATCCCTAGTGGACAATCAGGGGCACTGAATCTTTCAGAATGCGGTCGAACCTCCTTGATGGCGTCGGCTACCGTCTTCGGAATAAGTAGACATACCCCGCCTCTGTTCACCAGGCCGACGTCTCGTAATTACGCCTCACGGGGAGATCAATGAATGACGCCTGCTGCGCTTCACGATAAATCGTCCACGTGGGTGTCTCGTCTGCGGGGTACCGCTGGAAAAGGCCCGCGTCGGCGCCTGCTATCGCCACCCGAATCCGATGCCCTTTTCGCAGCAGGATGGAGGTGGGATACAAAGCCAAACTGATTCTCTCCGCTTCGCCCGGTATCAGGGGCTCGGCATCTTTTCGCAAGAAACTGTGGGCTGGTCCTAAGGGTTTGTAGGGCAGACTCTGCGGGTCAACCTCCTTGCGATCGATTAGCCGCAAAATCCCCTCGTCCACGTAAGTCACGCGCCCGTCCGTGGATACATCTTCCAGATATGCATGCAGCGCTCCATCGCTCGTGTTTGAGGACATCTCGACGGTCAGAACTGGTGAACCCGTGATCTCAAGGTCGTCCCCCAGGGGGGGGCCCGTATAAACCAGCAGCTTCTTATCTTCGGTGGCGCGATCTGGATACACGACATCGCCTCCGCCGAGCCCAGTGTGCCAGCGTGTCTGGTTGCCGGTTGAAGTCGTGAAGCTCACCGTGTGCGAATCGCTGGCGATGGTTGCCGCGGGTGCTGCCCCTTTTAACACGCTGTTATCCGCAAAGTACAAGCGCTCCATCGAGACACCGGCCGGTGGCCACGTCTTGGTCGTGTGCCATTTTCCTTCACCCATCGTGTAATACTGAACCGAAGACTCGATGGGTTTGGGCGTTTCGCACCGCAGCACGCGATCGAAAAAATCGGCCTCCATCTTAAACTGTTCCTCGGTCGCGGGGATCGGCGGATTATGGTTCTCGGCGAATGGATCGACATTGAAATCACCGCCGTGGGATAAGGGCCCAATGATAACCATCTGAGGATTCGAGAAGGTTCTGTAGCGAATCAGGGTGCCTTCGCACGTCTTCTCGTCGAGCCATCCGCACCAAACCATCATGGGCACTTTCGAGGCTTCAATTCGCGCGCGCAGCCCATAGGGACTGATGTCTTGCACGCTGAAGGTTCCTTTGTCGGTGCCGAACAGGTCGTCGCGGAACTCAACCTTCGCCACGGCTTCGGCCACATTCAAGTTGTGATGCTGGCTGACCAACTCCGCCAGATGCTTTCCGTTGGGGTCCGCATCCACCGGGAGAACGCCTGGGGTCATCAGCCGGTCTTTCCAGCAACGCCATCCTTTCACCTGGTCGACTCCGCACACGTCGTCGCGGTCGAGGCCCGCGACCGTATCGCTCCAGTTCTGTACAAACCAGCTAAGCGTTACTCCGTCCGGCTGAATTGCGGCCTGCACATCAAAATCATCGTAGAGCGGCATGACAGCGCGGATCGCCGGTTGATTCGCAGCTGCCGCAAGCTCTGCTGCATTCCCATCGTAGGAAATTCCAAACGTACCCACACGGCCGTTCGACCAGGGCTGCTGTGCAGCCCATGCTGCGACCTCGCCCATGTCTCTTATCTCCGAGGGAGACCACTCCATAGCTCGATCTCCGCCGGACGCTCCACTGCCGCGCGCATCCACCGCCAACACCGCGAAGTGGCGTTGATTGAAGTATGCCGCCTGCTTGTCCTCCAATTCCTCGGAAGGGCTTGTTTGATGCAACGCCACGAGCATTCTAAGAGTCCATCCGATCTGCGGCGCTCGCCAGTAGCGTGTGGTTCTCATCAGCACCGGAACGCGTTCCCCTGATTTCAGATCTGCCGGCAAATAAACTGTCACACCGATCTCCACGCCGTCGCGCATGGTCACGTAGTTCGAGGTTGATCGCCGAATGCCTGCTGGAGTCATTTCTTCGCCCGGCAGTTTTACGCGCAAGGTCGCAATGACCACGAAAACCGACGCTGCAGTCCCGAGGCTCGCTATTCCAACAATCACCCATTTCATCCATCGCCGCATAGGTTGCCTTCCTTCACGTTAGGCCTTCTTTGGCAGACGTTTGTTTTGTTCGGGCTTCACTGACGGAAACAAGTCCAGCATCATACGTGCGATGTGCGGAAATCGCTTGCGCGACGCGGGATCTCGCTGCCCTCTGGCGACAAATCCAACCCATATCAGATACAACAGCTCGACATGAGGAGAACTCCCGATGATGTCCTTTAGCAGCTGAATTCTCCTTCGTTCGGCGTGATTAACTCGTTGCGCAATCACAGGCGAAACCGAAGCCCAAGTGAACATCGCCGCATCTGACGGCAATGCTCCTTCTTCGCCCAGTGGCACCTGTTTTGCTAGCAGCTGCAATAGCATCTGTAGCCCCTCTCGTCCTCGCCGGCCGTCTAGCCGTGGAATGATCTCCTTCCGCAGCTCCTCTTCCCACTCGCGCAGAAGAAGATCGAGAAGTTCTTCGCGATCCTTGAAATGCCAGTAGAAGCTTCCTTTGGTCACGCGCAGGTTCCGCGCCAACTTCTCCACACGCACAGCTTCTACCCCTCCCGTCAACAACGCCAGCCGCGCCGCCTTCAGCCAGTCGTCTCTGCTCAAATCTTTTCCCATGCTGCCGCGTATGGTAAAACGAGATTTGACGTTCTGTCAATACGCTACCGTATGGCAACGACTCCGGAACCGATCGGAGTGCATCACGCGCTTGCCTCCAAAGATGTTCGCCATACGGTAGCGTATCGACAAGATGTTAGCCCAATGGTTACGATACGGAACCGTATAAGAAAGAAACGCGCGGCGCAGAATCCCCTCGAACTCCTCCACAGCTTCCGGACGAAACGACGCCGACGACCGACACGCGGCATATTCGCTCCAGACATCCATCGCCTTCAAGAAAGTCTGTCGGGACCGGTTCCCGCATTCCAACGGCTTTCCGTAGCTGTCGGGAAACATCCGGTAGAGATGGCTCTCGTGCTCGACATGTGCCGCTTCATGGGCGATGCACGCCAGCGCCAGCCGCTGCATCTCCGCCTCCGGGGAGAGTGTCATCAGGCCCAGACCGCGCCGCAACACAATATGAAAATGCAAATCTCCGTCGCGTCGGATCGCGGCGGTGCGTGCCATCTCCATCACCTCCGGTTGGGGATTCATCTCCAGCGGAATCTGGCCCTCCGGCAGGTTTTGCAAGGCACATGCTGCCGCACGGCAGTCAGTTGCGACCGTCACGCCGTCCAGCGCCTGTAAGTCAATTCCGGCAAACGCGACAACATAGAGCGTCTCTTCGATGGCGATGGCCAGTGCCTGCTGTACCTCCGGTTCTTCAAAGCAAGAGACATCGAGGCTACATCGATCAGGCAGCGGCAGACGTCCTTCGCCTTTGGGAGCGAAGTTCAATTCGCGGACAGCGCTCATCGCGAACACCTCTTTGCTATCCCACATGCGACTTGCATGCAGACAAGCCCATGCCTCCGTCGCCTGCCTGGAGGCACGGCAAATCCGCGTCTATTCGATATCGGCAAGGACCAACCATGGAACAAATTACGCGGGATAAGCATAACTCCTAAGCCGGGGAGGGAGAAAACGTCTGCGGTGCGCCCCCGCAAACAACCCTATAACCCGTGATCGGGGAGTTGGAAAGCCGACAACACACGGCTACTGTGACCTTTAGCTTTAGGGGCCTGGACATACGTCACAAGCTCCCCGACCGCAAAGGCGTAGGGATTCGTAAGCGCGTATACCCGCGCACAACTGTTGTCGGGGTTTCCACACCCCAGAACGGCGCGTCACAGTTCCAAATCCATCATCGGGCATACAGGTTCGAATGGCAACGGGGCCAATCCCGCCGGTGGGCATATCTCGTCAATTTCCGCCGTTAAACGTGTTTTCGAGAGAACTTACGGCAAAGACCTTTGCCCGGGGAGGAAGTCTCCTCCGCGCTACAGCCGCTCCGCGTCTTCCGCTCCCACCTCTAGCGGGCCTGTTCCTGCCCGCAACGCCGACCCTGAGAATCCGGCGCGCTGACGCGCACACACAAGGAAGACAAGCCTTCCTAATGGGTGAGTGTACCGGAACATCCGTTACGTTGTGGACCTGAGACATTCGTTACAAGCCCCTAGCGGTGGCGATGGTTCGAGTTGAGGGAGCACGAGAGGACATATATCACACCGTCGAGGCCGTGGGAATGTAAGAATCCCGAAGAGATTTCCAAAGAATGTGGGAAGGGTGGGAAGCCGGCATTATGGCTTTCAATGCTTTCCATACTCTGTCATTTCCATGGCCTGCTTTTCGCTCGGCAATGCTGGATAAACCGTATGCCGCCACCCAGCGCAATGCGCCGCATCCGCCACAAGACACTTATCGTGATCGGTTGTCAATGAGCCCATTGGCGATGTGTCGCCGGCCCAGTTTACAGAGCTTACTGCGCAGGTGGTACAGAATGGGATCGCATCGCAAGGCCTTATCAATCTAGCCGGAGCTTTCAGGCTCTTCCGACAACCCCATTGATGGCAATTGACGTCCTCCGCTTGACTATGTCATAGTAGGTCAGAAAGTGACCAACTATGACGGCGCGAAACGAAGAGATTCTACAGAGGCTGCCGCTCTCGCTCCCGGTGTTCCATATGCTCCTCTCGCTGACGGAAGGTGAGCGTCATGGGTACGCGTTGAAGCGGGAGATCCTGCAACGGACCGAGAAGCGCATCAATCTAGGCTCGGGCGCGCTCTATGGAGCCATCAACAAGATGTTAGAGCAAGGACTCATAGTTGAGTCGGACGAGCGTCCCGATCCGCACCTGGATGATGAACGCCGCCGCTATTACCGCATAACCCATTTAGGACGTCGCGTCATCCAGGCTGAGGTAGCGCGCCTGCGCGAGTTGGTGCAACTTGCACAAGTCCGCCTAGGCATTCCTGACCCGGCGTGAGGTGCTCACGATGCAATCCACGAAGCTATACCGCAAACTACTGAAGATTTATCCTGCAAGTTTTCGCGAAGAATACGAGGCCCCCATGGATCGCCAATTTCGAGATGAGCAGCGAGGGGCGCAGAGTTGGAACGAACATGTACTTTTATGGGCGCATGCTCTTGGTGATGTCGCGACTTCCGCGCCGCGTGAGCTGGCCCGTGAGTTGGGGCAGGATTTGCATTTCGCTTTACGGGTCTACCGCAGACGCCCACTTAGCGCATTTCTAGCCATTGGCGCTCTTGCCCTGGCCATTGGCATCAGCACTGGGGTTTTCAGTATAGCCAGTGCGCTGCTACTGAGAAACCTGCCATTCGTGGACGCGGGGCGATTGGTGGAACTTCGCCTTTCGCCTTTTAGTGCAGGGAACGGTCGTGCCAGCTTTCGGGCATGGCAAGATCACAGCGCTTACCTAGAAAGCGCAGCCACATTTTCTACTTCCGAGATGAATCTGAATTCGGGCCGTGACGCCTTGCGAGTGCGCGTTTCGGAAACTTCCGCGAATTTCTTTTCTTTGCTCGGTGCAAGAAGCGACGCGGGCCGCACATTTGCCTTGGATGAAGACAAGACGGGCCAGAACCATGTCGCGGTAATCAGTCATCGTCTATGGCTACAGTCGTTCGGCGGAGATCCCGCCGTGCTCGGCGCCATGGTCCATGTGGACGGCGCTCCTCTCACGGTCATTGGCGTTGCCCAGCCCCGCTTTGACTATCCAGGTAACGTGGACATTTGGACTCCAACTGTCTTCGATTTCGAAACGATTCCGAAACATGGGGCTTTTCTCTGGCAAACGATCGGCCGCTTACGGCCAGGGATCACAATGATGCAGGCACGGGATCAGTTCGAAGCGGAGGCTTCTCGCGTCAGCCCTAGCAGCTTTCATCGCCATGACCAGGAGAGCCCTGAATTGATTCGATTCCGGGATCAGATTACCTCACAGGTCCGTCAGTCGGTGCTGATTCTCATGGCGGTTGTTCTCCTCGTCCTCTTAACCGCATGCGCAAATGTAGCGCAACTGCTTCTTTCGCGAACGGCGGAGCGTCGGCAAGAACTGGCTCTACGAGCCGCTCTCGGTGCGAGCAGATCACGGCTCGTGCAACAACTCACAGTCGAAGCAACGGCGCTCACTCTGACGGGGTCAACGATCGGGCTCATTGATGCATTTTTCGTGGCTCGAATTGCAAGCGCTGCCTTGCCCGGGCAATTGGCGACCCAGGACTACACCCTTCTGGACTGGCGGGTTCTCTGTTTCGCAATTGCTCTTGCGCTGATCGTCGGAGCCATTTTTGGAGTTATGCCTGCATGGATAGTCGGACGCCTCCAGCCTTCTACACAACTCCGTGTGCATCCGGGAACAAGTGAGCCAGTGACTCAGCAGTTGCGGTCGATTCTAGTTGGAGTTCAAGTTGCGTTCACGCTGATTCTCCTTGTGGGTTCCCTCGCGCTTGGCTCGGCTTTCCTGCGCTTAGTCAATACGGACTTGGGGTTCCGGCCAGCAAATGTGATCACGCTGAATGTTTCGTTGCAGGGAACGAGGTATCAGAAGCAAAGTCAAATGTGGCAATACTATTCGACCGTTCTAGATCGTCTGCGGTCGATCCCAGGCGTCGAATCGGCTGGTGCAGTCAGTTACCTGCCGCTAACAAACAATCTGTTAATGGCGGGCACAATCAAGATGGATTCAGGTCAACAGATTCACGCCGTCGTGTTGAACGGGGCGATGCCGGGCTACTTCCGAACCATGACCACGGAGCTGCTCGCGGGAAGAGAATTCAGCATGAACGAGGGTATCGCGGCTGAATCACCTGTTATTGTGAACGAAGCTTTTGCGCGCCAAGCTGGCTTAGACGCGGGTATTGTCGGCCGCAGGATCATTGCATCTTGGAGGAGTCAACCGTACCTGGTCACCGGCGTAGTTGCGACTGCGCGAATGGGAGGCCCCGAGTATGATGGGACCCCACAGGCTTACTGGCCCGTTCAAGAAGAGCCGTCGCCGACGCTGACCTTTGTCGCAAACGTGCACGGGGATTCATCCAGATTCCTCGCAATCTGTAGAGACGCCGTAGTCGGAATCGATCGAAATGTGCCTGTCTATGA